>JADZAK010000137.1 GCA_020852595.1 Rhodospirillaceae bacterium
ATCCTCGCCAACGATCCGCATCTTGGCTTTCAGGCCCCGAGCGTCTGGTACTTCGCGGGCCTCAAAGCGCCGGGACTTGAGATCTTCGGCGCGACCGTGCCCGGCGTGCCGTTGCACATGCTCGGCCACAACGCCGATGTCGCGTGGGGCCTGACGACGACGCATAGCGACACCAGCGATCTTTTCATCGAGAAGCTGACCCCCGACGGGGGTTCCTACGAAACGCCCGACGACCCGCGCGCATTCACGGAGCGCGCAGAGACCATCACCGTGCGCTTCGGCGATCCGGTCAGCTTGACGGTGCGCGAAAGCCGCCACGGCCCCATCGTCACCGATATCCTGCGCCGGCCGGCCGGAATGAACGATCTGATCCCGGAGCCTTATGCGCTGTCGCTGTCCGCCGCGCTGTTCGCGCCGGAAGACCGCTCGGCCGACGGCGTCTACGGGATGAACCACGCGAAGGACGTGCCCGCGTTCATCGCGGCGATTCACCTGTTCCATGCGCCGCACCAGAACATGATGTTCGCCGACCGCACGGGCGCCATGGGGTATGTGGCGCCGGGCCGCGTGCCGATGCGCAAAGCCGGAAACGGCATGACGCCCGTGCCGGGCTGGGACGGCTCGCACGATTGGACGGGATGGATTCCGTTCGACGAACTGCCGCATGTCGCGGGAACCGACGCCGACGTCATCATCAACGCCAACAACAAGATGGTGGGCGACACCTATCCGCACCTCCTCGCCGCGCAGTGGCCGGACTCCTACCGCGCCATGCGCATCGCCGACGTGCTGTCGACCGAAAAAATCGTTACCCCCGATGCGACGGCGGCATTGCAACTCGACATCGTGTCCGTCATGGCGCGCGAGATGCTGCCGCTCATGACCGCGCGCGCCGCCGGCAAGACGCCGCAGGAACGTGACCTGCTCGAACGTCTGAAAGCCTGGGACGGCAAAACGGATGCCGGCCGTCTCGAGCCCCTGATGTTCGCGGTGTGGATCGAACGCCTGAAGACACAAATCCTCGCCGACGATCTCGGCGACATGATGCGTTATTTCGGCGGCGTGCGGCCGGAACTCCTGCGCACGATCCTGACCACGGACCAGGCCTGGTGCGACGACCTCACCACGGCGGAACCGGAAACCTGCGACGCGCAAGTTTCAACCGCATGGTCGCAGACGGTCGACTGGCTGGAGACCAGGGGCACGCCGGACGATCTGCGCTGGGGCGATTTCCATCAGGCGACCTTCGGTCATCTGCTGTTCGAGAATTTCCCGCTGATCAATGAGTTGGGCCTGCTGCGCATCTCGACCGGCGGCGACGGCTTCACGGTGAACCGGGGCACCTTCGCCTCGTCGACCTCCGCGCGTCCATTCCGGCACTTCCACGGTGCGAGTCTGCGGGCGATTTACGAGCTGAACGATCTCGCCCAGTCCCGCTTCGCCCTGGCCGGCGGACAGTCCGGGCACCTTTTGTCGAAGGATTACGGCTCGCTTTTGGGCCCCTGGGCCGAAGGCCGGTATTTCACGGCCCCGGCGGAGGCGGACGGCGCCCGGCGCCTAACCCTCCAGCCCAGCCCGTAAAACGGCGATTTTTCCCGTCTTCGGCTGCCTTGTCGCCTGGGCCCGGACCATCTAAATTGTCCGTTAAGCTTTGGGGCGTGAAATAGCCTGTCGCTTAATAGGTTAGGCGGGCCAGGCAGTAGCGGGTTTGGGGTATGGCTGAACGGCCGGATTTTGGCGGCGGCGCCGGCGGTAAAGACGGCGCGCCGATCATCATCAAGCGGATCAAGAAAGGCGGACACGGCCACCATGGTGGCGCGTGGAAGGTTGCGTACGCCGACTTCGTGACCGCGATGATGGCCTTCTTCCTGCTCCTGTGGCTGCTCAACGCCGTGACCGAACAGCAGCTCAACGGCGTCGCCGACTACTTCACCCCGATCGCCGCCTCGACCCGCGAAAGCGGCGCCGGCGGCATGCTCGGCGGCCAGGCCATCGGCGAAGGCGCTTCGCAAAGCCAGACCGGTTCCACCGCCGCGGTCGTCCTGCCGCCGCCCTCGATCGGTTCCGGCGGCTCGGACCTCACGGACCCCGCGGAAAGCGCGCGTGTCGACGAAGAAGCGATCAAGGCGGCGCAGGAAGCCAAGGAACAGAAAGAATTCGAGCAGGTTCAAAACCAGCTCAAGCAACAGATCAGCGGCGTGCCCGATCTCGCCCCCCTCGCCGCCAGCCTGATGGTCGACAACACGCCCGAAGGCGTGCGCATCCAGCTGATGGATCAAGACAAGGTCGATATGTTCGAGCCGGGCAGCGCGAATATGTATCAGCGCAGCAAGGACCTCCTGAAACAGGTCGCGCAAGTCATCCGCAAGATGCCCAACAAGGTGAGCATCACCGGCCACACGGACCCATCGACCGCGGTCGACCCGTCGGGCTACACCAACTGGGAACTGTCGTCCGACCGCGCCCTCGCCACCCGCCGCGTGCTGCTCGAAGGCGGCATCGATGACCGTCAAATAGGTAAAGTCGTCGGCGTCGCGGACCGTGAGCCGCTGGACCGCGCGCAGCTCCGCTCGCCGCGCAACCGCCGCGTTTCCATCGTCCTGCTGCGCGCCGAGGACGTGAGGGCCGACACCTTCGACCGCCTCCCGAACTTCCTCGAGAAGGCGACACAGTCCGCGCCCACCAACGGCGCCCCCGGCGAGACCCTCGCCCCGCCGACGCCCTAACAAAATCGTGACCCCCGGAACACCCTTGTTTTCCCGGGCGTTACCGCGCTTGCCAGGAATGAAACGGCCCTCCACACTAGGCCGCAGGTAACGCGGGTCATGGACCATACACCTCTTAAACGGCCACAGTTCTTTTTCACCACGGCGCCCCTGCCGTGCCCGTACCTGCCTGACCGTTTGGAGCGCAAGCTCGTCACCGAGCTTTCCGGCCCCGGCGCGGAAACCCTGCACGAGGCCCTGGCCCGGTCCGGCTTCCGCCGCAGCCACTCGATCGCCTATGCCCCGGCCTGCCCCGGCTGCAAAGCCTGCGTGCCCGTCCGCGTGGTGGTGAAGGAATTCAGCCGCAAGCGCTCGCTCGCCCGGATCTGGCGCGAGAATTCAGACTTGGTCGCCACGCGGGTTCCGGCGCGCGCGACCACCGAGCAGTACGAACTTTTCGCCCGCTACCAGCAGTCGCGCCATGCCGGCAGCGACATGGCCTTGATGGGCTTCTACGAATACAGCGCCATGGTCGAGGACAGCCCCATCGATACCTTCATGGTGGAGTTCCGCGACCGGGCCGGCGTCCTGATCGCCGTATGCCTGACCGACCGCACGAGCGACGGCCTGTCGGCGGTGTACAGCTTCTTCGAAGCCAACGGCGCGCGCGACGGCCTCGGCAACTATGTGGTGCTGTGGATGATCGAACAGGCGCGCAAACTCGAGCTTCCCTACGCCTACCTCGGCTACTGGATCGTCAACAGCGCGAAGATGGCTTACAAGGCGCGCTTCCAGCCGCTCGAATGTCTGGGACCGAATGGCTGGCAGCGCGTGGATTCGCCGGACTGACCCCTTCGCAAGCGGCCAAAAAAACGGCGGCGCATCAGGCCGGCGAAGCCCAGAAGCGCAATGCCGAACAGACCGAGCGCGCCGGGTTCCGGAACGATATCGCGGCGGAAGGTGACGACCAGATCGTCGTAATCGTTGTCGTCGCCGAGGATCGGGAGCCCACCGCCGGCGTCATCGGACGCGCGTCAAGCCCGAGGACGACGATTTTGTTCGTCCGCAGGCCGTCCGCATGCAGGTCCGCATGAGAGAGCCGGCCGAAGCGCTTGAGCGGACAAGGTTTTTGCCTCGTCCGCATCAACCGCATGAACCGCAGGCGATTTTTTCGGCCTCGCATTTTTCTGCTGAAAATTCAATCGCACCCGGTGTGATTGCGGCCGCATCAGGCACCCGGCCAAATACCCGGGTCCCAAATACCCGGGGCAATGCACAAAACCCGCGCGCGGGAGGCGGGCGGGTTTTTCAGATTTCAGCTTTGGGAGATTGGGCACCAAAGGCCCACGGTACATTTATGAGCATGCGCCTTGAGGGCATTTTTTGTCAAGGATTTAAGGCGTAACCATTAAAACGACCCCTCCCTGTCCCTCCCCTTTCAGGGGAGGGAAAAAGATGTGGGTCGTTTTCTGTTGCGTAAAAAACAGAAAACACGCGCGCGGCGCGCGCGGGACTAGCCCGCCGGAGACCGCGGGATGTAGTTGCCCGAGAACTCGGCGAAGGACATGAGCCCCTCGGTGTCCTTCACGATGATCGACCGGCGCTGCAGGCTCACCAGGCGCTTCTCACGCAGGCGGCCCAGGACGCGGTTGATATGCACCGGTGAAAGCGCGGTTGCGTCGGCGAGATCGATTTGCGTCAGCGGCAACGCACAGCTGCTCGGCCGCGGCGCGTCGGCGTTCTGCAAGCGGAAGCACAGCTCGGACATCAGATAGGCCACGCGGCGGACCGCCGGGCGGCGGCCGACGTTCGCCAGCCATTCCCGCAGGACACCTTCGTTGATGAGCGTGAGCGACCACAGCCCGCGCCCGATGCGCGGATATTTTTCCATCAGCGCGGCCAGCGAGGGATGGTCGATATGCGTGTAGGTGCACGGCGACAAGGCGGCGATGCTATAGCCGCTGTCGGCGCCGACCATGTGTTCACACTCGCACAGGTCGCCGGGACCGAGAAAGTCCGTGATCTGGCGGCTGCCGTCCTCGAGGATGCGGTAACGGCACGCCAGGCCGGACAGGATGATATGCGCGCCGACATTGCGCTGCCCCTCGCCCAGAATAGGGCGGCGTGGGCCCACTTTCTGGACGTTCTTGGTCGCGTCGGCGAGCGCCTGGCGCTCAATTTTCGTAAGCCGTTCCACGCTCTCAAGTCTACGAACGAATGCATTCGACATAACGTGCCTATCAACAGTCATAAGGGCACGCCGCCGCGCTCGCTGCGCCACACGCCGTCTGGTGAATTCCCCTAAGCCCCGCCCAAAAACTAGCCCAAGGTGGAGAGTCGAACATTGTCGTAGGTTAAGGTTTGTGGCGGTGGCTCAATGCTAAGACTGTCTGCGCCGTGAGTAAGCGGCACCTCTGAGGAGACGCGGTTCGCTCGCCAAAAGCGTGTGAAGTGCGCGCGGTGGATTATGGGACCGGACAATCGCAGGATAATGCTGACATGCCCCGCCTGCGCGCGGGCCGGTTCGGCGATCCGGGTGGACGGCGGTGCGGGCGGAACCCGCATGCTGCATGACTTGTCGGCCGGTTTTTTGAGCATTGACGCTGGCTCGAAGGACGGCCCGCGTATCGTCTGCCAGGCCTGCCGCGTCCCTACGGACGAGCATGCGGCGCAGTGACAAACGAAGATCGCGCGCGGTCTCTTCCTCTCCACTTCACGCGTTTGGCAGGAACCGCCCCACATCAACGGCGGCGGACCTCATGTTTTCTGCAACGCGCAAATTAGAAAAGAGTTGCCGCGCCGCCACCCGCGCGGCGCGCAAAAATCCAGGGAACTTTTAAGCTGTTCCCGCGGCGCGAGAGGATTAGCCGCTGGGAAGACTAGCCGCTGAAGGGGCGGTCGTCGCGCGAGAAGCCCTTGGGCGGCAGGCGGCCGGCTTGCGCACGTTCGCCGCGCCAGTCCTTGAGGTCCGTCTCCACGCGCTCGCGGTCGCCGGACTTCCACGACAGGCCTTCCTTGTAGTTGAAGACTTTCGCGTCGGCGCAGCCGCCGTCCTTGTACTTCTGCAGGATCACGCCGCGCCCACGCGCCATTTCCGGGACTTCGCCGAGCGGGAAGATCAAAAGCTTGCGGTTCTGGCCGATGATCGCGACGGAATCCCCCGGCTTGCCGAGCAGATCGCCGCCGCCGCCGGAGGTCCCCGGAAGCAAGGCGCAGACACGTCCCTTCTCGCCTTCGGCGAGGTTGAGGCACTGCTTGCCGTTCTTCGTCTGCGCGAAAACCTGTTCGGCGGGCACGATGAAGCCGCGCCCTTCGGAGGACACGACCAGGAATTTCTCCTCGCGGTTATAGACGCGCATTGTCAGAAGCTCGGCGTCGTTCGGCAGATCGACCAGCAGGCGGATCGGTTCACCGAAGCCGCGGCCGAGGGGCAAGCGGTCGGCGGCCACCGTGTAGAAACGGCCGTCGGAGCCGAAGAACAGGATCTTGTCCGTCGACTCCGCTTTCACCGCGGCCTGGAAAGCGTCGCCTTCCTTGAATTTCAGGTCGCCGCCGCCGGCCAGAACATCGTCCTTGTGCCCCTTCATGGCGCGGATCCAGCCCTTGGCCGAAAGCACGACCGTCACGGGCTCCTTCTCGACCAGCGCTTCGATCGGCACGATCACGGCGCTCGGCGCCTCGCCCAAGGTGGTGCGGCGCTTGCCCAGCGGCGTGGCCTGACCGAATTGCTTCTTGGTTTCCTTGATCTGCCAGGCGATCGTCTGCCACTGCTTGTCTTCGTCTTTGAGCAGCGCGTTGATTTCCTTGCGCTCGTCCGAAAGCGACTTGTGCTCGGACTTGATCTCCATTTCCTCGAGCTTGCGCAACGAACGCAGACGCATGTTGAGAATGGCTTCGGCTTGCATGTCCGTGAGCTTGAAGCGCTTCATCAAAACAGGTTTGGGCTCGTCCTCGGTGCGGATGATCTTGATCACCGCGTCGAGGTTCAGGTAGGCGATCAGATAGCCTTCAAGGATCTCGAGGCGGCGTTCGATCTCGGCCAGGCGATGCTTGGACCGGCGCACGAGCACGACCTGACGATGATCGAGGTAGGACTGCAGGACTTCGCGCAGATCCATGACGCGCGGGATTCCGTCCGCGCCGAGCACGTTCATGTTGAGGCCGAAGCGGATCTCGAGGTCGGTCTGGCGGAAGAGCTGCTCCATGAGCTGCTCGGCCTCGACCGTACGCGACTTCGGCTCCAGGACGATGCGCACTTCTTCGGTCGACTCGTCGCGGATATCGGCCAGGAACGGAAGCTTCTTTTCTTCCATCAGCGCGGCCACGCGCTCGATCAACTTCGCTTTCTGAACCTGATACGGAATCTCGGTGATCACGATCTGGTACTGGCCGCGATCGAGCTTCTCTTCCTGCCAGCGGGCGCGCACGCGCAAGGATCCGCGGCCCGTGCGATAGGCCTCGACGATCGTTTCACGCGCTTCGGTCAGGATACCGCCCGTCGGGAAATCGGGGCCGGGCATCAGATCGACCAATGTCGCGATCTGCGCCTTCGGCGTCCTGATCAGGTGCAACAGCGCATCGCAAATTTCGCCGAGGTTGTGCGGCGGGATGTTGGTGGCCATACCGACCGCGATCCCGGCGGAGCCGTTCGCGAGGAGATTCGGCACGGCCGCCGGCATGACGACGGGCTCGCTCTCCTCGCCGTCATAGGTCGGACGAAGATCGACGGCGTCTTCGTCCAGGCCTTCCATGAGAGCCTGGGCGTAGGGCGTCAGTTTGGCTTCGGTGTATCGCATGGCGGCGGCGTTATCGCCGTCGACGTTGCCGAAGTTGCCTTGGCCTTCGACCAGCGGATAGCGCACCGCGAATTCCTGGGCGAGACGCACCAGAGCGTCATAGACCGCGACGTCGCCGTGCGGGTGATATTTACCGATCACGTCGCCGACGACACGCGCGCACTTCTTGAATCCGCCGTTCGGATCCAGGCGCAGCTGACGCATGGCGTAAAGGATGCGCCGGTGGACGGGCTTCAAGCCGTCGCGCACATCGGGCAGCGAGCGGGAGACGATCGTCGAGAGCGCGTAGGCGAGATAGCGTTCCCCCAAGGCCTCGGCCAGCGGCGTCGGACGGATGTCTTCAATGATGGGGGCGGAAGCGGTCGGTTTTTTTGCCATGCGGGCGAGAGAATAGCGATCCAGATCAAAAAAGCCATATCAGCGTTTAGATTTTGAACCTCTCGGCGAATCTCACGCGCGACGCCGGCATTTTCCGGCGGTGGGGGCCAAAGACATGCGCTTCGAAGAAATAGCCCGTCAGGGCCAGCCCTTGCACGATATCCGCGTCGCCGACATGGGCCTGTTCGCTTTTCAGGAACGGCGGGAGCGCGAAGAGCTTATCCACATAAGGCGCGCCCGCCCCGCGCGAGACCGCCCGCCCGCTGCGGGGCGATACATAAACGAGATCCTCCGTGACGCCCGTCGCCGCGCAACTGCGCAGATCGAGCCCGTAGCCCATGTCGCGCAGCAACTCCATTTCCCAGAGCACGTATTCCGCCTCCCAGCCCGGCGCGCCGAGGTGCTGCAAAAGACCGAGCGTGTGACGATAGACCGCGCCGTGAGGCTCGCGCTCGGGCAAGGCCGTCTCGACCATGGCGCAAAGCGCGGTGAGTCCGGCCAGCGCGGCGGGCGAGGACAAAGCGCCGGCCGCGAAATTATGCACGGGCTCCAAGGTATAGGTGCCGATGTGGGTATCCAAACGGCCGCGCCAGCCTGCCTTCACGACGTTTCCGGACTGGAGGAGCGCGCGCGCGGTCTTGCCGCTCCCGCCCTTCACGACACCGGCATGGCGGCCCTGGCCCTCGGTCAGAAGACTGACGATGGCGTCGTGTTCGCCCAAGCGGCGCGCCGCCAGCACGATGCCGTGATCTTCCCAACTGATGGCCATGGCGGAAGTTTAGAGGGGCGCGCGAAAAATCGGAACCTATGTTGTTCCGTGCCTTTCTTTGAAAGAACCGCAGAATCTAGAAACAGAAAAACGCCCCCCTCCTCACCTCCCCCTTTCAGGGCGAGGAACGGGTCTTCGCGCCCTCCAATTAAGTATACTGTCCCCGAAACTAGTTGCGGGGACAGTATACTTAATTAACGCCGCGTTACGTGAAGCGCATGAAGATCACGCCGAGGCCTACGATGACGCCGGCGGTTCCGAGGAAGACCAGAAGGTGATCGAGGCCGCGCTGCGGCAGGTTGCGCCCGCGCCGGATCACAAGAAGCGCGAGGGCGACGACCCCCACGACAAAACACAACACCCCAAAAACAGCCACTCTCGGCTCCCCGCTCGACGACGGCTCCCCTGGCCCGCATCAAAGCGGACTTAGGCGTTGAAGTCGAGCCCCCAGGCCGCATAGAGCGAGCGGTCTTCGTTCCACCGTTCGTTCACTTTTACGTGCAGGAACAGATGAACGCGCCGATCGAACATTTCCTCGAGTTCCCGGCGGGCCGAGGCGCCGATGGTCTTGATGCGCTGACCGCCGTTGCCGAGGACGATGGGACGGTGACTTTCACGCGTGACGTAAATCACCTGCTCGACCCGGAGACTGCCGTCCTGCTTTTCTTCCCAGCGTTCGGTTTCCACCGCGCAGGAGTAGGGCAATTCCTGCTTGAGGTTCAGGAAGAGCTTTTCACGCGTGACTTCGGCCGCGAGAAGACGCGACGGCATGTCCGTCACTTCGTCCTCGGGGAACAGCCACGGGCCCGCCGGCACCAGGCCCGCCAGCGCTTCGCGGATGCGTTCAAGGCCGTCGCCCGTGAGAGCGGAAACCATGAAAATCTCGGTAAAGACGCCGCTCGCGTCGAGGCGCTGCGCCAGTTCCAGAAGTTTGCCCTTGTCGGCGAGATCGACCTTGTTGAGCGCCAGCAGCGCCTTGCGGTTCGAGGCCTTGAGGTCCGCGACGATGCGGTCGGTGTCTTCTTCGCCGTTCGGCTTGCCCGCCTTCACCGCATCGACGACCAGAAGCACGATTTCAGCGTCGGCCGCGCCGGCCCAGGCGGCCGCGACCATCGCGCGCTCGAAGCGCTTCTTGGGCTGGAAAATCCCCGGGGTATCGACGAATACGACCTGCGCGGCGCCGAACATCGCGATGCCGCGCACCAGCGTGCGCGTCGTTTGAACGCGCGGCGAAACGATGCTGACCTTCGCGCCGACCAGCGCGTTCACCAGCGTCGATTTTCCGGCGTTCGGCGCGCCGACCACGGCCACAAAACCGCACCGTGTCGTCTCGCGCTCGCCTTCAGTGTCTTGCGTCATGTCTTCTTCTCGATGAGTTGCGCAAGCAGCGTGGCGGCGGCCGCCTGGGTAGCAAGACGCTTCGTGCGCCCTTTCCCGATGGCTTGCGGATAACCCTCCACGGTCACGCTCATTGTAAACGACGGCGCATGCGCCGGCCCCGAGGCTTCGACATCCTTATACGCCGGAAGCGGCAAGCCTCGCCCCTGCGCCCATTCCTGCAGCGCCATTTTCGGATCCTTGGGCGGCCCGGCGTTGGTGTCCATGGCCGGCGCCCAGTGTTTGGTGATGAAGGCGGCGGCCTTTGCGAGGCCTCCATCCAGATACAAAGCCCCGATCATCGCCTCGCAGGCGTCGGCCAGCACGGCCGTCGCCGCGGGGTCCAGTTTCTGCGTGGGGGCGATCTTGAGATGAC
This sequence comes from Rhodospirillaceae bacterium, assembly GCA_020852595.1. GTDB lineage: Bacteria > Pseudomonadota > Alphaproteobacteria > Rhodospirillales > Rhodospirillaceae > SHVO01. The sequence goes on from JADZAK010000137.1 coordinate 10,402, forward strand.
CGGAAAGGCTGATGGCCTCCGCCACGCGCGTCAGTTCCACCGCGCTCACCAGGGCCGCGAGCCTGGCCGCCAGCGCGCCTTCATTTTCCTCCGGGAACTTCTGCAAGAGCACTTCCGCGATCACGAGCCCGAGCACCCGGTCGCCCAGAAACTCCAACCGTTCGTTGCCGATGGTATTGGATTTACCGCGGCCCGATCCGAGCGCGCCGCGATGCGTCAGCGCGAGAGTCAGCAGACCGGGGTCCTGGAACCGATGTCCCAGAACCTCTTCCAAGGGATGATGGCGGGTGGACACGGTCCTAGTGGATGCCGTTGAAGAAGCGCTCGAAGCGCATCGCGAACGGCCAGCGCCAGATCTCCCACAGGCGCGCCGAGCCATCGGTCGAGAAGAAGATGAACTCCGCGCGACCGACCAGATTTTCAGCAGGCACGAAACCGACGTCGGCGCGGCTGTCGAGCGAGTTGTCGCGATTGTCGCCCATCATGAAGTAGTGCCCTTCGGGCACCTTATACTCGGACGTGTTGTCGTACTGGCCATGATCGCCGGCTTCCAGGATCGGGTGTTGTTTGCCGCCGGGAAGAGTCTCGGTGAACAGTGTGAAGCGCACCACGCTGCCGTAGGTGTCGCGATAGGTGTAATCATCCACGCGCTGGCGCTCGACCAGCTGGCCATTGATGAACAGACGTCCGTCCTGCATGCGGATCGTATCGCCCGGCAGGCCGATCACCCGCTTGATGAAATCCGTTTTGTCGTCCGCCGGCGTCTTGAAAACCACCACGTCGCCGCGCTGCGGGACCGATTCCAGAATGCGGCCGGAGAACGGCGCGGCGCTCAACGGAAAGGAGTGTTTGCTGTAGCCGTAGGAGTATTTGGAGACGAAAAGATAATCCCCGACCAGAAGGGTCGGGATCATGGAACCCGAGGGGATATTGAAGGGTTCGAACGCGAAGGTCCGGATCACCAGGGCGATCAGCACCGCGTACACAACCGTGAGCAAGGTCTCGCCAAGACCTTCCTGCTTTTTCGCGCTCATACTGCTGATACCGGATCTCGTCATGGGGTGTTGGACCATCGCCCCCAGCCGTGACCGGGGCGCGGAAGGGCCGGATGAAGCCAGCGGCAGCCCCTAAAGTCAAGGGAATGGGTCACGGGTGAATATCTCCAACCCTGCGCCGGAATTGAGTTACCTCGCATCCGGGACCGCGGAAATGATCACCAGGGCCTCGGCCATGGGGTATTCGTCCGTGATCGTGAGCGCGATCTGGGGGCGCATGCCGGCCGGGATCAGGGACCGAAGGCGCTGCGCGGCGCCGCCGGTCATCACAATGGTCGGCTTCCCCGAGGGTTCGTTCACAACACCGAGATCGCGCCAGAACACCCCGGCCCGGAACCCGGTCCCCAAGGCTTTGGAGGCGGCCTCCTTGGCCGCGTAACGTTTGGCGAGCGTGGCGGCATAGGCATGGCCGGCGCCCTTGCGCCGTTCGGCTTTGCGCTTCTCGACCTCGGTATAGATCCGGTTGACGAAGCGGTCCCCGAACCGCGCGAGGGTCTTCTCGATGCGGCGGATGTCGATCAGATCGTTGCCGATGCCGATGATCATCGTGGGCGGGCCGCATCCATGGCCTCGCGCATGCGCCGGATCGATGCCGCAAAACCGGTGAAGATCGCCTCGCCCACCAGGAAGTGGCCGATATTGAGTTCGGCAATGGCCGGGATCGCGGCGACCGGGCCCACCGTCTCATAGCTGAGCCCATGCCCGGCGTGACACTCGAGCCCGGCATTGTGAGCGTAGGCCGCCGCGTCCTCGATGCGTTTCAAAAGCGCGCTCCGTGCGGCCCCCTCGGCCTCGCAGTAGGAGCCTGTGTGAAGTTCAACGACCGGCGCGCCCATGGACCGCGCGGCGTCGAGCTGGCGCGGATCGGCTTCGATGAACAGCGAGACGCGGATGCCCGCGTCCGACAGTTTGCTCACGAACGGCGCGAGGTGGTTGTGCCCACCCGCGGCGTCCAGCCCGCCTTCGGTCGTGCGTTCCTGGCGCTTTTCCGGCACGAGGCAGACCGCGTGCGGTTTATGACGGAGCGCGATGGCGAGCATCTCCGCGGTCGCGGCCATTTCGAGATTCAGGGGCACGGCGAGATCGCGCATCAAGGCTTCGATGTCGGCGTCGGAAATATGCCGCCGGTCTTCGCGCAGATGCGCCGTGATCCCGTCGGCGCCCGCCTCGACCGCGAGCAGCGCCGCGCGCACCGGGTCGGGATGGGCGCCGCCGCGCGCGTTACGGACCGTCGCAACGTGATCGACGTTCACACCGAGGCGAAGGCGATTGCGGGAACGGGGCGTCATAAGGGTCCTTTGGGGGGGCCTTTGGGATGATGCGGCGACGTCTTGAAGCGCAGCGCCCGTTCGAGGCGCATGGCGCGGATCAACGGCTCGAGGACGAGGTAGGTCGTAAAACCCACCGCGAGCGCGAGCGGCACGCTGCCCACCGCCATCGGCTGCAAAACCGGCCAAATGCTTTCGGCGAAAAGTTCCATGTCGCGCGTCATCACCGCTTCCGTGAGATGCCTAAACATATTGATGAAATCCGGGTTTGACGAGGCCTCGCCTCCCAGGATCCAGTCCCCGATGTAATAGGTCCCGAA
>JADZAK010000138.1 GCA_020852595.1 Rhodospirillaceae bacterium
GTCCTTGCGGTAGGTCTGAACCGGGAACGCGAACCAGCGCGGCAACCACCCTGTCACCTTCTCGCGGCCATTCGTGCCCGCGAGACAATCACGGATAATCTGCTTCTGCACTTTGCCGGTGGCGGCGACATTGCCGTTGGCGACCGCCTTCCCGGTGATCTCCGCGACCATCGCGTTGACCACAGACTTGTCCCGCAACAGGTCAAAGAACGCATCATCGGGCGTCCAAGTCTTATGCAAATCCACCTGCAAATGGACGCCGACCGCTTCCACCAGTGCGCTTCCGGCTTCCAGGGAGTCGGCCATGACGGCGGCAAGGACGCGCATCACGTCCTTGTGCGGCAAGTCCCGAAGCCGCGCGAAGATCACCGCCGTTGACTCCGCATGGCCTGATACCAGCCCGCAACCTTCTGGCAGACCGAGCAGCGCCAGGGCTTCCATGCGCCGTTCTTCAAAGACGATCTGACCGGCGCTGGCCTTCACGCTGGCGTCGGTTTCTTCACGCCCCGACCGCTGCGGTTCGGGCTTCACGCTCCACAGCCGTGAGCCGCCAATGGCGAGCGCGACCATGAGCCTGAGCGCCACGCCGGTATCGTCCGCCAGCTTCGCGCGGACGGCGGCGTGGCGGTGCAGGTCGATATAGGTCTGCATCGCCCCGGTGACTTCGGGCGTGCTGGCCTTCTCGGTTTCGCCCGCGTCGGGGGTTTCCTTCTCGGCCTTGCGGGCGGCGCGCTGCGCTTCCTTGCGCGTCACATAGCCCTCATAGAAATTCACTTCGCCGCGATGGGACACGGCGACGAACACCTTGCCGCCCTTTTTCTTCGCGGTCTTTTCGTGTTCCCAGGCATTGAAGGTCTGCCCCGGTTCCAGAATGGCAACTGCCGTCCAGCCCGCTTCAAGATAGGCGTCCCGGCGCGCGGCAATGGCCTCGTTCTGCTTCTGCCAGAACAGGTCCGGGTCGGTAAAATAGCTGTCCTCCCCGAACAGGTCCGCCGTGATCTGACCCGCATAATCCTCAAGCGAGAACAGGGCCACCTTGGTCGGGATGCTGGTGCCGCCGAATAGCCATTGCTTGACGCCGTGGCCGAACGGCGCGTCGTCGGCCTCGAACATCTTAAGCCATTCGCCCTGCTGGCGCTTGGTCGCCATCGTCAGATAACGAATGGTGTCCGCGTCGATCTGCTCCGCGCGGTAGGCATCGCGGATTTTCGGGAGAAGGTTGCCGAGCGCAAGCCGCTGCTGGACTTGGCGCTCGGTCAACCCGAAGGTCGCGGCGATCTGCTCGATGCTGCGGCCTTCCTTCACGATGAGGCGCGTGAACACCTCGTATTGCGTCATTTCGTCGGCCTCCTGACGGGCGATGTTCTCGATCAAAGAGGCTTCCAGGGCGTCCGCGTCGTCGCCGTCCTCCATGACGGCGCACGGCAGCGGGACCGCCGCGCCCTTTTCCTCGGCTGCGGCCTTGGCGGCGAAATACCGCCGCCGCCCGGCGACGATTTCATACGTGCTGCCGGTGCCGTTGGGCCGCACCAGCAGCGGCACCAGGACACCGCGCGTCCGCACGCTCGGGAGAATGTCGGAAATATCCGGCGCGCGTTTGCTATGACGCATGTTGAGCGCGGATATGGACAGGTTCTCGATGGCGATATGGGTAAGTTGCATGACGTGTTTCCTTTCGGGGGATGTGAGGGAAATGCCGCGAAGCTGCGGCGGGCTATCCGCCTTCCTCGTCGGAAGGCAAAACCGTGGGGTCGGCGGATGGCGATACGCCCAGGTCTTGCGCGGCGCGGGCCAAAACCGCGTCATCCTCGACAATGCGCCGCGCGTAGTGTGCGGCGTGGACGTAAACCGAGAGCGGGTAACGCGGCGCAAAGAAGAAATCGCGTTCAAGGCCGATGCCGAGACGGCCCTTGATGCTTTTCAGTTCGGACAAGCGGACGGAGCCAAGTTCCGGGAAGCCCATGCCCAGGTCGCACAGGCCGAACAGAATGTCCGGCTCGTCGGGGCGGGCTTCGGTCAAGAGCCACACCGCCCCGCCGCAGGGGTCGAAGAATTTGACGGCCGGAACATGGTCAATATCATCGGCAAGCGAAGCCTGACCGTTGGCAAGCAAGCGCGCGAAGATGTGGTCTGGCATGAAGATCATGCGGCCACTCCCGCCGCGTGCGTCTGCGGCTGCGCTTGGAAAGCGAGAATGAAATCCGCCGCCTTGCTGGCCTGACTGGCGGCGCGGAAGATGGCGTGGTTATCCTCTTTCAGAACCTCAAGCCATGAGCCGAGGTAATCCGCATGGCGCACAGTCGGCACGATGCCAAGCGCGGCGCACACGAAAGCCGATGACATTTCCGCGACCAATTCCTCGCGAGCGTAAGCGTGGGAACCGAAACGCCCCGTATGGTCGCGGGCCAGCCGCTTGGGGCTTCCCGTCCAATGGCCGAGTTCGTGAAAGCACGTCCGGTAGTAATCAATCTGCTGGAAGAAAGCGGGCTGCGGCGGAACTTGAATGAAGTCCTCCACCTTCTGATAGAAGGCCCGCGCGCCCCCGATACGGAAATCCGCGCCGGTCGCGGCGATAAGGCTTTCCGCGTGCGGGATGGCTTCGCGTTCGGGCAGCGGTTCAATGCCCGCGAAGGCGGTTTCGGGGAGGCCGTCGCATTGATCGACGTTGAACACGGTAAAGCGTTTCAGAAACGGCACGGCTTCCGGGTCGTCGCCGGTCTTGGCGGCGCGGTCCGGTTCGCCTTTGGGAATGAACCTGTCCGCATAACAAACGGTGGTGCCGCGTTCGCCCTTGCGGACGGACCCGCCGAGCGTCATGGCTTGGCGGAAGGTCAGCCAGTTTTGCCCGCGAAAACCCTTATCAATGACGGCTCCCCACAAAATGAGGATGTTCACGCCGGAATACTGGCGGCTGGTGGCGGCGTTCTTGGGCAGTCCCAAGCCCGCTTTGGCAGCGCCCCAGGGCTGCACCCAAGGCACGCGGCCTTGCTCCAACTCCGCAACAATGCGGTCGGTCACGTCCTGATAAATGCTGGCCCGCTGCGGGCCGGGGCTTTGGTCTTGGTGTTTCGGTTTCATGGTCCTTTCCTTTCTTCAAAACCGCGCACCTGCCCGCGGAAGGGGGGTGGCGGCGGAAAGCGACCGTTAGACCCGGCCCAGCGAGGCCGGAGCCGAAGGGCGGAACGAAGTGGAGCGCCCGGAGCGCAGCGGAGGGTCGACGGCCGAGTGGACGGGTCTATAAGGGAGCGGGCCGACACCCGCCTTCCGGGGGCAGGACCAAGACAACTTCATCGCGCGACAGCGCGATGGACGACTCTCTTGCGTCAGGGATCGTCACCCGCAGGGCCGAGACGCGGGAACACGGCTCGGTGGAGCGCGCCTTGGTGCGCGGAATAGAGCCCGGCGCGGCCGTCAGGACGCACGGACGCCCAACCTTTCTAGGTGTCTGACGGGCTCAATACGGAGTGTGCAAAGATTGCTGCCATGAAAGTCGTCATCAATAATGAGTTGGAGGCTATGGCCTCAACCTCAAAGCCATCGCGTACATGGCTGAACGCGGCAGCATCGCCGCACGTCAATCTTACTTGAGAAACCGGCGGTATCCGCCGTTCATGAGCGCCCGCCCGCGTTTGATCGCGCGGCGCACGCGGTCAAGCATATGGCGGCGCTGGTGCCGCCACATATGATCGGCGCGTTCCTTGCCGAACAGCCCCGCCGCGATCCCACGATGGGTTGCACCCTGCAACCAGCCATCGAGCGCCTGCAAGACTTCCGCCAAGCGCCGGCTTTGCGCGTAGGTGGGATAGAGCTGTGGCCGCAGGTCGTTATGGATTATCAAGTCCGCCAGCCGCCTCATGGTATGAACATGGGACGAGAAGCGGTCATGGGGCGGCGCGACTGCGGCCATGAGTTGCCTGGCCGCGAAAATGGAAAGGCCGGCGACTTCCAACTGAATCGACCGGCCATGATGGGTAAACAGGACGTGCTGGCGTCCGTCGGGGGCGATATAGACAGCGATGCGGCACTTGTACTTGGCCCGAAAAAGCGGGCTGCAAGCCCCGTGCACATCGCCCGGTGCGGCCAGGACCGGCAACACTGCCGGACAATCCGCGGACGCCCAAAACACGGACGCCTGGCGCGCATCGCGCGCGGGATCTTCCAAGGGCGGAAGTAAACACCAGTCGGCGGCATCGACCGCAGCTACGTCGGCTTCGATGACCATGACGCGCGGTGCCAGACGAACGACACGGCGCGAGCGCCGGGCTTCGAGCCAAGCCGCGCGGTAGGCGGGATTGCGCCGGAGAAATTCCCATGCCCAGGCCATGCGCGGCAGCGTCAGGGTCCAGCGGTAGGACGCCGCATCCTGCCAGGCGGATGGGCCAAAAAGCGTATTGCGCGCACTCATGGCGCTTCACGCCGTCGGGCTGCCACCATCAACGCTCCCTCGTTGTTGATCCGGGCTAGCCAAACGTCAGAGGCATGTAGCCAGAACGGCTCAGGCGTTCGTAGAAAGTCGACATTGTAATACCTCCAGCGCCCTCCTATTGGTGAAACGGGCCCCGCAGCAGTATTCATCACCAATATATGGATTTTTATTCATATTCTAGAATTGGTGGCTTTGATCTGGATCAATGTCGCGGCGGGTTGGCGAGGTCGGCAAAAAGAGACGACGCTCGTCGTATTGTGACGAAGGAGATTTTCTGCGCCGTGCCGAACTTGGGGTTAGAGCAGCGCTCCGACAGATTGCGCTCACTGATGGCGCCCGACAGTCGGCAATAAGCGAGAATCTATTAGGTCAACCACCTGGATCAGGCAGAACCACCTCTCGCCCAAGACTGCTCTTGACCCGGATCGGGCAGGAAGACGTGCGCGGATAAACCAATCCGGCCCTCACCGCCTTTTCCTGTTCCGGGGCGAATAATGAAATGATCTCGCCAGATTTGAGGTTCAGCGCAATTTCACGCACGCGGTATTCGCCCGGTATGCCGATGCCGGGCACATAGAAGCAGGCAACGCGAATCTTATGCGGCCCGGGCGCCACTTCCACTGAAGCGGATTGTGTAAACGTATTGTTGAAAACTGGTCCGAGGCGTTCCGCCTGGGAGTTGTCGCCGCGCTTACCGTCGATCTCAAGAATCATCACGCTTACATTGACCGGCACCTCGATGAGCGCCGACTCCTCGCCTTGCCGCAGAGACCCGGGTTCCACCAGATTGTATGAGGAAGTCCCGCCGCAACCGGACAAGATCAGTAGCCCAAACCCCACCAGCAAAGCCTGTCTGCTCATATTTCAGTCCTCATACACACTGATTCGAAAATTGCGCTGGCGCTGGAGACAACCTTTCGCCCCTGCGTTTCTAACAAACCCCTTGATCAATCGCCGGGATCAGGGAGGACCGCCTCCCGTCCAAGGCTGCTTTTGACACGAATGGGGCAAGACGATGTGCGGGGAAGACTTAAGCCTTCGCGAACCGCCTTTTCCTGCTCCGGTGCGAATAGTGAAATGACTTCGCCAGGTTTAAGATTGAGCGCAACCTCTCGCACACGGTATTGCGTCTGAACAAAAACGCCGGGCCGGTAGACGCAGGCAACGCGCATCTTGTGCGATCCTGGGGCCACCGCCACCGAAACAGAAAGGTCAACTGTGTTATTAAAAACAGGGCCAAGATATTCAAATTGAGTATTGTCGCCGCGCTTACCGTCGATCTCAAGGATCATGACAGTGACGTTCTTGGGCACCTCAATGAGAGCGGATTTCTCGCCTTGCCGCAGAGACCCGGGTTCCACCAGATTGTATGAGGAAGTCCCGCCGCAACCGGACAAGATCACAAGCCCGAACGCCACCAGCAAAGCCTGTCTACTCATATTTCACTCCTCATATGCATCAACTTTAAGAGCGCACTTCCACGTTAGAGAGGGCAACGCGTCAATCTCAACGCGCCTGCACACCGGGGCCATGACGGACGAGTGGTCCCGAAAAACCTTCGTATCCTTGGACACTCCGTCGCGTGATCGGGAAATAATCGCTGGTGCTCAGGGTGCGGTTCTGAATACCGGCGGCGATACGTTGGGCTTCCTGGGCGCTGAGCGTCCCATAGGCTTTCGTCACGCGCAGAAAGCGCCCCGGGGCAGAGGGGTTCGGGTTCGAGAATCCGGTGGCAGGAGGCTGAGGGCCGCTCGTGACCGATACCGAAGGGCAACCGAGACCGTTTTGAGGGCCACAAATATCTTCGACATACACCACCCAATAGACCGTTGCCGCACCGGCCTTGCCTTGCGCGCTTAACGTGTTTTGTGCGCCCTGCTGCTTCTGCAGGAAATTCTGCATTTCGGTCTGCTGCTTATCTTGAATAGCGTCGAGCCCGGCCTGCTTGTCGGCTTGGATTTGCGCGACCTGACTCTGAAATGTCGCCAGGGCCTCAGCGATCGTCGGTCCAGCAGGCTGAGGCGGCTCGGGTGGAGGCGGTGCTTGCGCGGGCTGGGTGGAATCCAAGGCCGTCACCCAGTCATCTGACTGCGGGGTTTGGGTGGAATCCAAGGCCGTCACCCAGGCATTAGATTGCGCCGGCGGCGTAGCCGCCACAGCGGGCGGTTGCGCGGGCACGATGACAAAGGATGCTCTCGCCCGTGCGATACGGCCTTGCGCGTCGGTAACCATGGCCCGCAACGCCCCATCGCCATCGCCAATCGCAACCAGTGTCCCGCTGGTGGCTCCGGTCAGGCTCGCCGTAGCGCTCGACGGTGACAATTCAACACGCAGCGGCGGCGTAAAGTACGAAGGCGCCTCAATGCTGAAAGGAACGGGCTCGTTGGATGTCAGCCGCGCCGCCAAATTTATGCTCGCCGTGTGCCCGCGTACCGCGAATGGTACTTCTCGCGACACCGCAAAACCGTCAGGGCCGATCAGAGTCGCGGAAAACACCAGATCGTCGCCCTCCCGTACAATTCCCGGATCGGGCAGCAGTCCGACGCGGGTTTCGGCTTCACCCGGCTTGAGCGGGCGCTCCACCCGCTTCCGGTATCGTTCGGACCCGTCGGCCGCGCGCAGGACAAAATCGACCGAGACGGCAGACAGATCGCCAGCGCTGAAATAGACAAACAGATGCGGAACCTGTTCGACATACAGGGTATTGGCATGCTGTGTCGCGGCGGTGTCCGGCGACACCACCACCCGCGCGATGCGGATCGGCTGGGATATCGTAAAGCCGCTTTCAACCGTCACCGCCTGGGTTTGATCGAGAACAGGGGTGTACGTGAAAACCATGCGGTACTTTCCGTTTGGAAAGTCCCCTAGACGAAAGGTGAAACCGTAGGATTTTGTTGTACCGGACTCGGCGACCTGTTGGTCATTGGCTATGCCGGGCAGCGGCCTCCCGGCGCTATCCAATACGCGCCAGGAAAGATTGGCGATATGCGGCGAATCCCCGGCGGGGTGGCGCACCGTCGTCTCGAACGCGAGCGCCGCGCCTTCCGCCACCGTGGCCGGAAGCGGTGGGCCGCCATAGGTATCGAGGCTGGCGCGCAGCGGCGCGACCGACACGTTTGCGGCGACGGCGGCATTCGCCGCAGTCAGACCAGCCAACCGCGCGCCGATTGCGATAATTTGCGCGCGCAGGGCATCGACACTCCGGCCCAGCGCGACGAATTCGTCGGTCTTGTCCCGTGTCCACGGAAGATCGCCATAGACCCCTTCCAGTTCGGTCATGCGCGCCGTGGCCGCGGCCAATTCGGACTGCAAGGACGTGACCTCGCGCTCCATCTGCGCGCCGTCGGGAGCTTGCGGCGTCTGCGCGGAGGCGGCGCCGCAGATACACAACGAGACCGCCACCAGCGCCACGGCCTTTTGGAAATACCGCATCATCATTGCGCCACCGCCGCCGGACCTATTCCGGTTTTCTCAAGCGCCTCGAAGAACTGGCCGTGCTGCCACGCCACATCGCGCATATCCTTAAAGCCCATGGCCTTGATTGCGGCTTCGGCTTCAGCAGGGCTCAGCGGCGGGACGCCAAAAGGAAGCTCATGGCGCGGCGTTGTCACGCGCTTCATCACCTCGACCGCGTGGCCGAGCTTGGTGGGAACGTTCGCGGTTTCGGTAAGGCCGCGCGCGTCGAGGCGCTTTACGATTAAATTGTCGTGCTGCTTGGTAAGCTGTCGCATCCCTTCGGCCATGTGGTCGAGGCCCCGCACGGGGTTCGCTCCCATGATCTCTTCGCCGCGTTCGAACCATTCCACGCCCTTGAAGGCGAACGTATCGCCCACGTCCTGGGCCGCCGCGCCGCCGAGACGGGGCGGCGTCTTGGAGCCTAAAAATTCTCCAATCCCCACGTCCGGGCGGTATGCGTCACCGGAGAAGCTGTCCGTCACGGTGTGATCCATCTGTTTGGCAAAATCGTCCACCAAAGCCTTTGTCTCGGCGACACCGCCCATGGGGAGGCCGCCCGGATGGGTCGCCACATAGAGACTCTTGTTGTAGTGGGTGGCGACGAACTCATGCGGCACATCGATTTTCGTGCCGTCCTTGAGCACGAGCAAATAGGTGATGTCGCGATCCGAACCGATGTCGCCAAGCTTGGGCGGCTTGTTGCTGGCGTTGAAAACCTCGATCCGCAAATTATCGGGGTCGATCAGATCCTCGATGTTGAACGGCTTGATCTCGGACAATTGCGCTTGATGCGTCACCGTATTTACGGCCCCGGTCGCTTTATCCTGAATCTTTCTGGCGACAAGAACGCTCTCGCCGGATTTAGCGCCGGTAAGCAAGCCTTTCTCCGCCGCCTGCTTGAGCAAGGCCGAGCGAAGTTGTTCCGCCGCAACTTTCGCTTCGTCCGACGCCGCGCCACCGCGGAGCGCGGCGGACAGATCGAACGACAATTCACGGATCGCCAACTGATCGACAAGTCCGTCGCCCCTGTTGACCAGATTGTTCGCCGCGTCTTGCGTGACCTTGCCGAACAAGTGCTCCTCGACAAGGAAAATCTTTTCCCGCAGGGCGGGGTCCGATTCCTTCAAGGCCGCGATCGCGCGCTTGTCCTGGCGGACCGCTTTATAGGCTTCCAGAAAGGCCATGTCGTTGAGCAACTCGGATGGTGTTGCCTTGCTTGCGGCCGCTTTGGCCAAACCTGAGACCTTGGCGGCGCCCTGCGCATTCGCCTCCGCCCATGCCTTATTCGCGGCCGCGCCAGCGCCGCTGGCCTTGAAACGGCTGACCACCTGATCCGACTGCACGGCAAGCGCGCGCCGGCCCTCGTCGCGGAGGGCGGCCTGTAATCTGGCTTCGCCGGAGAATCGCGCGACAAAAGCCCGCAACTGGTCCGCCTGGTAACGCCCCGTGGCGACGAGAGGTTCGACCGCATGTTCGGCCAGCGTCACCATGCGCGCAATGAGACGGTCGACACCAGGGATGCGTCCGATGAGTTGACCGACGGGGCCGGTTGCTACACCGACAAGCGCGAAACACCAGTCGAGCGCCCCCAATGTCTCGCCCGTCAGGGGCTGCTTACCTTCCAAAAGTGCGGCCACGTCAAAAGCTTCACCCAGCAGCGGCACACCCGATCCGACCGACTGCACGTATTCGAGTTCGGCGTGGATCATCTCCGCCTCTGCGACGAGCGCGTCCGCGTCGGCGGCAAGAATCTGCCGCAGCGCATCGGAATAGGCGCGGAACTTGGCCATGGCCGCGCTGGGGTCGCGCTCAAGCAACGCCTCCATATAGGCGAGCGACACTTTGCGATGCAGTTCCGTGCGATGTTCCTGAACCGCGGCGGCGGCCTCGGCGTCGCGCACTTGTTCGCGGCCCGCCCAATCCCTGAAAGCGGCTAACGCCCCCGATGGCCCTTTGACCACGTCGGGATGACGCGCACCCGGTTGGGCGAGATCGGCACGCAATAGCGCGGTCTTGGTCAAATCATGCAAGCGGCGCATACGCTCGACGTCGAGACCGTAGCGACCGGCCGCTTCCAGCGCCTGCGACAAACGTTTCTGATACTCGGCACCATCGAGGTCATCGAGACCAAGGCGCCACGCCTCGATCTGATCGCGCAAGCCGCGCTCGACGCGCACGCGAACACTGCGATCAAATTCGTCAAGCCGCGCAAGCAGCGCCTTATGCTCGTGAACGAGGGCGTCGATTCGATCCGGTGCCGCCGGCGATTGAGCGACAGCGGTGTTACAAAGGGCTGGCAGACCAACGGCCGCTATAGCGATGAGCAGCGCGGCCTTTTGGGTCGCCGGGCGCAGGACGAGAGTTCTCCGTTGAATTTCCTTCTGCAACTCTCAGCCTCCTCTCTGGTTCCCGGCAGGACAGCGTGCTTGCGTTGACGGCGCGACTTCGGAATAATTACTCAAGAATAGAAATTTTGACCTGAAACACAACTATTTATGGAGTAGCCAATGCGCCCTCCTTTTCCATCGCTCTTGCCCATTTGCGCGGCGGCGCTTGTTACATTCCATGCCGCGGGTGCGATGGCGGCGGCGAAGGATGAAACCTACAGCGCCTATGCGGCGCAAAATCAGGTAACGGATGCGATCCTGTCCCGTGATGGGACGACCTTCGCGACCTTCGCGACCGAGCGTGGAAAAACCATGCTGCGCGGGTGGCGGATCACGGGAAACGACGCGACTCCGGTGGGGCGGATCGAACTGAAAGACCTTCGCACGCCGACACGGACGCGGGCGCAGTATCCGTATAATGAAATCAACAAAGATTTCGCATCCCTCAAAAAGTCGTTTGCTTTATCGCCGAGCGGCGACCGCATCGCCCGGCTGGATTGCGGTCATGCTGAGGGCGGTTTCGATGCTTGCGAACGGCTGATTGTCATGGACTGGCGGGGAAAGGCCCTCGCATCGCTGAAGGATACGAAGAAGGATCTCGCGATCGTGCCGGGCACGCGGCCCTGCGGCATCGCGTTCTCGCCCGACGGCCAGCGCCTGTACGTCTGCACCGAAAACGCTTTGGTCGGCTTTGGCGCCAATAACACCATTACCTATCACGACGAATTTAGCCGCATTTATGCGTTCGACGGACAACTGAAGAGGATCCAGGAGATTGCGCTTGGCCCGACATCACGTTCCCCGGGAGCCTTCCCCGGCCGCGCCCAGATCGACGGTTTCTCAATCTCATCCGACAACACGATGCTGGCGTCCGGCTACGCCTATGCCACGACCAATAAAACCGGTTCGGGCCTTGAAAACGAAACACCATTCGACAAGTCGGGTGGGATACAGGTGTGGCGCATCAATCTCGCCACAAACCGTATTGAATATCACTACGCGCCGCACCGGCCAGCGAACGCCAAGCATCATGCAGACACAGGCAACTACCTGTCCGAGGGGATGCACCTCTCCCGCGCAACAGCGGTCGGCTCACATCTACTCATGGGCGGCGATGGCCTATCCCCGGAGTGGGAGGGCCAAGTATTTGGTGAAGCCGTCAAAGCGAAGAAACCGCCGCGTGCCTATGTAGGGCAGTCTCAGTTCAACGCTGTCAGCGATGATGGCCGGATACTATTCAGTTACGATATTCGGCCTGCTTGGCGGATTGTCGGCCCCGGGGCCGGACCGGTTCTTGTCGAGCAACGGGAATATGCGGGACGATTGGAAAAGGATGAAACGCTCTTTGCCACGGGTTTTCTGCCGGGCGCCTACAATACCATCGCGATCACCAAACGCCGGGTGATAGCGCATGATGCTCCGGCCGATGCTCTGACCGCGACGGCCAACAGATACGCCAAAGCGGTCGACCTGATCGAAACCGGCTTCGCCGAGGCGGGTGTGAAGGAACTCAAGGATATCATTTCAACAATGCCACCCGAATGGGCGGACGCAGCGCGGGCACAACTCGGGTTCCTGTCCCGCGGAGTGGCGGCTGGCGAGCGGGAGCTGCCGATATCACATTTGGGCGAAGTGTTGCGGCATGCCGCCGTCACCTTTCAGATGCGCTACAATCAAGGCGCCGCCTTCAGTGATTTGCAAAGAGCGATCGATTTGTGGATGAATTTCGGCATATATGCGGCGCAGGCGGGAAATCCGATTGTTGCACGCCAAGCGGCTGACAAACTCGAGCCCTTGATCCCCGAATTTGCAGCCAAAGCGCCCGCAGATTCCAATCGCGATACATTCAATAGCGTTCCTTTTATGCTGCGGGGCGCGGCCATCGCGATCGAAAAATCATCCGACAGCGCATACGACTATTTATTGGCTAACGGGGGCCTTAAAGATGTGGCGAGCGTCATTGTCTACATGCATCCGGCAGCTTTTCGTCCTCTATATGCAAACTTGACGAAACTCGCATATCTCACGGAGTCGAAGGTCGATGAGCTGGAAGCAAGCCTGAAGCGGACTCCGCCGCCAAAGGCGCCCGTCCCCTATCCCGATGTGGACGGAAAACTCATTCCGGCGCTGACTGTCTACGCACCGGGAGCGATGACCGGGCCCGGACCCTCGGCTTCGAGTCACGCGGTTCCCATCGAATCCTCCGGCACACCGCCCCCCGCTGCTGCGCCAGGCGGGCAGGTGCTGGATTGACACCTAAACGCCGCTCAGACGCGCGACCCGCACGTCGTCTGGGGCTTGCTGCGTTCGTCGCTATGAGTTGGGTGGCGGACGGCGATGCAACGCCTCCGGAGCGCACGCCACTTGTTGTGCCCGTAGAGATCAGCGCGCCGGAAGCGCTGGTGCGGCGCATATACACCTTGCCCGATCCAGACGTCGGCGCATTCATCGATCCCCAACGCAGGCCCGCGTTCTATACTTCCCGTATTCATTCCAGGGCGCTGCGTATGGAGCGCTGCTATGCGAAGAAATACGGCATGGATTTTCTGGATATTGATTACATCGTGCCCGGCAATGACTACGACATCACGGACCTGTCGTTCACGCTTGTGAACAGCACACGGCGGGCCGCGACGATCAACGTCCGCTTCAATCGCAGCGCCGGGGCAATCGACCCCATATCGCTCTTTTATCACCTTAAGCTGACGCGCGGCGGCTGGCGGATCGATGACGTAGCGTACGAGAAAGAAACGCTGGCAAAGTCGTTGTCGGGCAAATGCTGATGCCGGCCGGCAGTTGGAAATACAAGTCCCCTCACATCGTCCCCGGTCAGGACTGCGACATCATTGGGTGGTATATGTCGAAAACAAAGGATTTGTCCCTCGTGACGGGAGCAAGAGACGAAGACCGCCCAGACCAGCGTCCCCTATCGGGACGGATGGAAAGCGGGA
>JADZAK010000139.1 GCA_020852595.1 Rhodospirillaceae bacterium
ATACACCACCGAACTTACAACGGCGTTGCGGGCACAGGATCACCGCGCGAACGCGCTGGAGCTCGAAGCCAAAGGCCTTGCCAGAACGATGAACGCGCAGATCGCCGCGGTCACCGAGAACATGATTGTGCAGATTCGCGCCCACGAGCATCGCGCCGAGGCCTTGCAGGCGCAGGTGGACGCGCGCGACCTGATGATCTCGCGCATGACGGCGTCGGTGAGTTGGCGCCTGACCAAGCCGATGCGCTTCGCGAGCCGCTTGCTCATGAAAGCGTTGCGCGTTGTGCGCCGTCCGCTGCGTATCGTCGGCGGATTTGTCTACCGCGCCACGCCGCTGCCCGTCTCCATCAAGGCGCGCATGGTCAGCGCGCTTTTACATGCCGCCGCGCCGTTGGTGCGTGATACGGGTTTCTATCAGAACTGGTTCGCGGCCCGCCGCCGCGCGGCGCAAGCCAGGTTGCCGGGCGAGGGCTTGCGTCAGCTGCCCAAAGAAGTCGCGCGCGCCATCGAGATCGATTACAGCGCCGCGGTTCCATTCGTCTATCCGCTGGCCGAGATGGAGACGCCGAAGCTCGCGGTGTTCCTGCATCTCTACCACGAGAACCTGGCGCCGGAGTTCCAGCGCTACTTCAAAAATATCCCGTTCTCCTTCGATCTGTTCATCACCACCGACAGCGCCGCGAAAGCCGGGATCATCACCCGTCACTTCACGGGCTGGGCGGAAGGCCGAATCGAGGTGCGCGTCACACCGAACCGCGGCCGCGATATCGCGCCCAAACTCCTCGGCTTCCGCGAGATCTACGACCGTTATCCGTTCGTCCTGCATCTTCATTCGAAGATCTCCGACCACGCCAGCGCACTTGCCAACTGGCGCGGCCTTCTGCTCGAAACCCTGATCGGTTCGCCGGAGATCGTCGGCAGCGTGTTCGACGCGTTCACGCGCCGCTCGGACATCGGCATGATCGCGCCGCAGCACTTCGAAGCCGTGCGCCACTGGATCAACTGGGGCGGCAACTTCAAGGCCGCCGAGGCCCTCGCCCAACGCATGGGCGAACATTCCTTGTCCATGGACAAACCGGCCGACTTCCCGTCGGGCTCCATGTTCTGGGCCCGCTCGGCCGCGCTGAGACCCTTGCTCGATCTCAACCTCGCCTTCGGGGATTTCGACGAGGAAAAAGGCCAGATCGACGGCACGATCGCCCACGCCATCGAGCGCCTCTATTTCTATGTCTGCGAGCGCGCCGGTTTCGGCTGGATGAAGATCGCGCCGCGCGCACTGTATCCTCAGACGCCCTGCATCGTGACCATCGACACGCCGGCCGCTCTCAGCGCCTTCGTCAACGAACGTGGGCTGAAGCTTACCGGTCCCAACCTGCCGCCGCAGCGCGTGACCTTCCCGGCGCCTGTCCTTGCGCCGCGCGTGCTGGTTGACCGCCTGCAATACCGCGCGCTCGGATGCGACCAGGAAGTCGATCCGACGGCGAAGGTCTGCGTCGGCATTGTCACCTACAACAACACCGCCGCGCAGTTGCGCCGGGTGGTCGAGAGCGCCCGCCACGCGCTGGAACGCGCGGGCCTTGCTCATGCGGGCCGCATCAGCCTGATCGACAACGGCATGGCCTCGGAGATCCTGGTGCGCGAAGCGGGCGCGGGCGGCGAGTTGCTCCACTATATGCCATCGGCCGGAAATATCGGCTTCGGCGCCGCGCATAACAAGCTCATGGCCGAATGGTTCGCGTCCGGCGGTGAGTTCTACATCGCCACCAACCCGGACGGCGCCTTCCATCCCGACGCCATTATCAACCTCATGCAGATGATGCGCGCCCACCGCAACCGCGCGCTGATCGAGGCGATGCAGTTTCCGGCGGAGCACCCGAAGACCTACGACCCCTACACCTTCGAGACGCCCTGGGCCTCGGGCGCCTGCCTTGTCATTCCGCGCGCGCTGCATGAACAGACGAACGGCTTCGACGAGACCTTCTTCATGTATTGCGAGGACGTGGACCTGTCCTGGCGCGCGAAAGGTTTAGGTTTCGCCGTGCGCATCTGTCCGCGCGCCTTGTTCCTGCACGAAGTCACGAACCGCGAACCGGAAGCGCGCACCCTCAAAACGATCTACGGTTCCGGCATCATTC
The DNA here is from genome assembly GCA_020852595.1 of Rhodospirillaceae bacterium. Classification (GTDB taxonomy): domain Bacteria; phylum Pseudomonadota; class Alphaproteobacteria; order Rhodospirillales; family Rhodospirillaceae; genus SHVO01. The sequence continues at coordinate 2,136 of JADZAK010000139.1, forward strand.
TCGCCCGCAAATGGGGCGACCCGGATTTCGAGGCCAAGCTGATCGGCGAACTGGAAGACATCGGCGGCACGGCCCCGCCGGGGCAGCCGCAACCGGTCCTCGCGGACTGGCGCCGTCTCGCCGATTTCAAACATCATTTCACGTTCGCTGAGATGCGCTGGTAGCCATGCCGGAACAAATCGATACCGTCGTCCGCTTTCACGATGCCAGCCGCCTCGCCGAGCTGAAGCGCTGCGTGTTCTCGCTGGTGGGCCAGACATATAGGCCCCTGCGCATCGTGCTCGTCCTGCAGCGCTTCGATGACCATCAGATCGAGGCGGTGGAACAGGCGCTTGGCCCGCTTCTCGAGGGCCGCGACGCACCGCAGCTGGTCATCGTCAATCTGACCGACCCCGAGCCGGCCGACGCGCGCTCCGTGCTGCTGAACCTCGGCGTCCGGAACGCGACCGGGAAATACCTCGCGTTCCTCGATTATGACGACGTGCTCTATCCCGAAGCCTACGAAATGATGATCGCCCGCCTGAAAGATACCGGCGCGGCCATCGCCTTCGCCAAGGTCCGCGTGATGCGCGTCGATGTGTACGACGAATTCTTCTACACCAAGGAACGCGTAATCCCGCCCTTCAGCGGGTCCGATCTCCTGGATCTGTTCCACAACAATTATTGCCCGCTGCACAGCTACGTGATCGACCGTTCGCAGTGTCCGCCGGGCATGCTGGAATTCGTCACCGGCCTGACGATGGAAGAGGACTACGACGTCCTGCTCCGTATTTGCGCGACCTTCCTATCGGACTTCACGCTGATCGAGACGGACATCGGCGACTACTATTACAAGACCGACGGCAGCAACACCGTGCCGGTCAGCGGCGGCCTGTCGGGCGAGGCGCGCGCGCGTTTCATGCGCGAGGTGAAGACCGCCATCGAGACCCGCCGGCGCGGCACCATCGTCACGCCGGTGGTGCAGAAGTCCCTGGGTCTTCGCGATCCGCATCAGCCGCGCACCATCCGCCAGGTGCTCGACCGCTTGCCGGCGCGGATGTACCCGGGTCCGCATGAGCTCTCATTCCTCCCAGCTGGACCGTCCGACCGACCTCCTGATCCCCATCGCCGTGCTGATCCGTCAACGGGTCGCCCTGCGTCAGTTCCTCGTGCGCGCGATCTCGCGCCGCTACCGCATGAGCAGCCTCGGGTTCCTCTGGACCATGGTCATCCCGCTGGCGACTTTGGCTATCTATACCTTTGTCTTTGGCGTGGTGATGCCCTCGTCCAATGGCGATGGCGATACGACGGCTTTCACCCTCCGCCTTTTCGCGGGCCTGATCGTTTTCTGGCTGATGGCCGAAGTCATCACCCAGTCGCCGACCTCCGTGGTCGAGCAGACAAATCTTGTGAAGAAGTCCGTCTTCCCGTTGGAAGTCATCCCGGCGGTCGTCGTCGGCACGGCGCTGTTCCATAGCCTGATCAGCACCCTGGTGCTCATCGCGGCGCTGCTGGTGCTCGGCGCGGGGGTTCATCCGACAATCATCCTTTTCCCGCTGGTGATCCTGCCGCTCGTGCTGCTTCTCACGGGCCTCGCCTGGCTCCTGGCGGGCATTGGTGTGTACTTCCGCGATCTGATGCACATTGTCGGCCTGCTCATGACCGGGGCGCTTTTCCTGTCGCCGGTGTTCTATCCCATCGAGCGCCTGTCGCCGGGCCTGCAGACGGCCCTGATGTTCAATCCCATCAGCTTCATCGTCGGCGAAGCCCGCGGCGTGCTCCTCGAAGGCCGCGCGCCGGACTGGACAGGTCTTGCCACATACTTCGCAGTCGCCTGGCTCGTCGCCGCCCTTGGCCTGGCTTTCTTCCGCCGCGCCCGCAAGAATTTCGCCGATGTCCTCTGACACCACTCCCGTCGTCGCCCCCGTCGTCATCGCCAAGGATGTCGCGAAGAGCTACACGCTCTACCCGCGCCCGTCCGACCGTCTTGCGCATTTGTTCATGCCATGGCGCAAATATCCCGCGTTCGAGGCCCTGAAGGGTGTGAGCTTCACGGTAGGACGCGGCGAAACCGTCGGCATCATCGGCCAGAACGGCGCCGGCAAATCGACCTTGCTGCAGGTCGTGACCGGCACCATTATACCAAGTTCCGGTGACGTGAAGGTCAGCGGGCGCGTCGCCGCGCTGCTGGAATTGGGCGCGGGTTTCGAGCCCGATTTCACGGGCCGCGAAAATATCATCCTCAACGGCACGATCCTCGGCCTTTCCAGCAAAGAATTGAAGGAGCGCACCGAGGAGATCATCGCCTTCTCCGAACTTGGGCCCTTCATCGACCGGCCGGTGCGAACCTACTCCAGCGGCATGTTCATGCGCCTGGCCTTCTCGGTCGCCGCGCATGTGGACGCCGATCTGCTCATCATCGACGAAGCGCTCTCGGTCGGCGATGTGCGCTTCACGCAGAAATGCCTGCGCTTCCTGAAAGACTTCAAGCAGCGCGGTTCGATCCTGTTCGTGAGTCACGACCTCGGCTCCGTGACGGGCCTGTGCGATAAGGCGATCTGGCTGGATCACGGCCGCGTGCGCGCCGAGGGGCCGGCCATCAAAATTTGCGAGCAGTATGTGGCCTCGCTGTTCGAAGGCGCGGTGGCTGATGCTCCGGCGGCGCCCGCGCAAAATCTGCCCGCTCAAGTCGTCAGCGATGAAATCGTCCTGATGGACGAGGAAGCGCCGCCCCGCGCCTCGAAGCCGGGCGCGACCAGCGTGTCGGCCTTTAACGCAGACGGAAGTTCATTCGGAAGCGGCGGCGCGGCGATCATCGACGCAGGCCTTTTCAGCCCTGCCGACGGCCACCGCTTCACGCAAGTCGTCGAAGGCCAGGAAGTCGATCTCAAGGTGCTCATCAAAGCCGACGTCACCGTCGAGCGCCCCATCATGGGCTTCTACGTGAAAGACCGCCTCGGTCAGTTCTTGCTGGGCGACAACAGCTATTGGGATACCGTGCCGCAGCCGCCGATCCCGGCGGGCGAGCGTCTCGCATTCCGCTTCCGCTTCCGCTGGCCGGCCCTCGCGCGCGGAACTTATACGCTGACGGTAGGCTTCGCCGACGGCACCATGGAACATCATATCCAGCGTCATTGGATCCATGACGCGGTGATCTTCGAGGTGCTGTCGAGCTCGGCGCGTCTCGCCATGGTAGGCGTGCAGTTGCGCCGCGTGCTCGCGGACCGCAATCCGCCGGAATAATTACCCGCGCACCAGCGACGCTCTTTTCAGGAACGCCAGCGGATTCCAACTGATCCAGCGTCCCGCGTTTGCCGCCGGCGAACGTTCCGCGCGGATCTGCCGTCGCGCGCGCAAGAATTCACCCGTGCGCGTCAGCCCTTCCCACAGGCCTTTCATGCGCGCCGATCCCGGATGCCTGACGGCGCCCAGGATCTGCAACAGCACGAAGCCCGGCAGCGCGAAGCACATGAGGGTGAACGGCATGTTCTTCACCATCACCCACCACTGATTCCGCGCGATCAGGAACGAGGCGAAATCCGAGAGCCCTTCGAAACTGGCGCCGCCGACATGCGCAACCACGGCGGCGGGGACCACGGCGCACTCCGCGCCCGCGAGGCGCAGCCGGAAGGCCACGTCCACGTCTTCGTAGAAGCAAAAGAACCGTTCATCGAACCCGCCGACGCGGCGCAGAAGATCGGCACGGTACAGCGCAGCCGCGGCGCAAACCCCGAAGCTATAAGCCAGTTCGCCCTTTACAGGGGGACGCGTCACGCCGCGCCAGGCTTGCCCGGTGATAAGATAGTGATCGCCGAAACCGTCGATGTGATTGCGGTTGTTCGCGCTCAGTTGAAGCGAGCCGAAGGCGGCGACGTTGGGATAACGGCTCTCGGCACGCAGAAGCGTCGCCAGCCAATCGGGGTCCGGAAAGGCGTCGGGGTTGAGCGCTACCAGAAGCGGCGTCTCGCAGGCCGCGAGCGCGGCATTCATACCGCCCGCGAACCCCAGATTGTCCGCCATCTCGCGGTAATCGATCGGGAACGGCAGGCCCTTCACCAACGCGGCGGGACGTTCGCGCGAGGCGTTATCGATCAAAAGGACGCGGAAGTTCTTCTCGGTCTGAGCCGCGAGGGCGTCGAAGCACCGCGCGAGAGTCGCACTGGAATTGTAGCTTATGATCGCGATCGTAACGCGCGGCTGCATGTCAGGGGTTCGGGTTCTCGGCGACCTGGATCAGATATTCGCCGTAGCCACTTTTCTTGAGCTTCTCGGCCAGGGCCAGGATCTGCGCCTTGTCGATCCATCCATTTGCAAAAGCGATTTCCTCGGGCACGCAAATCCGCTGGCCCTGACGTTTCTCGATGGTCTGCACGAAACTAGACGCCTCAACCAGGCTGTCGTACGTGCCGGTATCGAACCAGGCGAAGCCGCGCCCGAGGCGTTCGACATTGAGGCCGCCGCGCTCAAGGTAGACCCGGTTCACGTCCGTGATCTCAAGCTCGCCGCGCGGGCTCG
>JADZAK010000140.1 GCA_020852595.1 Rhodospirillaceae bacterium
AGAAGGCTCGGACCGGTAGAACATCAAGGCAATCAGGACGTAAAAGACATAGGCCAGTAAGCGCAACAAACAAACGCACTCAAACAACCGGAGAACAGCATCAGAGCATCGAGATAGACGTTAATCATGACCGAGACCGAACCTAACGAACTGACAAACTAACACCGCACAATCACATCGAGAGAGACGCGTTACTTCACGCGCGCGCCGGCGGCGCCCGAGAAGGAGCCGCTCGCATTCGCGCCGCCCTTCACGGCGCCGGGCGTGGCCGAAAGGCCGCCCGAGGTCGCCGCGCTGCCCGAGACGGTTGAGTTCATGGACGCCGGATCGGTTTCAAGCGCGGTGCTTGAGGACGAATTCCCATCCGCCGAAACACCCACGTTGCTTGCCGCGCCCGCCGCGCCGCGCGCATGGCCTTCGGCGATCCCGGCCGCGCCGTTCACATTGCCGGTCACGACTCCGGTCGTATTGGTCGCTGCGCGGCCCGTCACATCGGCGCCGGCTTCGGCGTTGGCTTTCGCCGCACCCGCCGCGCCGGCCGCGGTCGAGGCGCCGGTCTCGACAGCGCCGCGCGCGCGCGCCTTCTTGCCGGCGCCATCGACGGTCCCTTCAACGGACCCCTTGGCGCGTGTCGTCGTGCGCGCCGCGCCGGAGAGGTCCGGCCGGTCAAGGCGGCCACCGAAGCTGCCGGAGCCGCTCAAACCAGCGCCGCCGCTGCCGCCGCCGAGACCGCCGCCAAGGCCGCCAACCGCACCGGCGCCGCCGCCGAGCGCACCGCCCGCGCTGCCGCCGAGCACCTGGGCCGCCGCCGGTCCGGCGGCGAGCGCCGCAAGGACGGTGATGGTCAGAAATTTCTTAAACATGCGAACCTCCTTCAAGATGTTTCCCATCGGCCCGCCGCGGCACGTTCCATCGCGGCGGGTTCAATGTACAAACGCAGCCATCACGGCAAGAAAGGGCGCAACCCAAGGCATTGTTGGGGCGGGGTTGTACCCCGCAGGCGTGCCCGCAACCTTTAGGCACGGGCGCGCGCGGAAATGCGCGTAATTTCAAATGCGCAGCCCTGCCGCGCGCGGAACGCGTGAGAAGGCGAGTCCAATTTGACCGTTCGTTGACTTAATAAGGGCAGGTGAGTACACAACAGGTCGGGGATCGAAATCATTGGGCTTCGGCCCAAAAATTTCATTATTAATCAATACGTTATACTGTAACGGACGCTTCCATGACCCACGCCGCGAAGTCTCCCGCCCGGCCCTTGTCGCCGCACCTTCAGGTCTACCGGCTGCCCTTGGCCGCCTGGCTGTCCATCAGCCACCGCGCGGCCGGGATCGGCCTGACCCTGGGCACGCTCCTTCTGACCTGGTGGCTGGCCGCCGCCGCCTACGGCCCGGACGCCTATGCCCTCTTCTCCGATTTCATCAGCTCGGCCCTGGGTCTGTTGATCCTCTTCGGCTTCTCGGTGGCGCTGTTTTTCCACCTCTGCAACGGCATCCGTCACCTGCTGTGGGACGCCGGCAAGAACTTCTCGATCGAAACGACCAAGCGCACCAACATCTACGTCATCGCCGGCACGGTCGTTCTGACTGCGATCGCCTGGCTCATCGCTTATCTCTAAGAGGGGCACGAACATGTCCGGTCCGTCCCATTCGCTCCGTTCGCCGCTGGGCCGCGCCCGCGGCCTCGGCTCGGCCAAAGAGGGCCTGCATCACTGGTGGATGCAGCGCCTGACGTCGCTCGCGCTTATTCCGTTGGCGATGTGGTTCGTCGTTTCGCTCATCGGCCTGCGTCAGTCCGACTGGGAGCAGTACACGCTTTGGATCTCGAACCCGATCAACGCCACCGTGATGATCCTTTTCCTCGGCGTGACGTTCCATCACGCTCAATCGGGCATGCAGGTCGTGCTCGAGGACTATGTGTCCTCGCACGGCACACGCATCGCCTCGATCGTCGCCGTGAAGTTCATCTGCTACGCGCTTGCGGCGCTGAGCATCGTTTCCGTCTTGATTGTCGCGTTTGGAGTCTGACCGCCATGGCTGCCTACAACATCGTTGATCACGAATACGACGTGGTGGTGGTCGGCGCCGGCGGCGCGGGCCTTCGCGCCACGTTCGGCATGGTGCAGCAGGGCCTCAAGACCGCCTGTATCACCAAGGTCTTCCCGACGCGCAGCCACACCGTCGCCGCGCAGGGCGGCGTCGCCGCCTCGCTCGGCAATATCGGCGAGGATAACTGGGCCTGGCACATGTACGACACCGTCAAGGGGTCGGATTGGCTCGGCGACCAGGACGCCATCGAATACATGTGCCGCGAAGCCGTTCCGGCGATCCGCGAGCTTGAGCATTACGGCGTGCCGTTCTCGCGCACGCCGGAAGGCAAGATCTACCAGCGCCCCTTCGGCGGCCACATGCGCAACTTCGGCGAGGCCCCGGTCCAGCGCGCCTGCGCCGCCGCCGACCGCACCGGTCACGCGATCCTGCACACGCTCTATCAGCAGAGCCTGAAGTACCAGGCCGAGTTCTTCATCGAATACTTCTCCATCGACCTCATGATGGACGAAAGCGGTTGCCGCGGCGTCGTCGCCATCGACATGGCCACGGGCACCATCCACCGCTTCAAGGCGCATATGGTCGTGATCGCGACCGGCGGCTACGGCCGCGCCTACTTCTCCTGCACCTCGGCGCACACCTGCACCGGCGACGGCAACGCCATGGCCGCGCGTGTCGGCCTGCCGCTCCAGGACATGGAGTTCGTGCAGTTCCACCCGACCGGCATCTACGGCGCCGGCGTGCTCATCACGGAAGGCTCGCGCGGGGAAGGCGGTTATCTCACCAACGCCGCCGGCGAGCGTTTCATGGAACGTTATGCGCCGACCGCCAAGGACCTCGCGTCCCGCGACGTCGTTTCGCGCTCGATGACCATGGAAATCCGCGAAGGCCGCGGCGTCGGCGCGGAAAAGGATCACATCTTCCTGCACCTCGAGCATCTCGGCCCCGAAGTTCTTCATTCGCGTCTGCCGGGCATCACCGAGTCCGCGAAGATCTTCGCCGGCGTCGATGCGACCAAGCAGCCGATCCCCGTGCTGCCGACCGTGCACTACAACATGGGCGGCATTCCCACCAACTATATGGCCGAAGTCGTGCGTCCGCAGGCCGGCAACCCGGACGCGACCATTCCGGGCCTCATGGCCATCGGCGAAGCGGCCTGCGTGTCGGTGCACGGCGCCAACCGCCTCGGCGCGAACTCGCTGCTCGATCTCGTCGTGTTCGGCCGCGCCGCCGCTTTGCGCGCCAAGGACATCGTGAAGAAGGGCGAAAAGCACCGCGCGCTGTCCAAGAGCGCCTCGGACCTCGCGCTGTCGCGTCTCGACCGCTTACGCAACGCCAATGGTTCGATGACCACCGCGCAGATCCGCAAGAACATGCAGCGCACCATGCAGACCGACGCGGCCGTGTTCCGCACGACCAAGAGCCTGCAGGAAGGCATCGGCAAGCTCAGCCAGATCGCCGCGTCCATCAAGGACATCAAGGTCAGCGACCGCTCGCTGGTGTTCAATACCGACCTCCTCGAGGCGCTTGAACTTGAGAACCTGATGACCTGCGCGGTCGCCACCATCACCGGCGCCGAAGCGCGTCACGAAAGCCGCGGCGCGCACGCGCACGAGGATTTCCCGAACCGCGACGACGAAAACTGGAGCAAACACACGATCGCCTACGTCGACGATCAGTACAAAGTGAAGCTCGACTACCGTCCGGTGCACAAATACACGCTGACGAACGAAGTTCAGTACATTCCGCCCAAGGCCCGCGTTTACTAGGCGCCGTGCGCGGCCCGGAAAAGGCGAAACCCGGTTTTCCGGCAAGGCCCGCGCACCGGATAAAGAGTCGAGAAGGAACAGGCACATGGTTGAATTATCGCTCCCCAAGAATTCCAAGCCGGTCAAGGGCAAGCATCACGCCGCGCCGTCCGGCGCCAAGAACGTGAAGCGGTTCGACGTTTACCGCTACGATCCGGACAAGGACGCGACGCCGCGCATCGACTCTTACGACGTCGACCTGGATACCTGCGGGCCGATGGTGCTCGACGGGCTCCTGAAGATTAAGGACGAGATGGACCAGACGCTGGCTCTGCGGCGGTCCTGCCGCGAAGGCATCTGCGGGTCCTGCGCGATGAACATCGACGGCGGCAATACGCTCGCCTGCCTGAAGCCCATCGACGAGTGCAATGGCGCAGTGAAGATTTACCCGCTGCCGCACATGCCGGTGGTGAAGGACCTGGTGCCCGATCTCACCCACGTCTACGCGCAGTACGCCTCGATCGAGCCGTGGATGAAGACCGAAACGCTGCCGCCGTCCTCGAGCGAACGCCTGCAGTCGCCGGAAGAGCGCGAAAAGCTCGACGGCCTGTGGGAATGCATCCTGTGTTTCTGCTGCTCGACCAGCTGCCCCAGCTATTGGTGGAACGGCGACCGTTACCTCGGCCCCGCCATCCTTCTGCAGGCGGCGCGCTGGATCAACGACAGCCGCGACGAAGCTACCGGCGAGCGCCTCGACAACCTCGAGGATCCGTTCCGTCTCTATCGTTGCCACACCATCATGAACTGCACGCAGACGTGCCCGAAGGGTTTGAACCCCGCCAAGGCCATCGCGGACATCAAGATGAAGCTGGTGGAACGCGCGGGCTAAATCGGTATCCCGCGCTTCTTCTGGGTCTTCGCCAGCCAGCGCGCATAGATCGGGTTTTTCGGATCCATCCGCGCGGCCTTGGTGAAGTCGGCCTCGGCCTCCGCAAGATCGCTGTTCACGAAATGACCGAGGCCGCGGGCAAAGCGCCATTGCGGGTTGTCGCGCCGCGCCAGCAGCGCCGTGAAATCCGCGATGGCGGCTTTCGTATTGCCCGTCTCCAAATGGAGCAGCCCGCGTTTCTGCCACAGCGCCGTGCGCTGCGGATCCAGCGCGATCGCCGCGTCCAAGTCGACGATCGCGTCGCGTGGCCTATTCAATTGACGCAAGATATCGGCGCGCGCGCTTCGGACCAGGATGACCGTATGAAGCGCATGCGTTTCCGGCAGCAGCGAATTCCAGGCGCGAAGCCCCAGCTCATTGGACGTCTGAACCGCGGGGCTTAGCCGTACCGCGGCGTCGAGGTCGGCGAGGGCCGGCTCTAACCGTCCTTGCTCGGCAAGGGTCACGCCGCGCCGGTAATAGGACATGTAGCTTTCGGGATGGCGCCGGATCGCCTCGGAATAGGCGTCGAGCGCCGAGGCCGGCCTGCCGCTCTCCAGGGCGACATAGGCTTTTTGCGCCAGATATGTTTCGGAAGAGGACAAGGCCTGCCGCACCGGCTCGGCGGCGGCGATACTGACGACCATGGCCAGCGCAACGACGCTGGAACGCAACATAACCATCTTCAACCTCGCGTCCCCGCACGCCTTCTACAACGGCGGGGCAAGCCTCAAGGTTTCAGCGGTTTCGCCACACAATGGTAAAAAATACGGGTGGGTGCGAACAGCGTACAGGACCAATCGGCCTGATCGGCGAGCACCGGCGTGCGTCCGGTTTTGGCGCATTCCGACTCGGCCAGCTTATGAAGCTCCTCCGGCGTCGTGCTTTGGCTGGAGTAGCAGATGGCGACCGTGTCGGCCGTCGAGGCGCCCACCGGCTCGCGTTGTCCCGCTTCCCGGCGGCTGTCCACATAAGGTGCGGTCCCGCACGCGCTCAGCAATATGATGAGGGTCAAAAGGCCGGCGGCGTCCGTGAGCCTACGTCGCGATATCGTCAAAAATTCCTCCGTGCCCGGCAGGCCCCTGCTTACCATGGGTTGTTTTAAATGCCCGGCCTGTTTATCTTTTCGCCCGGGAAATACTTTGTCGAGGGGAGTTTTAGATGTCCTCAGGGAAATATCGGCTTGTCACGCGCAGCGACTTTGACGGGCTGGTCTGCGCCGCCATCATGCGTGAACTGGGGCTGATCGACGAAATCAAATTCGTCCATCCGAAGGACATGCAGGACGGCGTGATCGAGATCACGAACCGCGACATCACGACCAACCTTCCTTTCGTGGAAGGCGTGCATCTGGCTTTCGACCATCACGAGAGCGAGACGATCCGCGTCGGCAAGAAGGCCAACCATATCATCGACCCGAAGGCGCCCTCGGCGGCGCGCGTCGTTTATGATTATTACGGCGGCAAGAAGAAGCTTCCGCGCATCGCCGACTCCCTGATGGCGGCCGTGGACAAGGGCGACTCCGCCCAGTTCAACAAGGATGAAGTCCTGAACCCGCAAGGCTGGGACCTCATGAACTTCATCATGGACGCGCGCACCGGTCTCGGCCGCTTCCGCGAATTCACCATTTCCAACTATCAGCTGATGATGGAGCTGATCGAGAAGTGCGTGCTGATGCCCGTGGAAGACATCCTCATGCTCCCCGACGTGGTCGAGCGCGTGGATCTCTACGTCGAGCACGAAGCGAAGGCGAAAGAGCAGATCAAGCGCTGCACCACCGTGCACAAGAACCTCGTCATTCTCGATTTACGCGACGAAGACACCATCTGGGCCTGCAACCGTTTCCTGATCTACGCGATCTTCCCCCAGAGCAACATCTCGATCCATGTGATGTGGGGCCTGAAGAAACAGAACACCGTGTATGCGATCGGCAAGTCGATCTTCGACCGCTCGTCGAAGACCAATGTCGGCGAACTCTGCCTCAAGTACGGCGGCGGCGGTCACCAGGCCGCCGGCACCTGCCAGGTGCCGAACGATCAGGCCGAGAAGACGCTGAAAGACCTGATTGAAAAGATCAACAAGGACGGCTAATTCCGCCGCTCCGTAAGATGCGCGATGTGCCGCCTCTGACACCGGAGGCGGCACATTGCTTTTGTGAACGCGGCGCACCGAAGTGACCGACACACCTGTTCAGCGTTATCGCGCCGCCGTTGCGTCGGGCGAGCTCAAGCCCGATCCGATCCAGGAGCTGGCCGCCGAAAAGCTCGCCAGCCTGGCGCACGCGCTGGCCGGCTATTCGCCGGGCGGCGGCAAAAAGGGCTGGATGGCGCGCTTCGGACTTGGCGCGAAGAACGATGCGCCGCCGCCGCAAGGACTTTACCTTTACGGCGGCGTCGGGCGCGGCAAGTCCATGCTCATGAATCTGTTCTTCGATACCGCGCCCGTCGAGAAGAAGGAACGCGTGCACTTTCACGCGTTCATGCGCGACATCCACGCCGAGATTCATCGCCGCCGCCAACTGCCGATGTACCAAGACGAAGGCGATCCCATTCCCGGCATGGCGGACGGCATCGCCGACAACACGACCCTTTTGTGCCTCGATGAAATGGAGATTCGCGACATCGCCGACGCGATGATCGTCGGCCGTCTCTTCCAGAAACTGTTCGAACGCGGGGTCGTCGTCGTCACCACGTCGAACCGCCATCCGGACGATCTCTACAAGCACGGTTTGCAGCGCGACCGGTTCCTGCCCTTCATCGCGATCATCAAGGAAAAGCTCGATCTCCTGGAACTCGAGTCCGCGCAGGACTATCGCTTGGGACGCTTGGCTGGGCAGACCGTATATCACACGCCTCTGGGGCCGGCGGCCGACGCGGCGCTGGAGGCCGCCTGGTCGCGTCTGACCGACGATGCGAAGCCGGAAGCCGACTTCATCCTTGTGCACGGCCGGCGCGTGGAAATCCCCGCCTCCGCGCATCACGTCGCGCGTTTCAGTTTCGATGATCTCTGCCGCACGGCGCTCGGGCCCACCGACTATCTGGCGATCGCCGCCCAATTCTCGACCGTGATCATTGCGGATATCCCGGCGATGAGCGAAGAGCTGAAAGACGCGGCGCGCCGCTTCGTCACCCTCATCGACGCCTTGTACGAGCATCGCACCGCGCTGGTCTGCGCGGCGGCGGCGGCGCCTCATGAGTTGTACACCGGCTCCGAGGGCGGCTTCGAATTCGCCCGCACGGCTTCGCGTTTAATCGAGATGCAGGCGGCCGATTACATCCGTCAAAGACACCTCGGGTAGCGGCTTTTATTCCCTCCCCTTTCAGGTAGGGGAATCGCATATGACCCTATGAGGGGTGTTGCAAGGTAGCGAAAACTGGATTCTTTGGATGTCTCCCGCACCTTAAAGGAGACCAGGATGCGCAATCTCAAGCGCATGTTTCGCCGACTTA
>JADZAK010000141.1 GCA_020852595.1 Rhodospirillaceae bacterium
GCGGCGGGAATAATTGTGATGTCCTTGCCGCGGAATTTGTCCACGCCCACGCCCTCGATCGGGAGCTTGCGGTACTCCGTCTCGTCGTGGGCAAGGGGAAAGATTTCGGCAAATGCGGCGTCAATCATGGCGTTGTCCGTCCGAGGTAAAAATGAAAAAGAGCGGCGCGCGCTCTACTTCTTACGAAAGGCGTCGAGGGTGACGACCTTGTTCGCCGCCGCGTCGGCGTCCTCGCCGTCCGCCGGTTCGACCGATTTCAGGGGCGGGCGGCCCGCGCCGTTCTTGCGCGCGTTCTTCAAGGCTTGCGTCACCTGGATCGAGTCCACCTGCGGCGCGTCGGACGGCGTTTCATCCTCGAGCGGCGGATCGCCGGCGTCGTCGTCCTCTTCCTCGCTGCGCTCCTCGAACTCGACATGGAACTGCAGGCCGAACTTCGCGTGCGGATCGGCGAACGCCGTCACGGCCGCGAACGGCACCGACAGGCGCTGGCTGACGCCGGAGAAGCTCAAGGTGATCTCGAACCGCTCGTCGCCCACGTTCAGGTCCCAGAACTGGTGCTGGAGCACGATGGTCATTTCATTCGGGTGCAGCGCCTTCAGGCTCGGCGCGATTTTCAGGCCCGGATGGGTTGTGTCGAAGGTGATGTAAAAGTGATGCGCGCCGGGCAGGCCCTGCGCTTCGGTGATTTTCAGCGCCTGCTTCAGGACGCCGCGCAGGGCGTCTTCGACCATGCGCTCGTAGCTCAAGGATGTGATTTCAGTCGTCAAGTTTCATGCCGATGAGTGGAACGTTTCGATGGGTTATTAACGTATTTTGCCCGCGCGCGCGGTTCAATCCTTAAAACCGCGCACGCCTTAAAACCACGCACGGCTCGTCCGTTCAGGGTGCTGTAGGAGGCGAGGGGAGACTCGCGCGCAAGAGTGGGGGGCTTCTGTTGCCCGGTGCCCCCCGAACCGCGCTTTGGACGTATTTACCTAGCGGCCGTTAGGCGGCGAGGCGGACGTCCTCAACGAGTGCAACGTTGTCGTTGGCACTTTTAGATGTAGCCCGATAACGGCGGTACAATGCCGGGAACAGCTACTGTCTTTACTACGCACGTCGAGCCTGTTTCGCCCCCATGAACACCGGTTTTTAGAACCGGTGGAAAATGGTGGAGGCGCCGGGTACTGCCCCCGGGTCCGCTACGCTTATTTCACAGCAGGTTTAGCGCCATAGCCGCTTGCGCGGCGTCATTAATATAAGACGTCTCGGGGCAATTTTCCAGCGGCCGGGAAAAACCTGCGGATTCACGTCATTACGCGGGGCTCTACCGATCGAACTATAGGGGTTGTATAAGACGGGCCATGCAGCAGTACCTCGATCTCCTCGACCGGGTCTTGAAGACCGGCGCCAAGAAATCCGACCGCACCGGCACGGGCACGCTCAGCGTGTTCGGCCATCAGATGCGCTTCGATCTGGACGCCGGCTTCCCGCTGCTCACCACCAAGAAGCTCCATACCAAGTCCATCGTCGTCGAACTCCTGTGGCTGCTGCGCGGCGACACCAACATCGCCTACCTGAAGGACCACGGCGTTTCGATCTGGGACGAATGGGCCGACGAGAACGGCGATCTGGGCCCGGTCTACGGGCAGCAGTGGCGCTCATGGCCCGCGCCGGGCGGCGGCACGATCGATCAGATCGCCAGGGTCGTGGATTCGATCAGGAAGAACCCCGACAGCCGCCGGCACATCGTCAGCGCCTGGAACCCGGCCGCGGTCGACGACATGGCGCTGCCGCCGTGCCACACGCTGTTCCAGTTCTATGTCGCGGACGGCAAGCTCTCGTGCCAGCTCTATCAGCGCAGCGGCGATATCTTCCTCGGCGTGCCGTTCAACATCGCCTCATACGCGCTCTTGACCATGATGATCGCCCAGGTGACCGGCCTGGCGCCGGGCGATTTCGTGCACACGTTGGGCGATGCGCACCTTTACACGAACCATGTCGAGCAGGCGCACATCCAACTGGCCCGCGCGCCGCGTCCGCTCCCGAAGATGACCCTCAATCCCGACGTGAAGGATATTTTCTCCTTCACCTACGCCGACTTCACCCTGTCGGACTACAATCCGCACCCGCATATCGCCGCGAAGGTCGCGGTCTAGCCCTTCGCCAAAAAAATAAGCGGGCCGCCGGGGCCCGCTTATCTTCACGTTCGCTGGGATTGCGAACTTATTTCTTCTTGCCTTTGGAGGCATAGGCGTCGAGCAGGCCTTCGAACTTCTTCTGGAGATCGTTGAACTCCGCGTTCGTGCACTTGCTGAAAGCCACGTACTTGGACTGATAGTCGTCGAAAGATTCCGCGACGGCGTCCATTTCCTTGCTGGTGACAGCGGTGCCGTCGGCGGGGAGGTCCGGCAGGGCCGGCACGGCGCCGCACTTGGTTTCAGCGGCGAAAGCGCCAGCCGACAGCGTCATAACGGCGGCAACAACACCGCTCAGCGTAAGAAGTCGTTTCATTTAGGATTTCCTCCCTGCGACCATGGATTTAGGACAATCGGCGCCCAACTGGTATATCCTAGCGGCCTGCCGAACGATAGCAACCCACTGTTTGCAACCAATTCGAAGATTTTCCGGGCCTTTCAAACGCTTACCGGGCCGTCCCGAGTATCATTCCACCTCAAGATTGCGTCAAAGATATGCGCGAACGGCGACAAACCGATGACGACAGATAACATCCCCGCGAGCCCCGAGACCAAGGCCGCCGTACGTTTGGTTTTCGTCGTCGCGCGCGCCGAGAACGGCGTCATCGGCCGCGACGGCAAGTTGCCGTGGCACATTCCGGCCGACCTGCAGCACTTCAAGCGCATGACCCTGGGCAAGCCTGTCGTCATGGGCCGCAAGACATTTGAATCCATCGGCAAGCCGTTGCCTCGGCGGACCAACATCGTCGTGACGCGCGACACCGCGTGGGCTCATCCGGGCGTCGTCGTCGCTCACGACATCCAGGCCGCGCTCGCGCTTGCCTATGAGGACGCGCGCCGCACGGGCACGGACGAAGTCAGCGTCATCGGCGGCGGCGAGCTGTTTCACGCGCTGATGCCCGACGCCAAGCGCATCTATCTGACGGAAGTCCACGGCGCCTTTGAAGGCGACGCCGTGTTCGACCTCGATCTCGCGCTCGGCTGGCGCGAACTGTCGCGCCGGCGCCACGCCGCCGACCCGCCCGGCGGCCCCGACTTCAGCTTCGTGACTCTCGAGCGGACCGCTTAACCCGTTTTATCGTTTTCTGTTTTGTGTACGTAGAACGGAAACCGACCCCCTCCCTGACCCTTCCCTTTCAGGGGAGGGAGAAAATGCGCCTCTTTTATTCCTCCCCCTGAAAGGGGGAGGTTGGGAGGGGGTCGTTTTATCGTTTCTCCCTACGGCGCCAACCTGCACAGCGCGGTGACATCGGCGACGGTGTCGCTTGCTTCGTTGTGCACCAGGTGCTGCAGATATCCGGTGAAGAAGCTCGACAGCGGCTTCACGATGTAGTGCGCCATGTCGATCTCGCTGGGCTGCCAGGAGGGCGATGCGTTCGCCTGCAAGGTTGCCGCCGAGATCACCCTCTGCCCGTTCGCCGGGATGCTCGGCGTCTGGTACGTGCCGAGCAGGTTGCCGTTGCGCGCGTCATAGACGCCGAGCGAAACGCTCATGGGAGTGTTGCTGGTGTTATGCACCACCACCGAGCTCGGATAGCCCTCGATGCGCGTCGAATGCACGCCGAGGACGAGGCTCGTCTGCGCCGCCGCGCCCGTATCGCAGGACGTGATGTTGGTCAGCGCCCTGGTGAAGGGTTCGTGCATCGCGTGCTGGAAGAACCCCGTGAAGGTCGGGCGGATCGACAGCGTGTAGAAATCCGGCTTGTTGGCCGGCAGCGCCGGCAACTGGCTTTCAATCGCGCGCATGCCGACCTGCATCATCGCCGACGGCGCGATCGTGCCGCTCGTCCAGGTCGCGAGCGGCTGGCCCGTGTTGCCGTCGGAAACCGTGACGTCCACCGTGCCCGCCGCGGCGCCGGCATTATAAAAGCGCAAATAGGAGAACAGCGTCGCGTGGTTCGAGGAGAACACGCCCGGCACGCGCAGCCCGCCGATGTCGCCCGCCGCGGCGGTCGCCGGCGTCCAGTTCATCCAGCTCGTGAGGAGCGTACGGTTCCAGGAATCGTACCAGGGGCCGCCCGCGCGGTCGTCGGTCTCGTCGGCGTAGGAAAGCGAACCGACCAGCGCGTTCTGTCCCGTCGCGGGGTCGGCGGCGAAAAAAGGCCCGCCCGAGTTTCCGCCGGACCCGTCGATGGCATACTGCTTCACATGGTTCGCGCGCATATTGCCCGCGGAGGTGTCGCCGCCTTCATCCGACCACTGCGTGTAGTTGGAAAGGCCCTGGACGACGCCGGGATAACCCGAAGCGGTGACCGGATTGATCGTGCTGCCGAAGGTCACCGGCATGAACGTATCGGTGAAGGTAAACGGCGTCTGGAACTGCACGGCCGCGAAGTCGTGGCGGTAATCGGTGACGGGATAGGTGTCCTGATCCGAGATCTGGGTCCAGGTTTCCGTGGCCCGGATGAACGCGAAGTCCGATTTGCCGTACGGCCGCAACGGCCGGTCGTCTCCCACCTGGTTCTGATATTGCGCGGGATAGAAGCGGACCTGGGCCGCATATCCGCCGCGGTTCTTGTTGTGCACGCAATGGCCCGCGGTCAGCACGACATAGGGGCTGACGAGAGTCGCCGTGCAGCGAAAGCTTTGACCGTTCGGATAGGTGACCGACAGATAGCCGATGGTATTGAACGGCGCGGTGAGGGTGTTCGGCACGCGTTGGCGGTCGTCGACACCGCGTGCGGCCGGCGCTTCCGGATCGAACGCGGGCCGCAGAATGCCCGGGTGTTCACCGGGGCGCTCGCGCGTGATGGGCGTGACCTTCGCGGCCGGGTCGGCTTGCTTCGATGCCGGCAGGGGCGGCGCTTCCGGCGCGGTTTCGGCGCCGCGCTCCGGCGCGCTCTTCGCCGCCTCGTCGGGCTTCACGCGGCGCAGCGGTTCGGGCTGAACATTGTCCGGCTCATCGATCCGCTGAATGTCATCTCCTTGCGCGCGGGCTTTTGCATTGGCGGCCGGTGCGCCGACGCCGAGCGAGGAATTCAGGAAATCTTGCGCGGCCGCCGCCGAAAGTTGTTCGGCGCGCGGTACGATCAAGCTGATGCACGCGAGGCGGCGCGCGCCCGCGGCGTCGAGATAAAGCTCGTGCCACTCATGATACTTTCCGCCGATCACCTGGCCTTTGTGAACCACGCCGGCCGGCGTCGCCGCGGCGGCCTTGGCGCAGTCGTACGCGCTGAGGTCGGGCAGGCGCGGGCCGTTCGGCTCGGCGGCGCCGGCGGTGAACGAGAGCATGACGGAGACAATGGAACTCGCGCTCGGCAGGAAGGAACGACGGACCAAAGGAAACCCCAGCGCTGGCGTTATCCATTCACGGGATACGTAAACCCTAAGCCCAGGAATCCTGAGCCCAAAAACCCTAAGCCCAAGCCGACTTCGCGCTCAAGAATCGCGCTGTTATTTTTCCTCGAGAGATGCGCGGACGGAAATTTCAGGAGCTTTCCGTCGGCCGCTGCTCAGTTTGTCCCACAGACGCTTGGCGATTTCAATGTATGCCGCTGCGTGTGGACCTTCGGGTTCGCTTGCCACGACAGGTATTCCCGCGTCCGAGGTCATGCGGATTTTGATGTCGAGCGGGATTTCGCCGAGGAAATCAACGCCGAGTTGGTCGGCGGTTTTATGCGCGCCGCCGTGCGAGAATATCTCGTCGCGGTGATTGCAGTTCGGGCAGATGTAATAGCTCATGTTCTCGATCAGCCCGAGGATCGGCACTTCCACCTTGCGGAACATGCCGAGCCCCTTGCGCGCATCGATCAGCGCGATGTCCTGCGGCGTCGAGACGATGACCGCGCCCGCCAGCGGCACGCGCTGCGACATGGTGAGCTGCGTGTCGCCCGTGCCCGGCGGCATGTCGACCACCATGACGTCGAGATCGCCCCAGTCCACGTCGCGCAGCATCTGCTCCAGCGCGCCCATCACCATCGGTCCGCGCCAGACGACGGGCGTGTCTTCGGCCATCATGAAGCCGATGGACATCGCCTTGATGCCATGCGCTTCCAAGGGCAGGACGCGCTTGCCGTCGGACATTGGCTTTTGACCGGAAAGACCGGTGAGGCGCGGCACGGACGGGCCGTAGATATCGGCGTCGAACAACGCGACCTTTTTGCCGAGGCGCGCCAGCGCCACGGCGAGGTTCACCGCCGTCGTCGATTTGCCGACGCCGCCTTTGCCCGAGGCCACCGCGACGATGTGCTTCACCGTCGGCAGCGCGAGGCGCTCACGCGGCGCCGGGGCGCCGGGGGCGGCGTTCGCGGACGATGGGGCGCGGCGCGCTTCGGCCGTCAGCACCGCGGTTACCGCCGAGACACCGGCCAGTTGCCTGATCGCGGTTTCGGCGGCCAGGCGGACAGGCTCCAGCTTGGGCCCCAGGCTGGCCGGAACTTCCAGCGCGAAGGTGACGCGGCCGTCCTTGATGTGCACATTCTTGACCCATCCGCGGGCCACGATATCGAGCCCGGCGGTGCCTGAATCGACCGATTTCAGGGTGTCGATCACAAGGGTTTCCGTAAGGCTGGACAAGGCGATACTCCGATTTTTAGCGTTACAATAGTGCGCCGCGCGAAGCCCGTCCCTACATTGCGAGGGGGGCGGGGTTGTCCTATAACCCCAACATGCCTGGACCGGCGTTCATGGTCTTGCTGACGAAGGATTCTTCCATTGTTTTATAACCAACCAGGCAGCGGCGGTGGCCCAGGGGGCGGCGGCGGTGGCGGCGGTGGCGGCGGTCCCTGGGGCAGCGGCGGCGGTAGCGGCGGCGGGGGCGGCCCCTGGTCCGGCCGCGGCGGCGGCGGCAACCCGCCTCCCGATCTTGAAGAACTGCTGCGCCGTTCGCAGGAACGTCTGCGCCGTATCATGCCCGGCGGCTTTGGAAGCCCGCGCAGCCTTTATATGCTTGGCGCGGTCATCCTCTTCTTCTGGGGCCTCAGCGGCGTCTATGTCGTGCAGCCCGACGAGCAGGGCGTCGAACTCATGTTCGGCCGTTACGTGCGCACCACGCAGCCGGGTCCGAACTTCTGGTTCCCCGCGCCCGTCGGCACCGTTCTGAAGCCGAAGGTCACGCAGACCAACCAGCTCACCATCGGTTTCCGCGGTTCGCCCGGCAACATCCGTGAAGTTCCGCAGGAAAGTCACATCCTGTCCGGCGACCAGAACATCGTCGACATCCAGTTCGTCGTGCAGTGGCGCATCAGCAACGCCGGCGACTATCTCTTCAATATGCGTGACCCCGAATCGACGGTGAAGATCGCCGCCGAAAGCGCGCTGCGTGAAGTGGTGGGCAGCAATCCGCTGACCGCCGTCATCACCAACCAGCGCGATCAGCTCGCCCAGCAGGCGCGCGAACTTCTGCAAGGCATCATGGACGGCTACAAGGCCGGCGTGACCATCCTCGACCTTCGCATCCAGAAGGCCGACCCGCCGAAGGAAGTCATCGACGCGTTCAACGACGTTCAGCGCGCCAAGCAGGACGCCGAGCGTCTCGAGAACGAAGCGCTGGCCTACCGCAACGACATCATCCCGCGCGCGAAGGGCGACGCGGCGCGCCTCGTGCAGAACGCCACCGCCGAAAAAGAGCGGCTGGTGAAGGAAGCCGAGGGTCAGGCCGCGCGTTTCACCGCGTTCTACCAGACCTATGTCGCCAACAAGGACATCACGACCCGCCGCATGTATCTCGAAGCCATGCAGGAAGTGCTGTCGAAGTCCGAAAAGATCATCATGGACAGTAAGGGCGGCCCCGGCGTCGTTCCCTATCTGCCGCTGCCCGAAATCCAGCGGCGCTCCCGAGGTCAAGCGAGTGCCCCGCAATGAACCCGCGTCTCGTTCTTGGCGCCGCCGTCGGCGTCGTCCTTCTCATCCTGCTCACCGGCACCGCTTTCACCGTGCAGCAGACACAGCAGGCGTTGGTCCTGACGTTCGGTAACCCGAGCCGCGTGATCGCGGACCCGGGCCTCAAGTTCAAGATCCCGCTCGCGCAGCGCGTCTTCTATTACGACAAGCGCATCCTCGATCTCGATCCCCAAGGCCAGGACATGTCCCTGATCGACCAGCGCCGCATCAACGTCGACGCCTTCGCGCGTTACCGTATCGTCGATCCCTTGCGCTTCTATCAGGCGGTCGGCACCGAAGTGGCGTTCCGCGACCGCTTCGGCAACATCCTGAACGGCTCCGTGCGTGACGCCGTCGGCCGCGCCGATCTCGCCGACGTGCTGGGCGCCAAACGCGGCGCCGTGATGCACGAGATCACCGAAGCCGTGCGCCGCCGCGCGCCGGAATTCGGCATCGAGGTGGTCGAGGTCCGTATCGGCCGCGCCGATCTCACGGCCGACACCACCCAGGCGACCTTCAACCGCATGCGCTCCGACCGTATGGCCGAAGCGGCGGATTTCCGTGGCCGCGGCCAGGAACAGAAGTCGCGCATCGAAGCCGATGCCGATCGCGAGCGCACGATCATCCTCGCCGAAGCCGAAAAGCAGTCGCAGACCCTGCGCGGGGAAGGCGAAGCCGAAAGCCGCAAGATCCTGAACGCCGCGCAAGGCAAGGATCCGCAGTTCTACGGCTTCTTCCGGGCGATGGAGGCCTATAGGGGCGCCCTGGGCGAAGGCACCACCATGGTCCTCAGCCCGGATTCGGAGTTCTTCCGTTACTTCAATACGCCGCCGCGGCCTTAAGGTCGAAACTCACAGCCATTTCAGCGGTTTTGGCGCAAAAGCCGTGTAATCTGGGTGCACCCGGCGGGGAGAAATTCTCCTGCCGGGTGAGCCTTTTTAGGGTCCCGCAGGTTATAAACCTGGGTATCATGAAGTTTCACGCGTAACGGTTTGGGAGTTTCGGCCTTGAGATCGATTCTGCATTCGGCGGCCGCTCTGGCGGCCATCGGCCTTTTTGTCGCGGGCGGCGCGCCGCAGGCTTTCGCGCGCAGCGCCCCTGAGAGTTTCGCCGACCTGACCGCGAAGCTGAGCCCGGCGGTGGTGAACATTTCCACCACCACCTTCGCCGAACGCAAAGAAGGCCAGCGCGATCCCTTGGAAGAGTTCCGCGAGTTCTTCAATCGCCGCGGCCAGGGCGGCCAGGAAGGCGGCGAGGGCGGACAGCCGCAGCAGCGCCCGCGCCAGCGCCAGGCGTCCCTCGGTTCCGGCTTTATTATTGATAAAGCCGGCTTCATCGTCACCAACAACCACGTCGTCGAAGACGCCGACCAGATCTCGGTCATCCTCGAGGACGACACCGTGCTCGAAGCCAAGGTCGTCGGCCGCGACGACAAGGTCGATATCGCGCTCCTGAAAGTGGAGCCGAAGTCGCCGCTCCCGGCCGTCGGCTGGGGCAACTCGGACGGCGCGCGCGTCGGCGACTGGGTGATGGCGATCGGCAATCCCTTTGGCCTCTCCGGGACGGTGACCGCCGGGATCATCTCGGCCCGCGCCCGCAACATCCAGGCCGGCAACTACGATGACTTCATTCAGACCGACGCCGCCATCAACCGCGGCAACTCGGGCGGCCCGCTGTTCAACATGGCCGGTCAGGTCATCGGCGTGAATACCGCGATCTTCTCCCCGTCCGGCGGCAGCGTCGGTGTCGGTTTTGCCAACTCCTCCAACCTGATCCGTCCGGTGATCGAGGACCTGCGCAAGTACGGCCGCGTCCGCCGCGGCTGGATCGGCGTGCGCATCCAGGGCGTGACGGAAGAAATCGCGCAAACACTGGGATTGGGCAAAGCGCGCGGCGCGCTCGTGTCCGACGTGACCCCGGAAGGCCCGGCGACGGGTTCGGGCATTGAAAGCCAGGACGTGATCCTGACCTTCGACGGCCGTCCCATCGACAAGATGAGCGAACTGCCGCGCGTGGTCGCAGGCACCTCGATCGACAAGACCGTCGATGTGCAGGTGTGGCGCAACGGCAAGCAGATGACCTTGAAGCTTAAAGTCGGCGAGCTTCCCGACGATGGGGCCGCTGTTGCGTCCGCCGCGCCGTCCAAGTCCGATGCGGCGAAGGAATTCGCCCGCAGCGAGATCAAGCCGCTCGGCGTCACCGTGGTGGAAATCACCGATACGGCGCGCGAGAAATACAGCCTGCCGGCCAACGTGAAGGGCCTCGTGGTAGTCGAAGTCGACGAAACCAGCGACGCGGCGCTCAAGGGCGTGCGGCCGGGCGACGTCATCGACGGCATCCAGCAGGCCAACGTCGCGTCCATGGCCGATGCGGATAAAGCCCTCGAAAGCGCCAAGAAGGAATCGCGCAACGTCGTGCTCCTGCGCGTCGTCAGCGCGGGCGCCATCCGCTACGTGCCTGTGAAGGTGGCGGGCTAATCTCCGTCGGCCCTCCCTCTCCCGCTTTTGCGGGAGAGGGTCGGGTTGAGGGGCTTTCTTTATGCGCGTCGACTTCTATCATCTCTCAACCTCGCCGGTTGAACGGACGCTGCCCCAGCTTCTGGAACGGATCCTGAAGACCGGCGAACGCGCGGTGGTGATGGCCGCCTCGCAGGACCGCCTCGAGGCGCTGTCCAATACCCTTTGGACCTACAATCCCAATAGCTGGCTCCCGCACGGTTCGGTGAAGGACGGTTTTGCCGCCCGGCAGCCCGTGTGGCTCACGGACACCGAGGAGAATCCCAACGGCGCCAAGTTCCTGGTGCTGACGGACGCCATGTCGTCCTCGCGCATGTCCGAGTACGACCGCTGCCTCGATATCTTCGACGGCAACGCCGAACCCATGCGCGACGCCGCGCGCGAGCGCTGGAAAACCGCCAAGGCCGCCGGTCACGA
>JADZAK010000142.1 GCA_020852595.1 Rhodospirillaceae bacterium
CCAATAGAACGATGAACCGGCGGCCTGCACGATCGCGCGCACCGCGTCGAGATCGGCGGGTGCGATGGCGGCCGGAGCGATGCGCGCTTGAAAACCCATGGCGGCTAACGGGACCGGCGGCGGCCGATCGTTTCCACGTCGCGTTCGGCCCAGCCTTTGCCGAGCGCGGCGACGCCCAGGGCGACGATATCGCGGGCCGTAAGACCCGCGTCATCGTATTGCTCCTCGGGCTTGCCGTGTGGAACCAGCCGGTCCGGCAAGGTCATGGTGCGGATCTTGAGGCCCGCATCGAGCGCGCCGCGTGCGGCAAGAAGCGTAAGGACCTGGGCGCCAAAGCCGCCCGCGGCGCCTTCTTCCAGCGTGATGAGAACCTCGTGGTGCTTCGCCAGCTGCAAGACGAGGTCTTCGTCCAAGGGCTTGGCGAAGCGTGCGTCGGCGACCGTCGCGGTCAGGCCCCGCGCCGCGAATTCGTCGGCCGCGCGCAAGGCTTCATGCAGGCGTGCACCCAGCGAAAGGATCGCGACCGAACTGCCGTGGCGCAGGACGCGGCCTTTGCCGAGGGCGAGAACTTCGCCGCGCTCCGGCAGGGCGGCGCCCGGACCTTCGCCGCGCGGGAACCTGAACGCCGACGGTGCGTCATCGATGGCCAGCGATGTGGCGACCATATGCTTGAGCTCCGCTTCGTCGGCGGGCGCCATGACGACGATGCCGGGCAGACAGCAAAGATAGTTGAGATCGAAGCTGCCCGCATGGGTCGGACCGTCCGCGCCCACGAGGCCGGCGCGGTCCAGCGCGAAACGCACCGGCAGGCGCTGCAACACCACATCGTGCACGACCTGATCGTAGGCGCGTTGCAGGAAGCAGGAATAAATCGCCGCCACCGGTTTCAGGCCGTCTGCGGCCATGCCGGCGGCGAACGTCACCGCATGCTGCTCCGCGATGCCGACGTCATAAAAACGGTCCGGGAATTTCTTCTGGAAGAGATCGAGGCCGGTTCCGGACGGCATCGCCGCCGTCACGGCGATGACCTTGGAATCGCGCTCGGCTTCTTCCATCAGGCTCGTCGCGAACACTTTTGTATAGGTGGGCGACGCCGCATTCGTCTTGAAGATCTCTTTTGTGACCGGATCGAAGCGGTCGAGAGCGTGATAGTTCTCGATATGCGGCTTGTCGAACGGATGGCCTTTGCCTTTTTCGGTCAGAACATGGAGGAACACCGCGCGTGAGCGGGGCGCCGTGCGGGCAATGCGCAGCACGTCGACGAGCTGGCGCAGGTTATGGCCATCCACCGGGCCGACGTAGGCGCAGCCGAACTGATCGAACATGGTGCTGCCGGCGGCGGCGAGGGATTTGTCCGCCGCGAGCTTGGCGGGCAGCGCCGCGATGTCGGCGTCGGTGAGGAGGGGCCTCTTGGCGGCGAGCTCCTTGAGATAGTCCGTCAAACCACCCACGGACGGCGCGATGGACATGCCGTTGTCGTTGAGGATCACGGTCACGCGCTCCCCGGCCGCGCCGATATTGTTCAGGGCCTCGAACGCCATCCCGGCGCTCATGGCGCCGTCGCCGATCACCGCGACGGCGTGACGGTCGCTTCCGGTTTTGACGGCGGCGACCGCCATGCCGAGGGCGGCCGAGATCGACGTCGAGCTATGCGCGGCGCCGAAGGGGTCGAATTCGCTTTCGGCGCGCAGCGTGAACCCATAAAGCCCGCCGCGTTTGCGGATCGAGCGGATCCGGCCGCGCCGGCCGGTGAGGATCTTGTGCGGATAGGCCTGATGGCTCACATCCCAGATCAAACGGTCGTCGGGTGTATTGAAGGCGGCGTGAAGCGCGACGGTCAGCTCGACGACGCCCAGGCCCGCGCCGAAATGGCCGCCGGAAGCCGATGCGGCGTCGATGGTCTCGGCACGCAATTCGTCCGCCACCTGGCACAGTTTCTCAACCGTTAGGCCGCGCAGCGTGGTGACGGACTCGATCGAGTCCAAAAGAGGCGTCTTCGGAGAAGCCAAGAGCGGTGTCGCCTTTCCCTGGTCCGGTGTGCAGGCCGCAGCAACGCGAGGTGGAGAACCTCTTGCGGCACTCCGGTTTTTTTAAGGTCCTGTTGCCGCGCGCCGAGCCCGTTCCCCGGTCTCTGGCGCGCCGCAATGACTTGTTTCTACGGCGA
Organism: Rhodospirillaceae bacterium; assembly: GCA_020852595.1. Classification (GTDB taxonomy): domain Bacteria; phylum Pseudomonadota; class Alphaproteobacteria; order Rhodospirillales; family Rhodospirillaceae; genus SHVO01. The sequence continues at coordinate 2,165 of JADZAK010000142.1, forward strand.
TTCTGGCAGATTCGCCACCCAGGCAGAAGGCCCGACGTTCAAGGGGCGGTACACGCCTAACGGGTGGGCGGCCCTAGCGGCGGCTGTTTCCCGGGCCGGGGTCGCCACCGGGGTCGCCATATGTGCGCCCTTTCCAGGCGCCGCCCCGGCGGCGCCAATGGGCGACGGCGGAGGCCACCGTCATGGCGGCGTAAAGCGCCGCCGCGGCAGGCAAAAGAACGGCGCGCCAGGGCGCGAGGCCATAGTCCCTCACGGTGGGGATGTAGCTCAGCGTCATCAGCAGCAACGCGAGCACGCCGGTCAGCGCGGCGCCCGAATCGCCGTGCCAGGGCCAGGCCGCGATCAGGAGCGCCGGCACGAAGAAGATCAGAACGAGGCCGAGGACCGTACCGGCCAGAAGCGGCGTGGAATACTTCAGTTGCGTGAAGGCGGTCCGGCGCACCATGGCCCACAGGGGCGCGAGCCCGATCGCTTCGCGCACGCTCGCGCTGCCGTCCGATAGTCCGAGCCACAGCCGTCCACCGGCGCGCTTCACGATCCGCGCGAGCGCGCAGTCATCGATGATCTCGCCGCGGATCGGCGCGAGCCCGCCGGCCGCGAGCAAGGTTTCGCGTTTGATGAGGATGCAGCCGCCCGCCGCCGCGGCGATGCGCGAGCTGTCGTCGTTGGCGGCGCGGAAGGGGTAGAGCATCTGGAAGAAATAGACGAACGCCGGGATGAGCAGCCGCTCCCAGGTGTGGCGGCAGTGGAGCTTCACCATCAAGGACACGAGGTCGCGGTGACGATGAATGGACTTCCCCACGAGCCGGCTCAAGGTTTCGGGGGGATGGACGATGTCGGCGTCGGTGAACCAGAAGTAGATCGGTGAAAGGCCGTCGCTTGCCGCGCGCGTCAGGCCGGCCTGCATCGCCCAGAGTTTTCCGGTCCATCCCTCGGCCAGCGGCGACGCGGACATCACCGAGAGGCGTTCCGGCGCCGCGGCGCTGCGGGCGAGGTCGGCGGTGCCGTCCGTGCTGCCGTCGTCGACGAGAATGACGCGGAACGATCCGTCGTAGCGCTGGGCCGCCAGGGAACGGATGCAGGCTTCGATGCCCGCGGCTTCATTGCGCGCGGGAACGATGGCCACCACCGATGGCCATGCGCTCATGGGCCGCGTGTCGCGCGGCAGGCGCTGGTCCGCGTGCCAGAAACCGTGGTGCGCGAAGAACAGATAGAGCCACGCGGCGAGGCTTATGGCGGCAACGAGTTCCAGCATCTAGAACCAAAGTCTCAGAAGGCCCGAGAGCGCGGCGCCGGTAAATCCAAGCGGGCCCAACGCGACCCGTTCGGCCAGGGGGTCGCGCCGTGCGAGACGGCGCGTCAGCTTGTCCGCGACGGAAACGATGATCGCGGTTTCGGCGGCGAGGCGGCGGTGTTTCAGCGCCTTCGGCAGCTTGCGCGCCTCGACCAGAAGCTCTTCGGTTCCCACGATCGCGCGGTCGATAACGCGGCGCAGGCCGGCCGTCGTCTCCGGCAAAGCGAGGTCGGTGACGCCGGTTCCCTCGGCGGCCATCCAGTCCGTGGGCAGGTAAACCCGATCGAGCGCGGCGTAGTCCTTGCCGCAGTCCTGCAGGTGGTTGATGACCTGGAGCGCGTTGCACAGGGCATCGGACAGCGGATGCAGCGCCGGGTCCTCGCCGTGCAGATCGAGGAGGAAGCGGCCCACCGGCGAGGCGGACCGCTCGCAGTATCCGATGAGTTCCGCCCAGTCGGCGTAACGCGATTTTGTCGCGTCCTGGATAAAGGCGGAGATGAGGTCGAGGCCGTGACGTTTCGGGATGCCCTTGCGCGCAAACATCGCCCCGGCCGCTTGCCCCTTGATATAGGCGGGGTCCGCGTTGCCGCCGTTGACCGCCGCGGCGAACCCCTCGAGACGGGCAATCTTGTCGCCCGCCGGAAGGTCCGGATTGTCGGCGATGTCGTCGATGGCGCGGGCAAACGCATAGTAGACCGCGACATCGGGACGCAGGTCTTTTGGCAAAAGCCATGATCCCACGGGGAAGTTCTCGTCCCCCGCGCCCTTGCCTGATGGCGTTTCGATTGTTGCAGCCGTGTTCATTTTCCGAGGCATAGCAGAATCATTGACCGGAATCATGCGCCGCGACAGACTGCGCCACCTTCAAAGCTCCCCCGCAAAGCCCCCCGCAAAGCCCCGCCGGAATTTTTCGTGACCTCTTCCCAACAGCCGCCCGTTCCGCCCACCCGCATCGACTTTTCCGCCGAAGACCGGGAGTGGATCGCCGAGCGTATCAAGACCGTGCTGGAAACGGGCCGCCTGACTCTCGGGCCGTTCGGCGAGGAGTTCGAGGGTAAATTCGCCGAGAGCATCGGTGCGAAACACGCGATCGCGGTGAACAGCGGCACCTCGTCCCTGGAAATCATGCTGCGGGCCGTCGGCGTCGAGGGCAAGGATATCCTCGTTCCCGCGAACACCTTCTTCGCCACGGCGTCCGCCGTGATCGCGGCGGGAGGACGCCCAGTCCTGATGGACACCGATCTCGCGACCTTGTCGACCTCGGCGGCTGAAGTCGAACGCCGCCTGACGCCGGATACCGCCGGCATCATGATCGTGCATATCGCGGGCGTGATTACGGCCGATATGCCGGCCATCGTCGCTCTCGCGCGCACGAAAGGCCTGTGGCTGATGGAAGACGCGGCCCATGCCCAGGGTTCGTCGCTCGACGGAAAATTCGCCGGCACGTTTGGATTGGCGGGCTCCTTCAGCTTCTATCCGACCAAAGTGATGACCAGTGCTGAAGGCGGGATGATCGTCACCGACGACGCCACGCTCGACGGCGAAGCGCGCATCTACCGCGACCAGGGTAAGGCGGGTTTCTATCAGAACGTCCATATCCGTATGGGCTACAACTGGCGTATGTCCGAGCCGCACGCGATCATCGGCCTGCGGCATCTTTTCAACGTGCCGGCCATGCTTGCCGCGCGCCGGCGTATCGCCGCGCGCTATGACGCGGCCTTGAGCGCGCTGGCCGCCGGGCGCCCGGAGGCGCCGCGCCCGCTGCCCATTCCAAAAGGCTGCGTATCCAACTACTACAAATATGTCGTCATGCTGCCGGAAGGCGCCGCGCGCGCGCCGCTGAAGACGCGCCTCAAGGACGAGTTCGGCGTCCAGTGCAGCGGCGAGGTCTATGAGGTGCCCCTCCACAAGAATCCGGTTCTCACGCATCTCGATACCGGCGATCTCAAGGGGGCGGATGCCGCCTGCGGCCGTCAGCTCTGCCTGCCGATCTTCGCCAGCATGACCGACGCGCAGGCCGACCGTGTCATCGCCGCGCTCGAGGCGATCTACCGCGCATAGATACGCGCGATTTTCCTGAGATTCTTGCAACTTTTTACCGCGCGCGGGCCCGCTCCGCGTGCGCCGGTCAGTGCGCGGCAACCCTGCAACCTCGCCACGAAATGATCACATTTGCCCCTGAAATGCCCTGACACCGTCCTAGGATGAGCGCAGTTGGGGCGTTGAATGGTGGAGTTGAAAGATTGCTTGCGTGAGGCTCCGCCATGGAAAACATAGACCGCTTTTTTGAAGCTTATGACCGGATGATCCCGAATTGGTTCGGCGACGCGTTGGCCGTCGTGATTGTCTTCGGACCGATCCTGTTTTTCGCGCTTTAAAAGCATCGGACCAGCCCCCCGGCGTCCGCCGCCATTCGAGCCTTCATCCCCCCTGGCCAGATGCTATGATCCTCGTCCCCTAGAGGATTTTTCATGGCCTTCCGCGTCCTGCCCCTTCTCACCGGCTTCGTTGCCGTTTCAGCCCTGGCCGCCGCGCCGGCGCCTGGCGATGGCCGCTTCGTGCCCGGCTCCGAGCTGGACGGCACCTGGGAGGGCATCCTCTCCAATGGCGGGATGGGGCTGCCCATGATCTTTGTGATCACCACGACGCCCGGCGAGGGAACAAAAGCGGTCCTCGACGTCATGGATCAGGCGGCGAAGGACATTCCGGTCGTCGGTTATCGCCGCGAAAAAGATACCGTTTTCATGGAAATTCCGGCCGTCGGCGGAAAATTCGACGGCCTCGTATCGGGGGACTTGGCGGCGATCTCGGGCCGCTGGACCCAGGCCGGCGCCGCTGGAAGCCCGGTTCCGCTCATCCTTCACCGCAAAGCGCCATAGGCGGCGGCCGAGGTGTTCCTGGAGCATGGCTTTGGGGCGGCCACCCTGGACGACGCGGGCATGACCATCCTGCGCCGCCCGTTTTACTTCCTGCGTCACGGCGAAGCCGACTGGAATGTCGAGCGCATGTGCATCGGCCAACTCGACCGGCCGCTGACGGACCGGGGACGCGTCCAGGCTGAAGATGCGCGGCGGCAGTGTGCAAGTCTCAAGATCTCGTCGGTCTATTTCAGCCCTCTGTCGCGTGCCGCCGAAACCGCGGCGATGGTGATGGGGGGCCGCGGCATCGGCATGCAGGCCGACGACGGTCTTCTCGAAGCGTGTCTCGGCGTGAAGCAAGGCGCGCGGGAAGACGATGCGGCCGATCCTTTTCTACGCAACTGGATCCGCGGCGCCGCAATCGATCAGGCCGAAACCTACGCCGGTTTTCAGAAGCGCGTCTGCGAGGCCGTGAACCGGTGCCTCGCGGCGGTGGACGTCGGCGGAGCGCCGCTGATTGTCGCTCATGCCGGCGTTTATCACGCGCTACGCGACGCCATGAACATGCCCACGGGCCGCGTTCTCCATTGCGTTCCCTACGGTCATCATCCGGACGGCGGCGACTGGCGCGTCGAAGTCATCGTTTAGCGGGTCTGGTGTTCACCGGCCTCGGGATTTAGCGCGGTTATTTTCGTGCAGGGCCGCGGCTTCGTCCAAAGGACGGGCGAGCGCGGACGGTTCCGACAGGACTTAGAGGATCCTGCTGTACCAGAGCAGCGACAGGCCCGCCGCGGCGATGGCGAACAGGGCGGCCGCGGCCGCGAAGAACGAGGTGATCTCGGTCTCCTTGCGCTCCATCACGAACTGGGTGTTGAGGGTCTTGTAGACCTCTCTCAGGTCCGTGCCCGAGCCGGCGAAGAAGTACTTGCCGCGGGTCAGGTCGGCGATGGTCTGCAAGGTTTCTTCATCGAGCTGCACGCGCATCGAACGGCCGCCCCAGCCGACGATCTCGCCGCCTTTGGTGCCAAGGCCGACGGTGAAGATGCGTACGCCGCGATCGGCCGCCATGCGCGCGGTTTCGACCGGATCGGGCCCCGTGGTGGCCTGACCGTCGGTGAGAAGGATCACCACGGCGCTTTCATAGGAACCGGGCGGAACCGGCGTGAAATTCTCTTCCGCCGCGCGCGGCTCCGGATTGCGGTCGAGCGAGGAGCCCATGGACTCGCGGCCGAAGCCGCGCTGGTACTCCGGCAGCTTGTTGTCGAAGTTCGCGGCCGGAAAAATGGTCTGCAGCGAAACAAGGATGCCGCTGCCGATGGCCGTGCCGCGCTGCGGCTGGAAACGGTCGATGGCCTTGATCAGGTCTTCGCGATTGGTCGTCGGCGGCTGCACCAGCAGGGCGGCGCCGGCGAACGCGACGACGCCGATCTGCGTGGAACTGGGCTGCTCCTGAATGAAGGTTTTCGCGGCGGTCTGCGCGGCGACAAGCCGGTTCGGCTCGACGTCTGCGGCGCGCATGCTGGCCGAGACATCCATGGCCAGGATGACCTGCGAACGTTGCGACGGCAGCGTGATCATCGCCGCCGGGCGCGCGATCGCGGCCAGCATCAGCGTGATCGCGATCAGGAACAGCGCGGCCGGCACATGGCGGCGCAGGCTCGCGCCGGTTCCCATCGCGTCCTTCACCATGCCGATGTTGGCATAGCGCAGCGCCATCTTCTTCTTGCGCTTCAGCACATGCAGATACAGCGCCACGAGCGCCGGAACGGCGAGCAGCAGCCATAACATGATGGGCGAAAGAAATTTCATACCTGCGCTTCCGAGTCTTGCGCTTCCAAGTGCTTGGGCAGGCTCGCGCCGCCTGAAAGAAGGCTACGCCGTTTGCGCAAATCGGCGAAGCGAAGAATCGTATCGACAAGGTTATCGCCGGTTGAGAGTTCCAGCGCGTCGACCCCGGCGCGCCCGAAAGCCGCGCGCAAGTCCCGTTCGCGGCGCTCGGCAACACCCGAAAAACGCTTGCGAAAACGCTTGTCGGCGGTGTCCACGAAGACCTGTTCGCCGGTTTCGGCATCCTGCATCACAACGAGCCCCAAATCGGGGAGTTCCCGTTCCAGGGGATCGAACAGGCGCACGGCCAAGGTTTCATGACGCTGGGCGAGATAGCCGAGCGGCTCGTCCCATCCGGGCGTGCTGATGAAGTCGGACACCAGAAAGACCAGCGAGCGCCGGCGGATCACTTGCATGGCGGCCCGCAGGAAGGGCGTCAGATCGGTCGCGGGCGCCGTGGACAGTTCCGGGCGGGACATCAGCGTATTCATGATCCGAAGGACGTGTTTGCGGCCCGTTCCGGCCGGAATCATTGAATCGACGCCGCCGGAGAAGAACAAGGCGCCGACGCGATTGCCGTGGCGGGTCAGGAGCCGCGACATCACGGTCACGAACTCGGTGAGCACCGCGCGCTTTTTGATTTCCACGGATCCGAAATCGACCGAAGGCGACAGGTCGAGCAGGAACCACGCGGTGATTTCGCGGTCTTCGTTGTACTGACGTACGTGCGGCAGGTCGAGGCGCGCCGTTACATTCCAGTCGATGTGGCGGACGTCGTCGTTGTGCTGGTATTCGCGCAGGCCCGCGAGATCGAGCCCGTGGCCGCGAAACAGGGTGCGATAGTCGCCCTGCAGCGCGCCGTCGAGCCGGCGGATGACCGTCCATTCAAGCTTGCGGAGGAGCGTTTCAGCCTGCAGCGACGCGGACATGGCTCTCCAGCGGCTTATCGGGCGCGGCAATGTGTTGCATCAGGCGCTGCACGATCATGTCGGGCGTGACGGATTCCGACAGGGCTTCGTAGGTCAGCACGAGGCGGTGGCGCATGACGTCGGGCGCGAGGTCCACGAGGTCCTGCGGCAGCACGTAGTCGCGTCCACGCAAGTATGCGAGGGCGCGCGCGCCTTCGATCATGTTGATGGAGGCGCGCGGGCTGGCGCCGTATTGGATGTAGTTGTTCATGCCGCTGACGCCGTAACGCTCGGGGTCGCGAGACGCCGCCGTGAGCTTCACGGCGTACTGGATCAGCGCCGGGTCCACGTAGGTGTTGCGGCATTCCCGCTGCATCGCGACCAGTTGTTCCGTGGTTGCGACGGCGGCCAGCGAAGCGGCGACACCGGTCACGCGTCTGACGATGACGAACTCTTCCTCTTCGGTGGGATAACCGACCAGCACTTTCATCATGAAGCGGTCGACCTGCGCTTCGGGAAGCGGATAGGTGCCTTCCGTTTCGATGGGGTTCTGGGTCGCCATGACCAGGAAGGGTTCCGGCACCTTGTGCGTTTCGCCGGCGATGGTGACCTGGCGTTCCTGCATGACTTCCAGCAGCGCGCTCTGCACCTTGGCCGGCGCGCGGTTGATTTCGTCGGCGAGCAGAAGATTGGTGAACACGGGGCCGAGCGAGGTCGTAAAGTCGCCGGTCTTCTGATTGTAGATCCGCGTGCCGACGAGGTCGGCCGGCACCAGGTCGGGGGTGAACTGAATACGCTTGAAGGTGCCGCGCACGGTGCGGGCCAGCGTGTTCACGGTCAACGTCTTGGCAAGACCGGGAACGCCTTCGACGAGAAGGTGGCCCTGGGCGAGGATCGCCACAAGCACGCGTTCAAGGAAATGGTCCTGTCCGACCACGACCTTTTTGATCTCGTAAAGGATGCGCTCCATGAGGGAGGCGACCTCGGTGTTCCCTGGTGCCATGTCGTTCATGTTTCCGTGCTTTGCTTGTTTTGTATGCCGAGGAGTTAGAACGGCGACATCCCGGCGCCGGCGGCGGCATTCTCGATCGGCACGGCAAAACCGATACCGATGAACACGCGCTGTTCGGTGGGATTGAGGATCGCCGTGACGATGCCGACGACTTCGCCGTCGAGTGTAACAAGGGGGCCGCCCGAGTTTCCGGGGTTCGCGGCGGCGTCGAACTGGATCAGGTTCGTCAGCACGCGCTTGCCCTTGGGATTCACATAATCTCGCCGCAAGCCGGAGACGACGCCCGATGAGGTGGACGGGCCGATGCCGAACGGATGACCCACGGCGACGACTTCATCGCCGGGCATCAGGCCGGCGGTGGAGCGCAAGGTCGCGGGTTTCATGTCGTCCGGCAGCGTCTTGGCCTGAATCACCGCCAGATCATGCTCCGGTTGGACGCCGGTCACGTCGGCATCCGATTTGCTGCCGTCGAAAAATTCGACTTCCACACGGTCGGCGCCCGCAACGACGTGCAGGTTGGTGAGGATCGTGCCGTCTTCCTGGATGATGACGCCGGTGCCGACGCCGACATCGGGATCGTCTTCATTCTTGCCCTTGCGGGTCACGCGCACCACCGAGGGACGGATGATCGCCGCCGCGCGCGCGCTGGCCGAGGGCAGCGACTTGGTTTCGAGGGTGTGCAGGACGGCGTTGTCGATGTCCTTCTGCGTCAGAGCCCGCTGCGGCGTCTGGATCTGGGCATAGACGAACAACGCGAGCACCGTGATCAGGGCGCTGACCGCAACCAGGACCGGCCGTTCGTAACGGGTCAGGAACATGCGGATCCGGCCGGGCGGCTTCGGCGCCGGTTTGGCAGCGGTTTCGGTTTTGGATTCAGGGGCTTGAGAGGCCCGCGGCAGTCCGCGGCCTTTGGTTGGGCGTTGAGAGCTGCTGTAGAGCGAGACTCTTTTCATACGCGTCCTTCACCGGTATCGGGTTCCAAGCGTTAACCAAAACCCGAGCGGAGACAAGGGGATTCACTGTATTGAAAAGCCAGATTGCGGCTTTGTGAGCCTGCGTATGTAACGCCGCTAAGCGGGTTTGCGGTCCCGCAGATTGAACCCGCCGTAGATTAAAAGGCCGATGCCGGCCCAGAACAGCTCCCGGCCGCGGCGAATCAGGGCCATCGCCACGCCGGTTTCGTTCGAACCCGTGAGGGCCGCGACGACGGCCATCAGCGCGCCGTCCTGTACGCCGATGTGTCCCGGGACGAAAAAGGTGATGGAACGCACGAGAACGATGGCGGTTTCAACGATCCAGGCGTCGGCGAATGTGATGGGCGCGTCCAGGAACCAGAACACAAAGTAAATCTCGACGGCGCCGAGCACCCAGCTCAAGAACGCGAAGCCGAGGGCGGCGGCCGAGCGGCCGGGCGTATTGCGCACAAAGTGGAATAGGCGCTCCTCAAGGTCGGTGAGGAATGCGATTGCACGCGCAAGGCGAGCCCCGGACTCGCTGTTTTCCATTTTGGCAGGCAGCTTGGCGAGAAGCCTGCCATGCAGCGCGATGTACACCAGCACCATGAACACGCTGATGACGATGGTGGTGATCAGGATCGCCTGCTCGATGGGCTCCGGCAAAATGTCAGCATTGAGCATCAAGATCGTGCCCAAGATGACGAACGGCACTTGAGCGAGGCTGTTGACCGTTTGGATGAGGATGAGAGTCGCCGTGCTTTCCTCGTATGAAATATCGTAATGGCGATTGAGCAGCAGCGCCTTGAAGGGCTCGCCCCCGAAAGCTCCGAAAGGCGTGAGCAGGTTGAACGCTTCACCCACCATCTGCACGAGCCAGAGACGCAAGGTCCATAGGCCGGACAGCGGGACGCTGCGGAACATCAAGGCCCAGCCGATGACGTCCGAAGCCATCGCAACGCCGAACGTAAGCAGGATCGCGCCCGCGCCCATGATGCCCAGGCGGCCCATCACGCCGGCGACGGAGGCCATGTCGGCGTGGCTCAGGATCCACGCAAAAATAGCCACGCCGCCGATCAGCGTGAGGAGTTTGAAGATACGCATGCGGGAGGCTTAAGCCGCGGAGCCGCGGCGGGTGTTGGCCAGGGCCTGGCCCCGGACCCAAGCGAGAGTCCGCGCAAGGCCGTCGCGGAGATCAACCTGGGGCGCGAAGGCAAGAAGATCCTCGGCGCGCGTCATTGTCGTCACCGAACGGCGGATGTCGCCGGGCCGCGGCGGCTCGTGGCGCACCTGCGAGGTCGACCCGGTGAGTTCGATGATCGTGCGCGTGATCCGGTTGATCGATACCTCGATGCCGGTGCCGATATTGATGACCGCGCAATTGCCGGCGTCCGACAGGGCTGCTGTCGCCACGGCATCGGCCACGTCGGTCACATAGACGAAGTCGCGGGTCTGCTCGCCGTCATCGAAAATCGTGATCGGCTGGCCGGCCACCGCGCGGTCCAGGAAAATCGAGATGACGCCGGAGTAGTAGCTCGAGGGATCCTGGCGCGGGCCGTAGACATTCATGAAGCGCAGCGCCGTGAAGGCGACGCCGTGATAGCGCGCGTAGTAGTCCAGGAAGAATTCGCCGGCGAGCTTGTCGATGCCGTAGGGGGACGCCGGCCGCGCGGTCGAGGTTTCGCTGACGGGCACCGGTGCGTCGTCGTCATAGACCGCCGAAGATGAGGCGAATACGACCTTTTGAACGCCGTTGCGCCGTGCGTATTCGAGAAGGCGCGCCGTGCCGCCCAGATTTACCTGGATATCCATGACGGGATCCTCGACCGACAGCGGCACCGCCGTCTGCGCGGCGAAGTGCGCGATGCGTTCGACGGCGCCGAAACGCTTCACGGCGCATTCGCACACCGGCGCGAGATCCTGGGTGATGTCCGCTTCGATGAATTGAAAGTCGGCGCGGCCTTCGCACTGGGCGAGATTGGCGCGATAGCCGGTCGAGAGATTGTCGATCACGGTGACGCGGCATCCGCGCGCGAGCAGATGATCGACGGTGTGGCTGCCGATGAACCCTGCGCCGCCGGTGACCAGTACATGCCCGGGTTTGGCAACGAATTTCGACAGTGCGTTCGAAGTCACGAGTTTATCCCTGGAAGCACGACACCGTTGTCGCGCGGAACGATACGTCCGTCTTTCGTGAGGCCGAAACGCAAGCCCCGCCATTCGAAGGTCCGGCGCGTGAGGGCGATATACCACGATACCAGCCCGAACAAGTCCCGAACCGGCAGCAGCCACGCGGCCCGCTGTCCCTCGCGGTCCCCAAGAATGTGGGCAATCGCTTCCGCCGTGCCAAGGCGTAGCACGAGGACGGCCAGGAGAATGTTCAATCCTGTGTCATCGAAGCCACGAACCGCCGCGAAAAACAGCGCAAAAGGCACGGCGCGGGTCAGGATGGTCAGCACAAAGCCCGTTGGATTGGCCGCCCAGGTGTTCTGGTCCCAATAGATCTGGTGGTGCCACCAGCTGCGGAAGGTCGGGTAATCGGCCACAATCTCGACGGCGTGCGGCAGCAAAACCATGCGCTTGCCCATGGCGAGCAAGCGCCGGCCGAGTTCGTAGTCTTCGACCAGATAGTTCCCAAGATCGGCCATGCCGCCGATCGCTTCGAGATCTGATTTGCGAAAAGCCACCGTCGCGCCGATGCAGAAATCCGCGGCGCCCGTCACGGCGGAGAAGATGAGGCTCGGCACGAAATCGGCGTTGAGGCTCAGGAGTTCCATCTTCTCCTGGAACGAGCGCGCGTCCACCGACCGGTACAGCGTGCAGACATAACCGACGTCGGTTTTTTCGAGCGGCGCGACGATGCTCTTCAAATAGTCGGGGCGCACACGCACATCGCTGTCGCTGATCACGAGAATTTCATGTTTCGCGGCGGCGAGGCCGTTCACCAGGTTCTGGACCTTGCCGTTCACCACGGGCTCGCTGGTTTTGACGACCAGCGTGACGCGGTCCGGAAAATCGGCTTGCAACTTGCGCAGCAACGGCAGCGCGGGATCGTTCTCGCGTTGCACCGACATGACGATCTGGAAATCGGGATAGTCCTGCCGGCACAAGCTCAGCAGATTTTCCTCGAGGCCTTTGTCATGCCCATAGATCGGCTTCAACACCGTGACCGGCGGGAAATAGGCGTCGGCCGCATGAGTCCGCTTCATGAAGCGCGCAACGGCCCAGACGCATAGAAGGCAGAAGATGCTGCCGCCGATGACCGGAACAAGAAGAACGCCTTGAAGGATATTTAAAACGACACTCACGCCGCGCTCTGTCTACGATCCTCAAGCTTGCTGCGAGAGGTAGAGGTACCTCTATCTTGTTCCCCCGGGCATTGTCGAGGCGCGCGTTTTATCCCCGTGAGGCCTTGGAATTGACAGATTTCCGGGCGCAGTATAGGCCGACTGCCAAGCCCGCCAAGGAGTCCCCCCGTGCGCCGCATAGCCTATATCTTTCTATGCTTTTTCGCGTTCCTCGGGGCGCCCGCGCAGGCCGTGCTGGTGACGGACAAGCCGGCCGCCGTCATGATGGTCGAGAAGCTCAATACCGCGCTGCTCGATAACATGAAGCAAGGTAAGGAATTAAATTTCGCGGCGCGTAAGGAAAAGATCGCCCCCGTCGTTCAGGAGGTTTTCGATCTGGAGACCATGACGCGCGTCTCGGTGGGAAGCGGCTGGCAAAAGCTGAGTGAGGACGACCGCAAGAAACTCACGGAAGCGTTCGCTGGCTGGACGATCGCCACTTATGCCTCGCAGTTCAAAAACTGGAGCGGCGAGGAATTCATCATCAAGGATTTCACCGACCCCCAGAAGCCGGACGTCATGGTCAATACCGAGATCAAGCCGAAGACCGGCAAAGCGACGGTGCTCAACTACCGCCTGCGCCAGAAGCCCACGGAAAAGAACGACGGTCCGTGGCAGGTCATCGATATCCTGCTCGACGGATCGGTCAGTCAGCTCGCCCTGCGCCGCGCGGATTTCGCGGCGGTGTTCAACAGCGGCGGCGCCCCGGCGCTGATCACCCACCTGAACGCGCTGACCGGCAAACTCGAAGCCGCCGGCTAGTGACGCTTGGCCGGCGCGCCAAGGATCGCCGGCAGCACAATCAAAGTCGCAAGCAGGTTGAACGCGAGCGCGAGGGTCAGGAGCAGGCCCATGCTCGATGTGCCCGTGTGCGTGGCAAGCGACATGCTTCCGAAAGCGGCCGTGTCGGTCAGGGCGCTGAACAACATGCCGCGTCCGGCCGGCGAGGATAGAAGCAACGTTTCGCCGTCGCGCCAGGCCGACACGAAGTGGATCGGATAGGCGACGCCGACCGCCAGCAGCAGCGGCAAGGCGATAATGTTGGCGAAGTTCAGCGGGAAGCCGATGAGGGCGCAGGTTCCCAGGGTCAGGGTGACCGCCAGCAGCAGCGGCGCCAGAACGCGCAGGACGTCGCCGATACTGCGGAACATGACAAGAAGGACGACGGCGATGGCGACGAGCGCGAGCCCGCCGGCCGTCGCGAAGGCCTGCGTCACGATCCGCCCGCTTTCGTAGATCACGACCGGCGGGCCATAGGCGTCCGGGGCAACGCTTCGCACGGCATTCGTGAACCGCGCCATGGCGTCGATGTCACGGCTGTTGTCCTTCGGGAAGACCTGAACGCGATAGCGTCCATCGCGCGCGATATAGGTCTCGCGCAGCGGCGCCGGCAGCTCGTCAAGGCGCACGGGCGCGGCGCTCAGCATCGCGCGAAGCGGTGCAAGCGCATCGTCAAAGCCGATCAGCAGAGAGTCCGAAAGACGTTCCCCAAGGGCCGGGTCATTGCGCTCCATGAAGCGCTGAAGCGCGTCGCGAACCTGGATGGCCGCGGCGCGCAACGGCTCGGCCGCATGGGGGGAGGCGAGGTAGGTTTCGGCGGCCGTATGGGTCGCGCGCGCGGCGTCGAGGATCTCGGCCGCGGTCGGCGCCGGCTGCTGGCTCAGCGGATTGACCACCGGATCGAGAAAGAGCGCCATGTCGCCAAGCGCGGCGAGTTTGCTGTCCTGATCCTCGGGCACAAGATCGAACAGGCTCTGCACGCGGCCGACGTCGGGCAATTTTTCGAGCTTCTCGGAAAGCGCCTGAATGTCCCCGGGGGTTTTCACGAGGACACTGACGGTGTTGGCGTTCACCAACGGATCGTCCATCAGCTCCAATGCCGTGGACATGGATTCCGTGTGGGAATCCTTGAGCTTCATCGGATCGAAATCGAACACCAGGCGCGGAAGCGCGATAACGGCGACGGTCATCAAGGCCGCCGCGCCCATCAGGACGTGCTTGCGATGCGCGAGGATCGTCAGATTGAACGGCGCAAGCCGCGCGAAGCCGACAGGCGAGGTTTCCGGTTTCAGCGATATCAGCCGCAGAAGGGCCGGCATGAGCGTGAAATTCAGAACGAAGGCGATGATGATGCCGCCGCCGGCGATCACGCCAAGTTCGGCGACACCCCTGTACGCTGTGGGCAGGAAGCAGAAAAAGCCGATGGCGACGGTGGCGGCGCTCAGGAGAAGCGGCTCGGCCATGTGTCCCCCGGCCGCGTCGAGCGCTTCGGTATCGTCGGCCGAGCCGCGCTTGAGGCGCTCTTCGCGATAATGCAGGCAATACTGCATGGCGAAGTCGACGGCGATGCCGACAAACATGAAGACGAAGGCGATGGAGATCAGATTGATCTCGCCGACGCTGATCGCGGCCCAGCCCAGGGTGAAGAGGAAGCCGACAAACAGCGTAAAGAGGGTGACGCTCACCAGACGCGCCGAACCCAAGGCCAGCACCATCAAGATACCCACGCCGAGCACCGCCAGGGTGCCGGCGAGAGTGGTGCCGGTTGCAATGGTCGCGAACTCCTCGTCCGTCAGCGGAACCTCGCCGGTGAGCCGCACGCGATATCCGTTGTCGGCCGTCAGGCCCAGGTCGACGGCTTGTGCGCGTATGAAGGCGGTGGCGTCGGCGCCTTGTTCGAGAGCCGTGAGATCGAGTTTGGCTTTGGCGATCACAAGGGCGCGCGGCGAGGAGGCGGCCTGAAGCTGGCTGAAAAGCGCGGGCCAATCGATCGCCGCCGCCTTCCCGTCGAGCGCGGCGTCGATTGCGGTTGCGGCCTGAATTGCCGTCGGCGCAATGCCCGCCGTCGCGGACGTGCCGTCCGCCGCCGCCGTGAACGCGAGCTCGAGAAGGCGAAGCAGGCCGCGCGCGCTGCGGTCGTTGGAGATGGCGCCGAGCAGCGGCTGCGCGGCCGCGAGTTCCGCGCCGATGGCGTCGATCTCCGCCGTGGAAAGATAAAGCACGCCGTTCTTTTCAAAGAACGGGCCGCCGGTCGGGTTGAAAGCGCTGACGAAGAGGGCCGCGTTGGCTTTGATGCGGGCCGCGAGATTGTCGGCGGCTCTATTCGCTTTCGCGGCGGAGGGGCCGTCGATCACCGTGACAACGAGTTCGATTTCGCCCGGAAACTGCTTGTCGAAGTCCCGCTCCGCGACACGAAAGGGCAGGTCCGCGTCGAACAGGGCCGTGGTGTCGGTATTGACGCCGAGGACGCGTACGGCGCCCGCGGCGGATACAATGGCAAGGGCGAGGATGATCGCGATCACCAGCCACGGGCGGCTGCGGCTCGCGTGAACGACGCGCGTTGCGATACGCGCGAGGTTCATGGGCTAGTAGCCGTCGTCCGCGGACCAGTCGTCCAGCCAGCGCGGGTCCGATGGGCTGCCCGCGCGCTGGAAACGTATGTCCGTCGATACACGCATGAGGTCCAGTTCGCCGTCGAGGGACGCGTGGACGATGACCGGCGAATGCACAACGATGTCTCCGGCCGAATAGTCGGCATAAAGCCAGCGGCGGCCGCTGAAATCCGACAGCCATTTCAGGTCGTGCGTGATGGGGCGCGTGTCGGTGCGGTCGTTGGGCGCGTTGGCGCGCGCATTCTCCAGCACCTCGTCCTCGTGTGAGCGGTCCATATAAACGAGCCCGCCCGCATCGACCGGGCAGTCGCCAAGCGGCACCCAAATGGTCACCACGTCGGCGGCGACGCCGCCAATGTAGCTGCGGTCCAGATGCGCGCGCGATGAGCGTTTGCGGCCGGGAATGAAGTGACGCAGCGGCGTACGGCGGATGAGTTCGGCCGGACCGTCAAAGAGCGTCTCGGCGATGGACTTCATCGTGCTCGCGCCGGTGAAGGCGCGGAATGCATCGCTGCGCACAAAGGCATGGGCCGGGTGCCCCGCCAGACCGTGCGCGGGAAGGCCTTTCGGCTCATGGCCCGAGAAAAGGCCGCGGCGTGCGTTGCCGTCCTTGAAAAAACTTGAATCGAACAAGCTGAGATAAGCTTCGCGCAGATCGAGAACCGTCTTGGAAGACAGTGCGCCCTTGAGCAGGACGTAGCCGTCCTCGGCATAGCGGGCGCGCAAGGTCTCCGCCGGAAGGCCGGTATGACTTTCGCGAAGGGCGGCGAAATATTGCGGCGTAAACGGGATGGGTGCGCCGTTGGAGGTCAGCGTACGGACGTTCAAAGGGTGTTCCCCGGTCTTATTGTTGGGCGCATCCTATCGGCGGCCCCGGGGATTGCAAGCCGGATTGCAGGCTGCTTTCGTACGCAAAAGTCACGAAATATCGCGAAAACACGCAGGTGTGAGGCCCAGTTCCGTGAGCCGGGCGCTGACGCGCGGACTTGTAAGAGCCGCGAGCTCGCCGGCCCGGTCATAACCCGGCGCCGCCGCCTCGAGCGCCGAGGTCGTGCGCACGGCGGGATGGAAGTAGAACTCCGTGGCGCCGGGCCCCGGATTTTCCAGCCGACGCAGAACGAGGCTTTCGTTCACCCGGCCCGTCGCATGCATGCCGACGACGCGGTCGTTGAAGGACAGGCCTGCGCGGGACAGACGCTTTTTCATGAGGGCCATCCACGGCGTGAGCAGGCCCGCCGGCGCTTCATAGGGCAGCCGGACGGCGCGCACATCGAATTCCCGCGCAACCTCGATGATCAGACCGAGGACGGTGGGATGAAGGTGCATGTGGTTGTGGGCGTTCACATGATCGAGCGGCAGGCCCGTCGCGCGGAAGGCCTCGAACTGCGCGCGGATTTCCGCCCGCAGCTGGCGGCGGGCGGTGGGCGAGAAAAACCACCTTATGCCGGCGCCGACCAGATCGTCGTGGAACGTGCCGTCGGATTTAAGAAGCGCGGGCAGATCCGCGGGCGAAAGGACGGGGCGTCCTTCGACCAAGGTGAGATGCAGACCGACCGCGAGGCGCGGCATGCGGTGTGCGCGCGCGATCGCGTCTTTCGCCGCCGGGGCCCCGACCATCAGGCTCGCGGCGGACAGCACGCCATTTCGATGCCCGCGTTCGACCGCTTCGTTGACTTCATCGCAAAGGCCGAAGTCGTCGGCGGTAAATATGATCCGGGTGGGGCGCTTGTGCATGCGGGGGGCATCATGCTCGAATGAGATATGCATGACCATCGGTACTTCATGAAAAAGACGTTCAAGCCATGACCGCCCTCGTGACCGGCGCGACGGGATTTGTCGGATCGGCGGTGGCGCGGGCGCTGCTGGCGCGCGGCGAGACCGTGCGCGTGATGGCGCGCGCGGGCGGCGATCGGCGAAATCTCGAAGGGCTGAAAGTCGAGATCGTCGAAGGCGACCTCCGGGACCCGAATGCGCGCCGCAAAGCGGTGCAGGGCGCATCGAGCCTCTATCATGTCGCCGCGGACTACCGCCTGTGGACACGCGATCCGGCGGCCATGTTCGCGACCAATGTCGAAGCGACCGAAGGATTGCTGCGCGAGGCCGCCGACGCCGGGGCTTCGCGCATGGTCTACACCAGCTCGGTTGCGACCCTTGGCCTCTTCCCCGACGGCCGCGAAGCCGATGAAGTCACGCCGGTCAGCGCGGCCGACATGATCGGTCCGTACAAGCGCTCTAAGTTCGATGCCGAGCAACGCGTGCGGGCGCTCGCGGCCTCAGGTCTTCCGGTTGTCATCGTGAATCCGACGGCGCCGGTGGGGCCTCGCGACGTGAAGCCCACACCCACGGGCCGCACCATTGTTGAAGCCGCCGCGGGCCGCATGCCGGCTTTTGTCGATACCGGGCTCAACATTGTTCATGTCGACGATGTCGCGCGGGGCCATTTGCTCGCCCATGACAAAGGCAAGGTGGGTGAGCGTTATGTCCTCGGCGCGGAAAATCTGACGTTGCAAGAGATCCTCGCGCGCATCGCCGCGCAAGTGAACCGCAAGGCGCCGACGATCCAGATTCCCAACGCGGCGATCATGCCGATTGCCTACGCCGCTGAATTCTTCGCCCGCGTCTTCAATACGGGGGAGCCGTTCGTCACGGTGGATGGACTGAAGCTCGCGCGTAAGCGGATGTTTTTCTCCAGCGCCAAGGCCGCCCACGACCTTGGCTATACGGCGCGCCCCGTGGACGAAGCGATCGGCGATGCGCTCGCCTGGTTCCGGGCTCACAAGTACCTATAGGCCGTCCGAACGCGAGGGCTGACGCCGCAAAGAAAAACGGCGCAGCCCGCCGGCCGCGCCGTTTTCATCCGGTACGAAGCGAGCCCTGGAGGGGCCGCGTTCTCGCCTTAGCCGGCCTTCAAGTTGGCGGCGGCGGCCTTGCCGCGCTCGCTGACGAGGTCGTAATTGATCTTCTGGCCTTCAACCAGCGTGTCCATGCCGGCGCGCTCAACGGCGGTGATGTGCACGAACACGTCCTTGCCGCCGTCGCTCGGCTGGATGAAGCCGTAGCCCTTAACCTTGTTGAACCACTTCACGGTGCCTGAAGCCATTTGCGTCTCTCTCCCTCGATGCGCCCACTTGAGCGAAATACCGCGCATCCGTCGCGCGGCGTCCGACAACCAGTGTTGGAAGTGACTCGTGAGCGCCGCCCAAGGTAAAAGGCCCCGGGGCCGAAGCGGGTGGTGCTGTCAACGTCAGGCCAAAACTCGATTGCGCCTAAATTACTCCCCGCGAACCTTGTAAAGTCAAGGGTTTTCGAGATTCGATAGCCCTCGGAAGCGGTTGGTTTTTAAGTAAAAAGCGAGGTCAACTCAGGTTATGCCCGGCCCGGTTGCCGTGCGAAAAATCGGCGCCGGTTACCACAACCTGATGGGGTTCCTCGCGCGAAAAGCGCTAGAGAACGGGGGTCGTCATTTTTAGGAAACCGCGCGTGATGGGTTTGAAGCGATTTACGGCGGGGCTGGCTGTCTTGGCCCTTCCGTTCTCCCCGGCTTTCGCCGGTGAAACTTTCACCACTTACGGCGACGTCGGCCGCTACGCATTGCCGGCGGGCGCCGCGATTTTGTCGCTGACCCAGGACGACACCGCGGGGCTCAGGCAACTCCTGGCGAGCGGCGCGGTGACCCTTGGCGCAACATATGCGCTCAAACACGCCGTCGACGATACGCGCCCGAACGGCGGACGCAGGTCGTTCCCCTCGGGCCATACGGCGTGGGCTTTCACCGGGGCCGCATTCATCCATTACCGGTACGGGTGGGAATGGGGACTGCCCGCCGAACTCGCGGCGACCGCCGTGGCCGTCAGTCGCGTGGATGGCAATTTTCATCGATGGCGCGACGTGATCGCGTCGGCCGCCATCGCGCATGCGTCGGCGTATTTCCTTGTCGACCATTTGGATGAAAACGTGACGCTGATGCCCATGATCGGCGGACGAAAGCCCGCGTTCGGAATCGTAGGCGCTTTGCGGTTCTAGGATTTAGGCGGACGCGCGTTTCGCTTGAGGCGTGATCATGCGCGCCTGTGGAATATGTATGGTGACGTTGGTTCCAATGTCGCGCGTGCTGGCCAGCGTCAGCGTGCCGCCGTGCAACCTCATGAGCTGATCGGCGAGCGGCAGGCCAAGCCCGGTTCCTTGCACGCGCCGCCGTTCCGCGTCACGGCTTTGGACAAACGGTTTCAGCACCTCGGCCAACTCGTCCTTGGCGATGCCGCTGCCGGTATCGGCAACGACAAGCTCGACGCCGCCGTCGGCCGCGCGCCGGCCCTTGATTTGTATCCTGCCGCCGGCGGGGGTGAATTTCACGGCGTTCGAGATCAGGTTCAAAAGCACTTGGTTGATCTTGCGCGCATCGACGAGGACATCCGGCAAGTCCTCGTCCACCTGCACCTCAAGGCGAAGCTCGGCGGCGTCGATCGACTGGCGCATCAGACTTGCCGCGTGCCCGATCAAGGCCGAGACATGCGTGACCTCTTCCTCCAGGTCCGCCTTTCCGGCTTCGACTTTCGAAAGGTCCAAAATGTCGTTGATAATGCCGACAAGATGCCGGCCGCTTTCATGGATGGAACGCGCAAAGTCGACATACTGCGGATTGCCGACCGGGCCTTTGAACTGATTGTGGATCACTTCCGCGAAGCCGATGATCGCGTTCAAGGGCGTGCGCAGTTCGTGGCTCATGTTCGCGAGGAAGCGCGACTTGGCGCGGTTCGCGTCCTCGGCTTTGTACGCGAGTTCGGCGTTCCGCACGCGCAAGCGGACACTTTCGACAAACGTCTGGTAGCCGTTAAAGCCGGAGACCGTGAGGAGTGTCAAATAAAGGACCGTGTAAGCAATGAGACCCGGCGCCATGCGGTCGCCGGAGATCGCGACGGCGGCCCAAGGCGGCACGATCGCGCAGGCCAGGAATGCGATCATCGCCGCGGGAATGCAGTACATCATGATGGTGCCGCCGGCGGCCATGCCGGCGATCATGCTGAAGACCAGGAGGTCGACGTCGGGATCGGGAACGGCGACCACCAATGTCGTCGTGAAGGCGCCCCACAAAACGCCGTAGACAACGGCCCATCCGAACAGGCGCGTGACGGTCTCGTCCTTGATCTCCGACGGACGCGAACGTCCGCGATGACTGGCCCAGGCGAATATCTGACAGGCCGCCACGACCTGGAAAATCGCGACCATCGCCAGGAACGCGGGCGGATGAAAAGACGACCACGCGGCAATGGTGAGAATGATCGCGTTCAGCGAGTGAGCGGCGGCGGCAACCGGCTGAAGCCGCACGACCGCGAGCAGCCGCTCGACATTCAATTCACGTTCTATGTCCGGCGCTAGAACGGGTTTCATCCATAAGGCGTGCCAGCGTGCCATGCGGCGAAACAATCCTCTGAAGCGCATCCAACGGCGCGCAACTCTACCCGGAGTGCCGTACGGCGGCAAATGAAACGGGCGACGCCGAAACCGGCGCCGCCCGCAACAAAAGACCGGTCAAGGAAAAGCGCTAGACGGCGGTGCCGCCGACGGTGAGCTGCTCGATCTTCAATGTGGGCTGTCCGACGCCGCAGGGCACGCCTTGGCCATCCTTGCCGCAGGTGCCGACGCCGGGATCCAGCTTCATGTCGGTGCCGATCATCGAAACCTTGGTCATGACGTCGGGGCCGTTGCCGATCAGCGTCGCGCCCTTGACCGGGCGTCCGAGCTTGCCGTCCTCGATCATGTAAGCTTCCGTGGCCGAGAACACGAACTTGCCCGAGGTGATGTCCACCTGGCCGCCGCCGAAGTTCGCGGCATAGAGGCCTTTTTTCACCGAAGCGATGATCTCCTCGGGATGGCGGTCGCCACCCAGCATGAAGGTGTTGGTCATGCGCGGCATCGGGTGATGGGCGTAAGACTGCCGGCGTCCATTGCCGGTCGGGCGCATGTTCATGAGGCGCGCGTTCAGGCGATCCTGCAGGTAGCCGGTCAGGATGCCGTCCTCGATGAGCACGGTACGCGAGGTCGGCGTGCCTTCGTCGTCGACCGTCAAGGAGCCGCGCCGGTCGTGGAAGGTGCCGTCGTCGATCACGGTCACGCCCTTGGACGCAACGCGTTGGCCCATGAGGTTCGAGAAGGCCGATGTCTTCTTGCGGTTGAAGTCGCCCTCGAGACCGTGGCCGACGGCTTCGTGCAGCAGTATGCCCGGCCAGCCCGATCCGAGCACCACCGGCATCTCGCCGCCGGGCGCATCGACCGATTCCAGGTTCACAAGCGCCTGGCGCAAGGCCTCGTCGACGGCGCCCTGCCATGTGCCGGCCTTCAGGAACTCGCCATAGGTCACGCGGCCGCCGGTGCCGTAGCTGCCGGACTCCATGCGGCCCTTGTCTTCGACGATGACGCTGACGTTGAGGCGCACAAGCGGGCGGATATCCGCGACGTTGTAGCCGTCCGGACGCAGGATGTGGACCGCCTGCCATGAACCGGAGAGCGACGCGCTCACCTGTTTGACGCGCGGATCCTTGCCGCGGGCGTAGGCGTCGATCTCGGCCAGGGTGGACACTTTAATGTCGAATGGGACCATCGGCAGCGGGTTGTCGTCCGTATACAGCTGCTGATTCGTGCCCGACGGCGGTTCGGCGAGCGTGCCGCCGCGGCCCGAGCGCACGGCGCGCACGGTTTCACCGGCGCGCGCGATGGCTTGTTCGGTCAGCGTGGTCGAGTGCGCGAAGCCCGTGGTTTCGCCGGCGACCGCGCGCAGGCCAAAGCCCTGCGACGTGTCGAACGAGGCGTTCTTGATGCGCCCGTCGTCGAACGTGAAGCTCTCCGACTGGCAGTATTCCAGGTAAAGCTCGCCGTCGTCGCAGCCTTGCAGCGCGTTCGAAACGATGCGGCTGACCGAACCCTTGTCCATGCCCGTCTTGTCGAAGAACAGCGTGTCGGTCGTCTTGAGATCGGCCATGACTTACTCCGCGGGTTCGGCGTGAAGAGGTGATCCGGCGCGTGCCGGTTCCGCGCGCAC
This sequence comes from Rhodospirillaceae bacterium, assembly GCA_020852595.1. Lineage (GTDB taxonomy): Bacteria > Pseudomonadota > Alphaproteobacteria > Rhodospirillales > Rhodospirillaceae > SHVO01. The sequence goes on from JADZAK010000142.1 coordinate 24,792, forward strand.
GCGGCGCTGGGTGTGGGCGAACCACACCGTCAGCGTGAAAAGCATGAGCGCGCCGGCCTGGTGAGCGAGCGCAAGGCCCAGCGGGACTTGGAGGACGAGTGTCGATATTCCGAGCGCGGCCTGGACGAGCGCCATGATCATGAGCGCGTTGAGCACGGTCCGCGTGCGCCCGGCGGCGGCGGCGCGGCCGCGCCACCAGGCGACGGCCACGAGAATCACGAGCGTAATGGCCACCACGCGGTGATTGAATTGCACCGTCGTCGCATCTTCGAAGGCGCTCAAATACCAGGGGTCCATGGAGTACACGGCCTCAGGGATGACCCGTCCGTCCATCAACGGGAATGTATTATAGATAAGTCCCGCATTGATCCCCGCAACAAAGGCGCCGGCGCCGATCACGACGAGGGCGAAGAACGGCAAGACGGCGGAAAGGCGCCGGGTCGCGGGATCGAGGCGCACGGAGGCCGGCGCATCCTTCCCGAACAGATCGAGCGCGACCCATACGATCAGTCCGTAAACCGTAAAGGCCAGGCAGAGGTGCGCGGCCAATCTGTACTGGCTGACATCGGGCCGGTCGACGAGCCCGCTCGCCACCATGAACCAGCCGAGCGCGCCCTGAGCGCCGCCCAATACAAAAAGCCCGCCGAGTTTGTAGAACAGCGGCCGGTCCACGGCCCCGCGCCAGATGAACCACAGGAGGGGGACCGCGAAGACGAGGCCGATGATGCGGCCCCACAGCCGGTGCGTGAATTCAAACCAGAAGATCTTCTTGAAATCGCCGAGCGACATGCCCACGTTTTTCAGGATGTACTCGGGCGAGGTCCGATAGGCCGAGAATTCGTCCTGCCACTGGGCTTCATTCAGCGGCGGCACCACATGAAGCGGCTTCCATTCCACCATCGAAAGCCCGGATTCCGTCAGGCGCGTCGCCCCGCCGATCACGACCATGATGAAGATCATGGCGGCGCAGATCACCAGCCACCAGGCGATGGCGCGCGGGGAGGGGGGCTGTCGGACGGATGTCGTCGGGGAACTGGGCATTGGCCTAGCATTAGGCCATGACTTCCCTGTGAACAAGGCCGCGCGGGGAAACAAAGCTTACACAAGCCTTTGATCGGCGCGTTGAGCGCGTGTATGACGGCGGCGTCACTACTTGGCCCTTTATGACCGCGCCCCCGCCCTCAGAGTCCGTGGAACTTTCCGTCGTCATCCCGGTCCGGGACGAGGCGGGCAATGTCGCGCAGCTTGCCGCCGAGATCCATGCCGCGCTCGCGGGCAAGGTGACTTACGAAATCGTTTTTGTGGATGACGCCTCCACCGACACCACGCCCGCGGAGCTCGCGGGGCTGAACGATGCGCGCGTGCGCGTCTTCACCCACGTCAAGTCCTGCGGTCAAAGTCAGGCGACGATCACCGGCGTTACACAGGCGCGCGGGACGTGGATCGCCACGTTGGACGGCGACGGTCAGAACGATCCGGCGGACCTGCCGCGCCTCCTGGACGCCCGCGCGGCCGCCGGCGCGGAGGCGGCGCGCACCCTGTTCATCGGCCGGCGCGGCGCGCGGCGCGACAATCTGCGCCGCCTTATCGCCTCGCGGATCGCCAACGGTATTCGCGGCGCGGTGCTCGGCGACGCAACGCCCGATTCCGGATGCGGCATAAAACTGCTGTCCCGCGCACTTTTCCTTGCCCTGCCGCGGTTTGACGCGTTGCATCGTTTCGTGCCGGCGCTGGTGCTGCGCGCCGGCGGACGTGTCGTGTCCCTGCCGGTCTCGCACCGCATGCGCGTGCGCGGCGCCTCGAAATACACGATCTGGCGCCGGGGCCTGATCGGCGTTGTCGACATGCTCGGGGTGTTCTGGCTCATGCGCCGGAACAAGCCCCCCACGCTGAAATCATAAGAGGTTCGAAGATGAGCTGGTTCCTAGGGTGGTTCGCGACCATGAACTTCATGAAGACCGTCGGTCTGGCCGGGCAGGTCATCTTCGGCTCGCGCTTCTTTGTGCAGTGGTTCGCCAGCGAACGCTTGAAGCGCAGCGTGATCCCGCTGGCCTTCTGGCACCTGAGCCTCGCGGGCGGCCTCCTGACGCTGGTTTACGCCGTCTATATCGAGGAACCGGTGTTCATGATCGCCCAGCTGGGCGGGGTGCTCATTTACAGCCGTAACCTCTATTTCGTGTACCGGGCGCAGGGCTCCCACCCCCTGATGGGCCCCGACCGGACCTAGTTGCGCGGCCCGATTTCGACCCTATTTCACGGGCGCTCCCCTTGACTCGTCTGGAGCCGATAGCTACCTAGCTGGCACTCACCGGGCTTGAGTGCTAACGCACGCCAAACCCTGGGGACAAACGTTTTTACTCTCAATAGGATATTGGAGGGACATATGAAGTTTCGGCCTCTGCATGACCGCGTTCTGGTTGAGCGCACTGAATCCGACACCAAGACCAAGGGCGGCATCATCATTCCGGACACCGCTCAGGAAAAGCCGATGGAAGGCAAAGTGATCTCGGTCGGTTCGGGCAACCGCGACGAAAGCGGCAAGCTGGTCCCGCTCGACGTGAAGAAGGGCGACCGCATCCTGTTCGGCAAGTGGTCGGGCACCGAAGTGAAGATCGACGGCAAGGAGCTGTTGATCATGAAGGAGTCCGACATCATGGGAATCATCGAGTAGTCGGTCCCGCGAAGAATAAGAAAGGCACAATCTCATGGCAGCTAAAGACGTCAAATTCTCGTCGGACGCGCGCGACCGCATGCTGCGCGGCGTCGACATCCTCGCCAACGCGGTGAAGGTCACGCTCGGTCCGAAAGGCCGCAACGTCGTTATCGAAAAGTCCTTCGGCGCTCCGCGCATCACGAAGGACGGTGTGACGGTCGCCAAGGAAATCGAACTGAAAGA
>JADZAK010000143.1 GCA_020852595.1 Rhodospirillaceae bacterium
ATGGCGTCGGCCGCCTGGATCTCGTCGAGAACCGCTACGTCGGCATGAAGAGCCGCGGCGTCTATGAAACGCCGGGCGGCACCGTGTTGCACGTCGCTCACCGCGCAATGGAATCCATCACGCTCGACCGCGAAGCGATGCATCTGAAAGAAGAGCTGATGCCGCGCTACGCCAAGCTGGTTTACACCGGCTACTGGTTCGCGCCGGAACGCGAGATGCTGCAGGCGGCCATCGATCAGACCCAGAAACGCGTCACCGGTGTCGTGCGCCTGAAACTGTTCAAGGGCCTGGCCAGCGTCGCCGGCCGCAAGTCGTTCAACAGCCTGTACCGCATGGACTATGTCACCTTCGAGGAGGACTCGGTCTACAACCAGTTCGACGCCGAAGGTTTCATCAAGCTGAACGCGCTGCGTCTTCGCCTCGGCAAGATGGCGCAGCAGAAATAAGCGCCATGAAGGCCGTCGTCTTCGATTGCGATGGCGTGCTGATCAACAGCGAGGAACTGTGTCTCGACGTCGAGCTGGAATGCTTGAACGAGATCGGCCTCGCGTTCGAACGCCATGAATATGTCAGCCGCTTCATGGGCATGACCAGCGCGGACTTCTATGCCGCGCTGGACGGCGACCTCCGCACCAAGTACGGGCGCCCCCTGCCGGAGAATTTCCCCGGCATCCTGCATGAACGCACCTGGTCGGTGGTCGAGACCTCGCTGGCCTGTATTCCGGGCGCGCCCGAAACCGTGCGCGCGCTCAACGTCCCGATGGCGGTGGCGTCGGGTTCAAATCCCGAGCGCCTGAAGTTCAAGCTGCGTAAAGTGGGTTTGTTCGGTCATTTCGCGCCGCACATCTATTCGGCCCAGGACATGCCCCGGGGCAAACCCGCCCCCGACGTCTATTTGCACGCCGCCAAACAACTGGGCGTCGACCCTAACGCCTGTATCGCCGTGGAAGACAGCGCCAACGGCGTGACATCGGCGCGCGCCGCGGGCATGGTTGTGGTGGGCTTCACCGGCGGGGGACATTGTCCGCCGCAACAAGGGACAGCCCTCCGCGGCGCGGGCGCATCCCACATCGCCGCGGATATGGATCAACTGCTGGCGATCTTGCGAGGTGCGCTGTGACGGGATTCATTGCCTGCTCCACCGAGGACCGCGTCCTGACGATTCGGTTCAATCGCCCGGAGAAGAAGAACGCGATCCTGCGCTCCATGTACGGCGAAGCGGCGCAGGCGCTGAAGGCCGCGCAAGCAGACCCGAATATTCGCGTGGTCGTGATCACCGGCGAAGGCAACTGCTTCACCGCCGGAAACGATCTTAAAGATTTCCTGGAAGTCCCGCCCACGAACGAGGACGCCGAGGTGTTCCAATTCATGTTCGCGCTGTCGGCCTTCTCCAAGCCGGTGATCGCGGCGGTGAACGGCCTCGCCATCGGGATCGGAACGACGCTGCTGTTCCACTGCGATCTGGTCTACGCCGTGCCGGAAGCCACCTTCCAGATGCCCTTCATCAATCTCGCGGTGGTGCCGGAATTCGCCTCCTCGCTGCTGGTGCCGCGCCTCGTGGGCCGCGCGGCGGCCTCGGAGCTCCTGCTGCTCGGCGAAGCCTTCACCGCGGCGCGCGCCAAGGAGATCGGGCTTCTGAACGCCGTGGTGCCGGCCAGCGATCTGATGGCGACCGTGAGGAGCAAGGCGAAGGCCCTGGCCCTGAAACCGCCCGGCGCGGTCCGCGACGCGAAGGCGCTGATGCATGCGTCGGTCGCGGAGATCCACAAACACATCGTCACCGAGGGCAAGATTTTCGGCGACCGGCTGCAAACGCCGGAGTTCAAGGAAGCCGCCACGGCGTTCTTTGAAAAGCGCATGCCGGATTTTTCACGGTTCAGCTGATCGCGGGTTAGCTAATCATGGTGCACATCAATTTCTCCTTCCTCGATCTGGTGGACGTCGAGCCGCTGACGATCGTGGACGTGGGCGCGGCCTCGCTGGACAAGGCGGCCCCTTATCATGTCATGGCGGAACGCACCGCCTCGCACATCATCGGCTTCGAGCCCGACAACAAGGCCTGCGCCGCGCTCAACGCGGCCGGCAAACTGCGGCACGCCTACTTCCCCTTTGCGATCGGCGCGGGCGGGCCGGCGAAGCTGCATGTGACGGCTTCGAACGCCAACAGCTCGCTCTACGCGCCCAACGCCGAACTCCTGAAACACTTCATCACCCTCGCCGACATGCTGGTGGTCGAGCATGTGACCCATGTCGAGACGCACCGGCTCGATGACGTGGTCGGCGCGAAGGAAATCGATTTTCTGAAAATCGACGTGCCGGGCGGCGAGATGGATGTGCTGAAGGGCGCGGCGCGCCTTTTACCGACCGCGCTGGCGGTCGAACTGGAAGTCGAGTTCCTGCCCATGTACCAGGGCGCGCCGCTGTTCGGCGAAGTCGACGCGCACATGCGCGCGGCGGGCTTCCAGCTTCATACATTCCTGGATGTCTATCAGCCGACGTACACGCCGCTGGCCGACACGCCGGCGGGCCGCAGCCAGACCATGTGGGCCGACGCGGTCTATGTGCCCGATGTGCGCAACTTGCGGAAATACAGCCGCGAGCGGCTCTTGAAGCTGGCGGCCATCGCCCACGAGCTTTATGGCGCGATCGATCTGTGCGCCCACATCCTCGGTGAAATGCGCGCGCAGAAACACGATGCGCCGCTCGACGCCTACATCAAACGCTGCAGCGGACTGCGGTAATTTTTTTGGGGCGCGTTCTTATCGGAAAACCGCTCACACTTTTCCGGAACGTGCCCTAGGCCTTCTTCGGCAGGCTCAGCGGGATCGCGACGTCGCTGATGCCGCGCTGATTGCAGGCGGCTTTCAGCGTGTTCACCATCAGGCAGGCGATGGTCATGGGACCGACGCCGCCGGGGACCGGCGTGATGGCGCCCGCGACCGCAGAAGCTTCCGCGAAATTCACGTCGCCGCGCAGGCGGCGTTTCCCATCGGGGCTGGGGATCGGATTGATGCCGACGTCGATGACCGTCGCGCCCGGCTTGATCCAATCGCCGCGCACCATCTCCAGCTTTCCGACGGCGGCCACGATGATATCCGCCGTGCGGCAGACGGCCGCGAGATCCTTGGTGCGCGAGTGCGCGACCGTGACCGTGCAGTTTTCATTGAGAAGCAGCAGCGCGACCGGCTTGCCCACCAGAATGGAGCGGCCGATGACCACCGCGTTCTTCCCCGCAAGATCGCCCAGCACGTCTTTCAGCAGCATGATGCAGCCGAGCGGCGTGCAGGAGGCGAGCGTATCCGCCCCGGCCACGAGGCGGCCGACGCTTTCCGGATGCAGGCCGTCGACGTCTTTCGCGGGGTCGATGGCGGTGATGACCCTCACCTGATCGAGATGTTTGGGCAGCGGCATCTGCACCAGGATGCCGTTCACGGACGGATCGGCGTTCAGCTTCTCGATGAGGGCGAGCAGTTCGTCCTGGGTCGTTTCGGCCTTCAGGTCGTGCTGGAAGGAGGCCATTCCCAGTTCAACGGCCGTCTTCTGCTTACTGGCGACATACACATGGCTGGCCGGATCGTCGCCCACGAGCACCGTCGCGAGGCCCGGGGTAATGCCATGGCGCTTCTTGAGATCGGCGACGGCTTTCGCGATGCCGTCTTTGAGGCGGGCGGAAGCTTCCTTACCGTCGATGATGATGGGCGAGGTCATGATGTCATCCAGGTTTGAGCGGTGGCGGCCAGTGTAGCGGGATCGCCCGAGATGCGCAGGACCTTGCGCCGGTCGGTCTCGCCGAGGGTGAGCGTGATATTGCTTTTCGCGATCCCAAAGGCTTTCGCGAGCAAGGCGATCACCGCGGCGTTAGCTTTACCCTTATCGGCCGGCGCGGTCACGGCCACTTTCAGCGCGCGGCCGTCCGGCGTCGCCATGGTGCCTAGGATGGCGTCACGCGAGGCCTTGGGCGTGACGCGCACCGTAAGCGTGAGGCCATCGCCTTGCGTGCGGAAGAAGGACAAGTGTTAGAGCGCGGCCACCGCGGGGATGAGCTCCGCGATGATGTACTGCAGCAGCATGATCGCGAAAATCACCACGAGGGGCGAAAGATCGAGGTTGCCCATGATCGGCACGTAGCGGCGAATCCGGCGGAAGACCGGCTCCGTCATGGCGTGCAGGCTGTTGCCGATCATGCGAATCACCTGGTTGTGCGAATTGATGACGTTGAAGGCGACCAGGAGATTGAGGATCACCGCGATCACGACCACCCAGTAGTAGAGCCCAAGAATCGCATGCAGAACGCGGAGAATCGGAACGAGAATGACGCTCATGGGGGATGTTCGTGTCCGTTGGAGGGTGGAATCGCACCCCGGGACATCGCTAAGGCTGCGCCCGGGACACTGAACCTAATGAGCGCCTCCCGGGGGCGCAAGTGAGCGGGATTTCAAGGCTTTCCGGGCGTTTCGAGTTGCCTTGACTTCTCAAGGCTTTGGCGACATTCTCCCGCCCGCTTTCGGCCCCGGGCGTTACAAACGACCGGCCCGAAACGCCTTACACGTTGATGCGGGGCTGTAGCTCAGTTGGGAGAGCGCGTCGTTCGCAATGACGAGGTCAGCGGTTCGATCCCGCTCAGCTCCACCATCAACTCAATCACTTACGCGACTCCCAAGTTTCTCCCGCAACGCCGCGTAAGCACCACGTAAGCACGCGGTGCGCTAATATCACATTCGCGTATGAAATCTTCTTCGCAGGGGTTTCTGGACTTAATGGCATTGTAAGTCAGCGTTCGATTCCCCCTAGGGTCCACCATCAAAACTCAGTGGCAGGCCAAAGGGCTTCGGGAAATTGCGCTCTGCCCTTTGTGATTCGCGGAAGCGGGACATCGAGATCCACGCGGGTTCGTCCTTCAATCACTCATGAACCCGTCACGACCGCCTGAGGATACCACATCGGACGCGCCTAATACCCTATCGAAGTAGCGGAGGCTGCTTGTCCCATGCAGCTACGATCCCAACCTCTTCCTTATTCAGGCCGTACAACTCATAAGCCAGATCGTTGATTACATCTTCGGCCTGCTCAATCTGCCGCCGCAGAAGCGTCCGCCGTTGTTCAGTGCGCTCCGTATAATAGGCCGGAACTTTTTGAAGCAGCTTTTCCACCTCATTCGCGATGAGGTTCCGAATCTCCTGGTCGCGCTTAGTCCCGCCCGTAACTATTGGGAGGGCGTCCAAATCCACTTTCTTTGCTTGGGCAATACTATCGCGATTGGTTACGACAGTGTTGTAGTAGAGGAAGCTCATCAGTCGCGAATTCAACACGCCTAATAAGAATTTGAGGTCAACATGAGCATCACCATAAGTGAAGTACAGCGATTGCTCTGGAAATATTCCAGACTCGTCGTAGCTTGCGATTATCGTAGTGCCCGTCTTTCTAATAAGAATTTTTGGCGTCGCGCCTAGCTTCGACTTATCTGTCGTCCGCCCGCTAATGTTTTCCCTTTTGAAGTCAAAATAAAAATTATGGTTCACGGAGTATCGATAGATAGACTCTCCTTTCAAGATTGGAATCTGCTCCTTCGACTGCCTCTCCTCTGAGATGGTCTTTGACTTTGCGCCGACGCCCGACGTCGTTTGCACAAGTTCGTCCAATCTCTGTGCGCGTTTGTCGCCCTTGAGACGCGTCAGGAAGGACGATACCGACTCAGTCCCTTTAAATTCGAATCGCGCCCGTTCATCGGCGAGTAATTGTTTCTGCGCCACTCGGCTTCGTGTTCCGAAGAATTCCCCGATGTCGACCTCATGCGCCGCCTTCGGCTTCTGTGCGGACAGAGCGAATATCAGTGTATCCGCGGTCACGTTCGGAAACGGTGCGCGGTAGAGCGCTTCGAGCAACTTGAAGTCTTTTAGAATTCGTGTTCGCAACGAAACGAACTGGTCGTTATAACCGAATCGATCCGGAACGATGAAGCCGAAGCGGCCGTTAGGCGCAGTGAGTTCGAGCCCAGCGGTTACAAAATATTCGTACATGTTCGGCATGTAGGAATTGCCTTGAAACTTTTTGACGAGATAGTCGCGCTCATCCTGCGTGTAAATTTCGTTGCGGAATTTCCCTGTCAACGAAATCCAGGGCGGGTTTCCGATCACAGCGCCAAACCCACCATCCTTCTGCAAAAATTTGAACTCGCGCTGCCAGTCAAAGGCATTAATGCGGAGCTCTTGCTCGTCGTCAAAGAGCGTCTTCGAACGATGGTGATAAAAGTCGGAACCAATAAGAGAGTTACCGCAGCGTATGTTACTCGACAGGTCCGGGAGCGCGCGCAATTTAAACATGTCCATCTGCCGAGCAATTGCGTCGCTATTTTCTCCCTCCAACACTTTCAAGAGTAACGAGAGCTTCGTAACTTCGACTGCTTGTGGATCAACGTCGACGCCAAAAATATGTGTAAGGAGAATTCGCCGCTTTTCGGAAATTGTAAGACGCCAATCGTTCCCTGCCGCTTCGTATAATTGCGGCGCGCGTCCCTTGGCGAATGCCTTCGGTCCGGATTTTACATATTGATCGCGATACCAGGTCAGAAGGCGTTGGTAGGCTTCTATCAAGAACGAACCAGAACCGCACGCGGGGTCCACGATGCGCAAAGGTACAGCGCCCTTACGTTCTCCGGAAATTTCCGGCGGGGTCCTGTCCTCTAGCAACGGCTCGAGCA
>JADZAK010000144.1 GCA_020852595.1 Rhodospirillaceae bacterium
CTTAAGAGTCGGCCATGGCCTTCTCAGCCTCACGTTCGCGCAAGACCAGGCCTTGGAGACACTCGCGCTGATGCTGGCCGATACGACGGTCACGGGCACAGCCTCGCCCGGCGCGCCTGTGAGCGTCAGGGAGAGCGCCCTGCACCTCTCGCGCGCCACCGGCCATCTCACATGGCGAATGGACGACGTCGGTTTGCCCGAGGCGGTCCCGGCGCTTGGACAGACGATCCGCCGCGCGGAGATCACGGCCGATCTGGTCGGTCCCTTCCCGGACGGGCCGCTCCGCAATGCTTTGGAAACGTGGCGTGACGCGGGCGGCACCGTGGAAGTGCGCTCCTTCGCGCTCGATTGGCCGCCGGCGAGCGCGGCCGGAACCGGCACCCTCGCCCTCGATCCCGCGCTGCAGCCCATGGGCGCGGCGACCCTCACGTTCCACGGGTTCTTTGATCTCGTCGCCGCGCTTCAGGCCAAGGGATATGTCCGAGAAAGCGAAGCCGGCATGGCCAAGATCGCGCTCGGCATGCTGGCGCGTCCCTCCGCGGCGGGTGAGCCGGAGCTGTCGCTGCCGGTCACGGTGCAGGACCGCAAGCTGCGCGCGGGTCCGGTAACGCTGATGGAAACGCCCGAAGTGATCTGGGACCGCGAGGCGAAGGTCCCTTAAGGAGCCAGCGTCTGCTCTTCGTACGTCTGGATCACCGTGGTTTCCGCGAGGCCGGCGGCGTACCAGTCCTTCATATCGGGATGATTCAAGATCGTCTCGCAATAGGCCCGGCTGATGGGATCGAGGGTCGGGATCACGCCGTAGGTCTTGAAGCGCGTCACCACGGGCGCGTACATGGCGTCGGCATTCGAAAAGGCGCCGAACAGGAACGGGCCGGTTTCGCCGCCGAAACGGCCGCGGCATTCCTTCCACAGCGCGTCGATGCGCGCGATGTCGGCGTTCACGCCCTCGGGCCGGCTTTTGTTCGGCACCGACCGGCGGATATTCATGGTCATATGATTGCGCAGGTTCGAGAAACCGGCGTGCATCTCGGCCGAGACGGAGCGCGCCTGCGCCCGGGCCGGCGGATCTTTCGGCCACCAGGCCTTGTCCGGAAAGGTGTCGGCGAGATAGTCGAGGATCGCGAGGGATTCCCACACGGTGATGGAGCCGTGAATGAGGACCGGCACCTTCGCGGCCGCGGAGTATTTCTTGATCTGCGCGGTCGTGTCGGGCTGCTGCAGGCCGACGACGGTTTCGCGGAACGCGAGGCCTTGAGCCTTCATCGCGATCCAGGGGCGCAGGGACCAGGACGAGTAGGCCTTGTTGCCGATGACGAGATGAAGGTCCGGCATGTGGTTTCCTTTTAAGCCTGTTTGGCGTCGATGATGCTGCGGCGGATGGCGCGCGTGCGGGTGAAGTGATCCTCGAGGGTCGCGCCGTCGCCTTTACGGATCGCGCGTTGCATGGCGGTCAGGTCTTCCGTGAACCTCTGCAGGATCTCGAGCACCGCTTCGCGGTTATTGAGGAATACATCGCGCCACATGATGGGATCGGATGCGGCGATGCGCGTGAAATCGCGGAAACCCGAGGCGGAGTATTTGATCACTTCCTGCTTGAGATCGCCCGACAGGTCCGTCGCCGTGCCGACGATGGTGTAGGCGATGAGGTGCGGCAGGTGCGAGGTGATGGCGAGCACCATGTCATGGTGATCCGGGTCCATCGTATCGACCTTGGCGCCCATCTTGCGCCAGAGTTCGGCGACTTTCGCGACCGCCTTCGCCGAGGTGCGCTTGGGCGGCGTGACGATCGACCAGCGGTTTTCGAAGAGTTCGGCGAAGCCGGCCTCGGGCCCCGAATGTTCCGTCCCCGCGATCGGATGCGCGGGCACGAAGTGAACGTCCTTCGGGATATGGGGCGCGACGGCGTCGATGACCATGCGCTTCACCGAGCCGACGTCGGTGACGATCGCGCCCTTCTTGAGATGCGGCGCGATGACGCGCGCGATCTCGCCGTTGGTGCCGACGGGAGTCGCCAGCACGATGAGATCGGCGCCGGCGACGGCTTTGGCGTAGTTGCCGGTCGCCTCGTCGGCGACGCCGAGTTTGAGCGCGGCTTTCACATGCTTCGGGTTCTTGTCGCAAGCGACATAGGTTGCCGCGAGACCGGCGCGGCGCATGGCGCGCGCGACGGAGGAGCCGATGAGACCGATCCCGATAAAGCAGGCTCGTTCGAACAACGGTTTCGGTTTACGCGCTTTCGCCATTACTTACGTTCCATGAAGGCGGCCATGACATCGAGCAAGACGGTCATCTCCTCTTCATCGCCGATCGTCACACGCAGGTGGTTGGGAAGGCCGTAGCCGTCGACGCGCCGGACGATGATGCCGTTTTCCTGGAGGAAAGCGTCACATTCCGCCGCGGTCTTGCCCGGGACCTTCGGAAATTCGGGCAACAGGAAGTTGCCGTGAGACTCTCCGACCTTGAGGCCAAGACCGCGCAGGCGCTGCAGGCCGATGGCGAGCCATTTTTTCGTGTGCGCCTTCGTGCGCGCGACGTGATCCCGATCCGCGAGCGCCGCCAGGCCGGCGAACTGCGCGGGACGCGAGACGTTGAAGGGCGAACGGATACGTTCCATCACGCCGACGATGTTCTTGGCGCCGAAGCCCCACCCCAGGCGCACGGACGCGAGGCCGTAGATCTTGGAGAAGGTGCGCATGGCGATGGTGTTCTCGGTTTCCGAGGCCAGCGCGAAGCCGGACTCATAATCCGGCGCATCGACGAATTCGGCGTAGGCGTCGTCGCATACGAGCAGGATGTCCTCGCGCAGCCCCGCGCGCAGCCGGCGCATCTCGGACCCCGGAATATAGGTGCCGGTGGGATTGTTGGGATTGGCGACAAAGACAATGCGCGTCTTGGGCGTGACGCGCGCGAGGATGGCGTCGACATCCGTGGTGAGGTCTTTTTCCGGCGCGACGACCGGTGTGGCGCCCACGCCCTTCGCATAGATGTTGTACATCGCGAAGCCGTGCGCGGTGTGGATGATCTCATCGCCCACGCCGGCGAAGCCGCGCATGACGAGACCCAGCAGTTCGTCGGAGCCGGCGCCGCAGATGATGCGCGCCGGGTCGAGATTGTGCGCTTTGCCGAGAGCTTCGCGGACCTCGCCGGAATCGCCGGCGGGATAGCGGTGCGATTCCCCAAGAGAGCCGGCGAGCGCCGCGACCGCCTTCGGGCTGGGGCCCAGGGCGGCCTCGTTCGAGGACAGTTTGATCACGCGCCGCGCCCCTTGAACCTGGGACTTGCCCGGCTCGTAGATCGCGATATCCATGATCCCGGGTCGTGGTTGCGGCAATGTCATGGACGCCTCTCGTGTGGCCAAAAAGAGCTGTGCGACAGCCTCGTTACACTCGTTCACCCTATAGTGGGCCACCCCGCCAAAATCAAAGAAAACGTTGACATATGGGCGGCTTGGCGGTGAGTTGCCGCGCATGAACCTGGATAAAACCCAGCAAAGCCAGCCGGCCGGCGCGCCCGCTCATGGGAAGAGCCTGACCCTCGCCGAGCCCCTGACCCTGCAGTCGGGGGTGACGCTGGCGCCGGTGACGCTGGCCTATGAGACCTACGGCACATTGAATGCCGACCGGTCCAACTGCGTGCTGGTGTGCCACGCGCTGACCGGGGATCACTTTGTCGCCAGCGCCCATCCCATCACCAAGAACCCGGGCTGGTGGATCGATCTGGTGGGGCCCGGCAAAGTCATCGATACCGACAAGTTCTTTGTCGTGTGCTCGAACGTGCTGGGCGGCTGCATGGGCTCGACGGGTCCGAAAGAAATCAACCCGGCGACGGGCGCGCCGTGGGGCCTCGCCTTCCCGGTCATTACCATCCGCGACATGGTGCAGGCGCAGGCGCGCCTGCTCGATCACCTGGGCATCGAAAGCGTTTTCTGCGTCCTCGGCGGCTCGATGGGCGCGATGCAGGCGCTGGAGTGGGCGGTGCGTTTCCCGCACCGGGTCTTCTCGGCCATCCCCATCGCCGGGTCCTACCGGCATTCGGCGCAAAACATCGCGTTTCATGAAGTCGGCCGCCAGGCGATCATGGCGGACCCGGATTGGTCGCACGGCAATTATCTCGCCGAAGGCAAGAAACCGAAGCGCGGCCTGGCCGTCGCGCGCATGGCGGCGCACATCACCTATCTTTCCGAAGTCGCGCTTCACAATAAATTCGGCCGGCGTTTGCAGAACCGCGACGCGTTGACCTACGGCTTCGAAGCGGACTTCCAGGTGGAAAGCTATCTGCGCCACCAGGGCTCCACCTTCGTCGAGCGCTTTGACGCGAACTCCTATCTCTACATCACGCGCGCGCTGGACTACTTCGATCTGCAGGCCGAAGGCGGCGGCGTGCTCGCCGAGGCGTTCCGCGGCACGCCGGTGCGCTTCTGCGTGATTTCCTTCTCTTCCGACTGGCTGTATCCGACGGGCGAGAGCAAGACCATCGTGCACGCCCTGAACGCCGTCGCGGCGAACGTGAGCTTCGTCGAAGTCGCCTCGCAGCAGGGCCACGACGCGTTCCTGCTGGACGAACCCGAATTCCACCAGACGATGGAAGGTTTCCTGGCCGGCGCGGCGGAAGCGCGCGGCATCGCTTACCGGCCGGCCAACCGATGAGCGCGCCCCAGAACATCCGCGTCGACCTGCAGCATGTGGCGGACCTGGTGGTTCCCAGGAGCCGCCTGCTCGACGTGGGCTGCGGCGACGGCGCGCTGCTGGCCTATCTCAAGATCTTCAAACAGGTGGACGGCCGCGGGCTCGAGCTTGCGATGAGCAAGGTGCGCGCCGCCGTCAGCCAGGGGCTGCCCGTGATCCAGGGCAACCTGGAAACGGATCTCGCCGACTATCCCACCGGCGCGTTCGATTATGTGGTGCTGAGCCAGACGCTGCAGGCCACGCACAATCCGCGCCTGGTGCTGGAGCAGCTGCTTCGCATCGGCACGCGCGCCATCGTGTCCTTCCCCAATTTCGGCTATTGGCGCGTGCGGCTCTCGCTGCTGTTCGGCGGCCGCATGCCGGTGACGGGCGTGCTGGCGAACCCCTGGTTCGACACGCCCAACATCCACCTGTGCACGATTTCGGATTTCATCGCCCTCGCGCGCACGATGAACATCAAGATCGAGCAGAGCTTCGCGCTCGATCAGATGGGCCGCCGCCAGGGCTTCGACGCCACCGAAAGCAAAGCCAATCTCTTGAGCGAGCAGGCCCTGTTCGTGCTCACGCGCGCCTGACGTTACCGGCCGCCTTGATGGCGACCTTGGCCGGCATGCGCGCGCCGCTGACCGCCGGCGTCGCATTCAGCGGCGCATAGAGCTGTTTTTCCGCTTCGATGACGAGGGCGCCGCCGAAGGTGGGAAACCACTTGGCGCCCAGTTTTTCGAGGCTATAGGCGAAACGGCCGAACATGCGCCAGCCCACCGGCGGCGCGAACAAGGCCGTCGCGGTCTGCAGGGGCACGAACATGTTTTCACGCAGGAGCCGCGTGATCTGGCTCATGGAATAGGGCCGCCCTTGCGCGAAGGGCGAAGCTTCCGCGCGCGACCATAAACTCCGGCGATTGGCCACCACGACGATCAGGCGGCCGCCGTCGGCCAGGACACGCCAGCACTCGCGCATCATCGCGCGCAATTCGGGACAGCCTTCGACGCAGTGGACCAGGATCAGCCGGTCGAAGGTACGGTCGGGAAAGGGCAGCGCCTGCTCGTCGGTGAGGGCGACGCGGTTCGCCGCGGGCTCGGGCCAGGACATGACGCCCTGCCCGGCCGGCATGGCGGCCACGATGTGGCTGGCCTCGCCCTCGAACAGGTTCAGATAGGGCGTCACAAAGCCCAAACCGAGCAGCCGCTGGCCCGGCGCGGGCGCACTTTGCGCCGGCCACAGGGTGCGCAACCGCTGGCCAACCAGCCGCCGGACCGCGCGGCCCATGGGACTGGCGTAGAACTCCCGGAGGTCGATGATGTCGATCCACATACGGGAGATCATAACCCATTGTGACACAATGATAAATATTGATAGACGCGGTCAAAATGTGGATAAATGCGACACGCCCGCACAGTCTCTTAAGGCGTGCGCGGAAGGCGCGGATCAGGTACTTTCGGTTGGGCCGCCTTGCGAGGCGGCCTCGGGGTTTAAGCGGGTCCGGATACCGGGGCCGCGGAGGGGTTTCTTCATGAGCGTGTGGCGCGCGGTGGCGAGGGGGTTCTCCCTCATCGAAATGGCCATTGTGCTGGTGGTGATCGGACTGATTCTGTCCGGCGGCCTGATGGCGATCACCCCGGTTCTGCAGGGAACCAAGGCGACCGAAACCAATGTGCGCCTCGATCTCATCGAAAAGGCGCTGGTGCTTTACACGATCCGCAACGGATGCCTGCCGTGCCCGGCCAACGGCGATCTCGCCACCTCGGCCGGTCTCGCAGAAGGCTCAACCGCCTATTCAGAGGACTGTCAGACCTGTGCGGCGCTCACCACGGGCTCCGGCGTTGTGCCTTGGGGCGCCCTTGGCCTTTCGCAGAAGGACGCGATGGATGGTTGGGGCAACCGGATTTCGTATGTCGTGACGGGAGCTCTCACCCAAACGAGCACCAGCATGAACCGCACCGGAAGCACCTATCCCGCCGGCACGCTGGACCTCAACGACTCCGTCACGACCGGCACGTCTCTCACGACGGCCGCTGCTTACGTGTTGATCAGCCATGGTAATGACGGCCGCGGCGCACGCACGTCATCAGGAACCACCATCGCCGAGCCGGACACGACGAATGTCGTGCAGTACAACAATACGCGCGGTTCATGCGATTCCGCCGGCACGCTTTGTTATCAGGGCGACCCGGTCGGCATTTCGGGTACGGGCGAGTACGACGATATCGTGCGCTGGCGCACCGCGCCTCTCATCATTCAACAATGCGGCGACAACGCCTGCGGCAATCCCGCGTAACGTTTTTCCCGGGGGGGACCAATAACAGTGAAGCGATCCGGTTCTATGGTGGCGGCGATTGCCGCGACGCTCGCGGCAATGTCCTTTGCGCCCGCTCAGGCCCAGGAGACGGATCTTGCGCCGGAGATGCTGTGCTTCCGTTATTCGCAGAACTTCGAGCGCAGCTTGCGCATCCCGCAAGGGTTGCTGACCGCGATCACGCTGGCGGAGACCGGCCGCCCGAACGCTGAAACCGGCCAGACCACCCCATGGCCCTGGACCATCAACGTCAACGGTCAGGGCCAGTTCTTCGAGACCAAGGAAGAAGCCGTCGCGGCCACGCGCAAGCTCATCGATTCCGGTCAGCGTTCGATCGACGTCGGCTGCGCGCAAGTGAATCTGCGGTATCACCCGACGGCCTTCCAGACGATCGAAGACGCTTTCGATCCGATGAACAATATGGGCTACGCCGCGCGCTTCCTTCTGTCGCTGCACGATCTTCAAGGTTCGTGGTCACAAGCGGTCGAGCGCTATCACTCCGCCGACGACGGACGGCGCGAACAGTACCGTGAAAAGGTGATGGGCCTGTGGAACCGCGAAGCCCGCAACGTGGTGATGAACGCGGTGATGGCCGAGGACACGGACACGCCGTATCACCAGGCGATCCGCGACTTCGCCGCCGGGCGCTATACCGAAGCGCTGGACAAGTACCAGGCCATCGTCGACGCCAAGGCAAACGACCGCATCGGTCTTTTGGGCGTGGCCATGAGCTACGACGAGTTGGGCCGGGATTCGGAAGCGATGCAGGCCTATGCGCGCTACCTGGGCTCCGAACCGACCAACGAGACCATCCTGACGCGCGTGATCCAGAAGGCGAGCACGAAGGCGCCGGATGTGGCGCGCGCCGATCTCGAAGCGGTGCGCGCCGCCGGCGTCGCGCAGCCCAGCCTGCTTTCCGCTCTCTCCGAGTTCGCCAACACGCTCGGCGACACCGAAACCGCCTTCAAGTACGCGGCCGACGCGGCGCAAAACGCCCCGGATATCGCCGCCTATCAGCTCAACGCGGCCGTGCTCGCCGACCGGCTCAATCACCGGGCCGCCGCGGTACAGCATTACGAGCGATTCCTGGCGCTGTTCACGCGCCAGCCGACCTTCGTCGACACGCCGGTCGACGGCATTCGCGAACGCGTCAAATACCTGCGGGCTCGGCTTTAAGACCGGCCGCACACTTTCGAACGGGGGACCCTAT
This sequence comes from Rhodospirillaceae bacterium, assembly GCA_020852595.1. GTDB lineage: Bacteria > Pseudomonadota > Alphaproteobacteria > Rhodospirillales > Rhodospirillaceae > SHVO01. The sequence goes on from JADZAK010000144.1 coordinate 8,195, forward strand.
GGAAATCACCGAACTTCTTTCCTTTGCGCAAAAGAACAAATCCTCCGACCTGCACCTGGTGGGTGGCAAGGAGCCCATGGTGCGCATCGACGGCGGCCTGCGCCCGATCAAGACCGGCGACATCGCCGCGGACGTGGTCAAGAACATGCTCTATTCGGTGATGACCGAAGAACAACGCGCACAATACGAAGCCGAGAAGGAAATTGACTTCGCCATCGCTTTTGGCGCCGACTCCCGTTTTCGCGTGAACGCCTACACCACCACGACCGGGCCGGCGGCGGCGTTCCGCGAAATCCCGACCAAGATCCCGTCGCTCGAGCAACTCAACGCGCCGGAGATCTTCAAACAGTTCTGCGACTTCGAACGCGGCCTGGTGCTGGTGACCGGTCCGACGGGATCGGGCAAGTCGACCACCTTGTCGGCGATGATCAACCACATGAACGAAACCAGCGACATGCCCCTCCTCACCGTCGAGGATCCGGTCGAATTCGTTCATCCGAAAAAGCGCGCGCTGATCAATCACCGCGAAGTCGGCCGCCACACCCAGTCCTTCTCCCGCGCCCTCAAGAGCGCGCTGCGTGAAGACCCGGACGTGATCCTGGTCGGCGAAATGCGCGACCATGAAACGATTTCGCTGGCGCTGACCGCCGCGGAAACGGGCCACCTGGTGATGGGCACGCTGCACACGAGCTCCGCCGCCAAGACCGTGGACCGCATCATCGACGTGTTCCCGGCCGGCGAAAAGGAAATGGTGCGCGCGATGATCGCGGGCTCCTTGCAGGCGGTGATCAGCCAGGTGCTGCTGAAGCGCAAGGGCGGCGGCCGCGCCGCCGCGCACGAAATCATGGTCGGCACGTCCGCCGTGCGCAACCTGATCCGCGAGAACAAGGTTCCGCAAATCTATTCGATGATCCAGGTCGGGCAGCGTTACGGCATGCAGACGATGGAAGATTCCATGCGCAAGCTCGTCGAGCAGGGCATCGTGGACGCGAGCGAAGTCTCGGCGATGACGGCCAAGCTCGGCGACGGCGGCGGCGAAAGCCCGAAACCGGCGGCAGCGGCGGCTCCGGCGGCGGCGCAGCCCGCGCCCCAGGCCGCGGCGGCGCCGGCCGGCAAGTCCCGCTCGATCTTCTAAATATCAATCAAGGCGCGGGGACGATCCTCCCCCGCGCCTTTCGAGGAGCATTTTCATGGCAATGGACGCCGAGTTCGAAGGCTGGCTGAAGGAATTGGCGGGTCCGGGCGGATCCGACCTCTATGTGACCGTCAACGCTCCGCCGGCCTGGCGCGGCGACACCGGCTTCAAGAACCTGCGCGAGAAGCCCCTCACGAGCGACGAGATCACGCGCGTCATCAAGTCGTTCATGGGCGAGAAGCAGTACAAGGAATTCGAAACCACCGGCGAATTCAACATGGCGACGGTGATGGAGGGCGTGGGGCGCTTCCGTCTCAACCTGTTCAAACAACGCGGCATGCCGGGCCTTGTCGCGCGTATCATCCGCGCGAAGATCCCGACCCTCGCGGACCTCAAGCTGCCCGCCCTGCTCGGCGACATGGTGATGGAAAAGCGCGGCCTGATCTTCATGGTCGGCGGCACCGGTTCGGGCAAGTCGACTTCGCTGGCGGCCATGATCGGCCACCGCAACGAGAGCGCGCCCGGCCACATCATCACCATCGAGGACCCGGTCGAATTCGTCCACGACCATAAAAAGTGCATCGTCACGCAGCGCGAAGTCGGCGTGGATACGGACTCCTTCGACGCCGCGCTCAAGAACACCCTGCGCCAGCATCCGGATATGATCCTGATCGGTGAAATCCGCGACATGAAGACGATGGAGCATGCGCTCAACATCGCCGAAACGGGCCACCTCGCGATGGCGACCCTGCACGCCAACAACGCCAACCAGGCCATCGAGCGCGTGGTGAACCTGTTCCCGAACGAGATGCATCACCAGATCCTGCTCAATCTTTCGCTGAACCTGCGCGGCATCATCTCGCAGCGCCTGGTGCCGAAGGTCGGCGGCGGGCGCACCGCCGCGCTCGAGATCATGCTCAACCAGGGTTACGTGAAGGAGCTGATCGCCAAGGGCGAGGTCAAGGAGATCAAGAAGATCATGGAGGAAAGCGTGCATCTCGGCATGCAGACCTTCGACCAGGCCCTTCTGAATCTATTCAAATCCGGACAGATCACCGAGGACACCGCCCTCGCCGAAGCCGACAACGCGGGCGACCTCAAGATGAAGATCAAGCAGGAACAGATCGCAAGCGGCGGCAAGAGCGGCCTCAAGGACCTCGACACCTCGGCGCTTAAACTGGGTTAAGCCGCCTCGGTCCGCTCGAGCGCGAGCAGGAACGCGCGTTCGAGCGACGGCGCCGCATATTGGGCGACGAAATCCTTCGGCGAACCGACGAAGATGATGCGCCCGCCGTGCAGGATGCCGATGCGGTCGCAGATCTCCTCGATATCGGCGAGGATGTGCGAGCTGAAGAAAATAGAGCGCCCGGCGCGCTTGGCTTCCAGCAGTTGATCCTTCAACAGCACGCGCGCGCGCGGATCGAGGCCGCTCATGGGCTCGTCCAGGATCATGAGCGGCGCATCGACGAGCAGCGAACCCACAAGACCAAGCTTCTGTCCCATCCCCTTGGAATAGGTGCGCACGGTGCGCCCAAGCGCCTCGGGGTCGAGATCGAGCGCGGCCGCGACGGTGCACGCCCGCGCGCGATCCAGCGATTGGTTGAAGTAGGCGAGCAGAATAGAAAGGTGTTCGTAACCTTTCAGCTGAGACGATGGCTGGAATTTTTCGGGAAGATAGATGAGATGGCGGCGCGCGCGCGCGCTTGTATTCGGCTCCCCAAAAAACGACACCGAACCTTGCGCGCGGCGCAAGTCCAGGATCGCGCGGATCATCGTGGTCTTGCCGGCGCCGTTGACGCCGACGAGCCCGAAGATCTCCGCCGGACGCAGCGCGAAGGAAATATCGTTCAAGACGATTTTTTTGCCGTATCCCGCCGTGACTTTCGTCAGTTCAAGCGGTACGGCCGCGGGCTTATCTACTTCCATGGCCCTTCAACAACCGCGCCGCTCTTGGTCACGAAGGTCTGGTTCGGCGACAGCCGCACAGGGCGCATCCCTTGCGCGCTGAGCGGCACCAATAGATCGACATAGTTCGTGGAAATCTGGGTGACTTCGAACGAATTGAGTTCCTGTTTGGGACCAATGGGCACCCCATTGATCCAGATCGTCCACTCGTCGGGCCCGTAATAGAGAATGGTGGACAGGTACAAGGTCGCGTCTTCGATAGGATCATGACCACGGCCACCATTGCGCTCGGCGTTGGCTGAACTTCCCGTAACCATGCGATTGCGGATCTCCGCCAGTTCATCAATGCTGAACATCAGGGTTTCCGGCGCCTGCGAATCGAAAATCTGCTGCCCCGCGCCTTCACCCGCGACAGCCGGCTTTGCCGCAGCAGTCTCGGCAGCCGCAACGGGCGTCACGAAAGTCGCCCCCGCCCCAACGGCCACCAGCGCTATGAGAACCGCTTTCATCGCGCCGCTCCCGGGCTTTCTTCTTCTTTCTGCGCGGTCCGCCAAGACAGAACGATATCGCCAACCACCAATTTCCCGGCGCCCGCCGAAATTTGAAACAACTCGCTTTCGTTCACTTCCGTTGCGCGGGTGAGTTTCAACGACTCAAGCGCAACGGCCCCTGGAAACGTCGTCGTCACGTCGTCGAGAAAACGATAGATTGCCCCGTCGTAGGGCGCAGAGACGCTCAATGTAATTGTTTCCACATTGACGCGATAAGCGCCACTGGTGGGTTGGCTGGCCGCCGATTCCAAGGACGATGCGTTAGCTGCGCTGAAGGTGAAGTTGAGGGAATTCTCCAAACCATGGGGTGTCGCGGCTTCGCGCATCGCCGTCAAGGCCGCCCGGCGGGTATGCGGCACGAGTTTGTCACTCTTCATGAGCGCCTCGTATCGCTCGGTGTTTTGCTCAACATATTCGCGATCCACCCTCTTCTGAGTGATGGATTTCGTGATTGTGCTGATCTCATCATTGATCCTGCGTCCCTCTATCAATGCATCGTCACGCGCACCGCCGAGGAACACCATCGACAAGACAAAAAGAACAGCCGTGCCGAGTAAAACGCAAATTCCGAGGAAGGCCTGACGCGGGATGCTTTCGATAATGCGGCGAATGTCCTTGAGAGATCTCATTTGCCCACCACCTTCTCAATGCGATAGCCGGCGAAGAAGCGTTCGCGTGCGCCAATACCCGCCACTTCGGCTCCCGCCAGCCCGCCGCTGAGTTCCTCGGCTGCTTGTGCGCCCACAGGTTCCTTCGTAACGGCTATGGTATAACCACTGCCAAAGGCCGTGCGCAGCCGCTGTTCAATAGCGCGCGCCGTTTGCACAGCTTCATCCGCCGTGGCGATCACATCGGCGAGACGCAAATCCACGGAAAGCGTATAGGCCACGTTGGAAACCGGGGCTCCGCCGCGCCCCCCGCCCGGCGGCGGCGCAACGGCATTCGCGAAGGTAAGGCTCAGCACCACGGCATCGCTGTCGAGCGCAGAGGCAATCCGGTGTAGTTCAGGCGTCAGCGCAACTTTCTTGGCGTCAAGACGATCCGCAACCTCAAGCACGTTGCGCATCGGCGCGGCGAGATGCGGCGCGCTTGCGATCGCTTTTTCCTCGTCCGAAAGGCTGGTGCGCAGTCGGCCCAACTGCATCGACAGCATTTCGTTCTGAGCACTTGCTTCGTACAGCTCGTATCCCGTCCATCCGGACCACCCAAGGAATCCGGCGACCAGAAGAACCGCCGCATAGGGCGCGGTGAAATAGGCGACGTCCCGTATATCGTCCGCGGTGTCGCCCATCGCCGCGGATCGGCTCAGCGGCAGCGTCGGCTTGCGCTTGGCGACAAACCAGGCGGCATGCAATACGTCGCTGTGCGCCTGGTCGGGACGTCCCAGGGAACCAAGGTTCAAGAGGGCGCCGGCCTCGTAAGGCGTATACACGCTGACCGAGCGTGCGCCGTCCCAGGTCAGGTCTTCGAGGACGGCCTTGTTCTCGGCGCTGGTCAGGACGACGACGTCGAGCGGTTCACCCACTTGATATCCAAGGCGGCGGATATAGGTGATGGTCGCCTTGAAATCCCGCACGATCATGTCGGCGAAATCGGCAGGCGGCGTGTCGTCCGGCGGCGCCTGGGTAACGCGCGTCAGCGACAGGCGGCCATTCTTCTCGATGATCTGGCGCAAACCGCCGGTCACATTGATGCCGATGAAATGGCGCCAGTGATTCTTCTTCTCGGGCGCCGCTCCATCGGCGGCGGGCGCGGCCTCCTCGACGATGTCCTTCGGCGCCAGTTCGCGGATGAGGTCGACGCTTTCCGTGGCGATGGTGTAGGTGCCGCCTTTTTCATTGGGCAGGCTATTGACGAAGTCCAGCCAGCCGACAATGCGCGCTTCCAGCGGCACGGAGGCCATTTCGTAAACCAGCGTCTTTTTCGACGTCTGATCGATCAGCCGCGCGCCGCGCAAGCTCTGGCCGGGGAAGGCCATGTTGATATGGCGGGCGAGCACGCGCCGCCGGTCAAAGATGCCGACGCGCGGGATTTCCTCTTCCTTGAAGGATTGATCGAGCGTGTCGATGAGAACCGAAACGCGTCCGCGCGCGTCCTGTGCCAGCGCCTCGCCCAATTCCTCCTGCGCCAGCGCAGGGTCGGGCGAACCGAGCCACGCGTTCGCAACCTTGCCGTCGACAAAACGGGTGAGCACGACGTTATCGTCGCCGATGCTAAGAACGAATTCGCCGCCTTTGGCCATGTCGAACCGCCGTTTCCGTTAAGTACTGCCGAGGCTGTTGTAGATCGGCCCCATGACGCCCGCGACGATCCACGCCATGATCGCGCCGGAGATCACGGTCATCGCAGGTTCGATCATGGCGATCATGGCGTCGATCGCTTCATCGACGTCCTTGTCGTAAAAACCGGTGACGTTATCCATCACGCCGCCGAGGTTCCCGCTGTCCTCGCCGATTTTCACCATGCGGCACACGAGACTGGGGAACTGCCCGGAATTGCGCATCGCCATCGAGAGCGGTTCGCCGTTTTGCACCTGCTGGCGCACCGTTTTCATCGACTCCTCGAGGCAGCGATTGGTCACGACGCGCTGGGCCGTTTCCAGGCACTGCAGGATGGGCACGCCGCTTTGGAACATGACGGCGAAGAAGTGCGCGAATCGCGAGATGGCGAGTTTGGTGATCAGTTGGCCGAATACGGGGATACGCAGCGCGAGGCATGAAAGCGCATAGCGCATGGTCTCGGACGATTTCACCATCACGACGATCACGGCGGCGATCACGGCGGGGGTCAACAGCACCACATGCCAGTAGTTCACCACGAAATCAGACGTCGCGATCAGCGCCAGCGTCACCGGCGGAAGCTCGGTCCCGTTGCTTTTCAGGAACTCCACGATGCCGGGCACGACCACGCCCATCATGAAGCCGAGCATCCCCATGATCAGCACCATCACGATCGCCGGGTAACGCGCGGCCTTCTTGACGCGCTGGCGGATGGCGTCTTCCCATTTCACATGTTTTGTAAGGTGGCGGAAAGACTCGGTGAGCTTGCCGCTTTCCTCGCCGGCCGCGACCAGCGCGGCGTAGAGATCGCCGAAAACCTTCGGATGCTTTTCGAACGCCTGCGACAGCGGCGCACCGCCTTGGACATCGTTGAGAATGGTCGTCGTCAGGTCGCGCAGGCGCGGCGTATCGGTGGAATCACGAACGTCGGTCAGTGAATCGAGCAGCGGCACGCCGGCCGCCTGCAATTGCTCCAGGTGCACGAAGAACTGGATTTTTTCGCGCGCGCTCACGCCTTTGGCCATGGCCGTCGACAGCGCGCTGGTCTTCACCGGCTTGCTGTCGATCAGCATCAAGCCGATCTCCTCCAGCTGCTGGTGGAGGTCGGTCTCGTTATTGGCCGACAGCTTGCCGCGGACCTGGCGGCCGGCGTCGTTCAAGGCGCGGTAGGCGTATTGAGCCATGCGCTAGACCACCTCGAGGCGGTTGGTGAAGTCGACGATATTCATCGCCGCCTTAAGGCTGGTTCTGCCTTCAAGCACCTTCGCGGTGGCGTCATCGACCATCGGCACGAAGCCGGCGCCGCGCGCCGCCTTCTTGATGGCCGGCAGCGGCGCGTCTTCGATGACGAGCGCATCCACTTCGTCGTTGAACGGCAGGATCTCAGAAACCGCGATACGGCCCTTATAGCCGGTTTTGCGGCAGTTATCGCAGCCCTTCGGGTGGGCGATTTGCGGCGGGTTCGCGGGATCGACGGCGAGAAGCCGGCATTCATCCTCGGTCGCGGCGCGCATTTCCTTACAGTCGTCGCACAGCTTGCGGACGAGGCGCTGCGCGATGATGCCGATGACGTTGCCCGCCATGAGGTTGGGCTTCAGGCCAAGGTCGAGGAGACGCGGGATACACCCCGCGGCATCGTTGGTGTGCAGCGTCGTATAAACCTGGTGACCGGTCATCGCGGCGCGCAGCGCCATGGTCGCCGTGCCGCTGTCGCGCACTTCCCCCACCAGGATGATGTCCGGGTCCTGACGGAGCAGGGTGCGGATGCCTTCCGAGAAGCTGAGCGAGCTGCCTTCGCGCACCTGCGCCTGGCGGATCAAGGCAAGTTCGTATTCGACAGGGTCCTCGAGGGTCATGATGTTGACGTCGAGGGAGTTGATGTAGGCCATCATGGCGTACAGGGTGGTCGTCTTGCCGGAGCCTGTCGGCCCCGTGACGATGATGATGCCTTCGGGCTTCTGCACCATGCGCTTGATCAGCGCGAAGTTATGTTGCGTGTAACCCAGCTTGTCGATGGTCACCAGTGCCTGGGATTTATCGAGAATACGCAGCACGACGTTTTCGCCGTGGATCGTCGGCAGCGAGGAGGCGCGGAAGTCGACCTTGCGGTTGCCGATTTCAAGCGTGAAGCGGCCGTCCTGGGGGTTGAGACGGTCGGCGATGTTCATGCCGCCCATCAGCTTGATGCGGTGGCAGGCCGCGGCCCAGTGACGCTTGTGCAGGGTTCGGATCTGCGTCATTTCGCCGTCGATGCGGTAGCGCAGACGCAGGAAGTTGCCTTCCGGCTCGAAGTGGACGTCCGAGGCGCCGGTCTTGATCGCGTCGAGCAGCAGCGCGTTCACAAGGCGCACCAGCGGATGGAGATATCCGCCTTCCATCTGTTCGACGTACTGGGTTTCCTCGTCCTCGCCGGACTCGAGCGATTCAAGTTCCTTGAGCACGCCTTCGATGGAGAGTTCGTGACCGTAGTACTGGTCGATGGCTTTCTGGACTTCGGTGTCCGAGCAGACCAGCGGCGCGACATTGGTGCCGGCCGGGAAGAAACGTTTGACCTTGTCGATGGCGAGAACGTCGTAGATATCCGCCATGGCCAGACGCAGCGTCTTGCCGTCGAAGGATACCGGGAACGCGCGGTACCGCTGCGCGGCTTCCTTGGGAAGGAGATTGAGGGCCTCGGCCTCGACGACGGTCGCGCCGGGCACGACGCGCTGATAACCCGAGCTTTCCGCCAGAACCGCCGACAGCGCCTGCTCGGTGATGAACCCGAGTTCGACGAGCAACTCGCCGAGCAGCTTGTTGGATTTCGCTTTTTCCTGGAACGCGACTTCGAGCTGATCTTTCGAGATCAGTCCGCGCTCGACCAGAAGGTCACCAATACGTGCTGTCGGTGCGGGTTTGGCCCCACCTTTGTCGCCGTCCATCGTGACCCCCGTCCCCGGCAAAAATCAGTCGCAAATTCTATACGACCGGCCTGTTTAAGGCGAGGCTTTAGACGCGCTGCGGCACGCAGATTATGTAGGTTTTTAAAGGGTCATAGGGCGTTTCGTCGGGCGCATCGAAGTGATTCTTCGCGTCGATAGGGTCCCAACGCGAAGTCGCCCTGACGCTTCCCGTGCCGATCCGTCCGTCGTCGAGCCGCTGATCGATCTTCAGCGCGGCCTCCCCCGGGATTTGAGTTGCGCAGATGACATTGTTAAGACCGAGGTTGTCTTCCGCGAAGCCGAACTGGCCGCCAAACAAATTTTCGGGCATGGCCGACTGACCTACGAGATCGATGTCACCCTCGAGCAGGCCTGCAGAGCGGAGGTCGCGCCACGCATCAAATTGCTCGCCTGTCGCATTGGCATAATCACTGAGTAAGCCCGAAATTCTGTCATCGCCCGCAAACGAAACGGCCACGCCATTGACCACGTAAATCGAGCCGGTCCGCCCCCAAGTCCGCGGCGCATGCAGGTCGTCACCGGGCAAGGCACGGTACTGGGCTTGATATTTGACAATGTCGTCCTGAAACTGCTGCAGCTGATTTGCCGTGAGCATCCCGCGTGTCGCATGCACCAGCTCGCGGCCCTTGAGCGTCATCAGGAAAACGAACCCAAGGATGACGACAACGACAATCATCACCAGCGGCGCTATGCCGCGCTCGTTTTTTCCACACGCCCGCACGATGTCAAATCTCCCCGCACGCCGGCGGCAAATGTAAAAAAAAGAGTGCGAAAGGACACCCTTTCGCACTCTTTTGGTCGAATTTGTGCGGTTCAAATCAGTCGGTGCTGAAAATCAGATCGCACTGACGCGCGCCACCATTGGCATTCGTGACGACATAACCGGAGTTGGTACCGCCACAGGTCGCCGTGTTTTGATTGATGTTGCGGATACGGCCACTTTCTGGACGACCGTCATCGAACTTCTGGTCAATCTGGAACGCACTCGCCGCCGTGAGGGGCGCCGAGGTCGCGGTAAGCGTCGAGACACCCGTCGACAGACGCAGCCAGATTGTCGTCGCGATGTTTGTGGCGCCAGCGCCGCCGGGGTCACCGGTATGTGTACCGTGCGCGACCGTGAAGCCGGTGTTGGTCCACGGAGCAGCCGGCACCGCGGAGGCCACGGCGCCGCCAGAGAACGTCGTCGTGAACGTCGTTGTCATCTGACCGCCGGCAAACAACCCCGACGCGATGAGACTCTGGAAGTACATATAGGCTTCGCCGGTGGCGCCGTTCGCAGCCGCGATTGACGTGACATCGGTGCCGGCCGCGCCGGTTCCATCCGAGACATAACCATTACGATTACCGTCGGTCACACTCGTGTGAATTTTCGTCGAGGCTTCGTTATAGTCGCCCGGAAGAGCCTTATAACGGTCCAAGAACGTGTTCTGAGCCGCGCGGAGCTGATCGTACAGCGCCATAACGTTTTTCTGGCGCGCGCTTTCGATCACTTCCTGACCCTTCA
>JADZAK010000145.1 GCA_020852595.1 Rhodospirillaceae bacterium
CGAAATCCGATATAATTTTCGCGACTGACATGAGCCGTGTTTTCGCATCCTTCCGCGACTCGGCCCATGCACATTTCCGATTTTCAGTGTGAGATTAAATTTGCGCCGGCTGCAAATTTAATCCCCACATCGCCCGTCAAATGGCGTATTATAATGCGCAGTGCTCTTTGACATCGTAAATCACGACTCTTCCCACGCCGCGGCGGCCCGGCGCGCTGAAAATACGCCCGGGCGCGAAAGTGTCGCAAAGTGTCGCTTAGTGTCGCAAAACCGCGAACGGCGGCTAAGCTCTTCACCAGCTTAAAAAATCCGGAAAGTGTCGCTGTCGCAAGTGTCGCAGGAAAAAGACGGCGGAAAGGGAGCGAACCCATTTTTTGAGACACGGAATCAACGCCAGCGCATAGCTCGTGCGTCGCTCTTGCAAAAACGCCGCAGGGTGTGGCCCTTGCGGCGTCTTCCGGCGCCGGCCGCGGAAGCCGGCGTCTCCTAGACTCGCTGTTCGGCGAGCGGCTGCACCACGGGCGGCGGCACGGCGGCGGCTTTGGCGGCCACCTCGTCGGCCTTTTCCACCGCGCGGCCCTTGGCGGCCACGGCGGCTTCTTCCATGGCGGCCAGCGAACGCGCCAGTTCATAGATGCGGCGGCGCACATGCTCGTCGCCGATTTCGTAGTACGCGCGCACCAGTTCCAGGGTCTCGCGGCGGACCATCGGATCGTCCTCGTGCGGCATTTCGATCTCGCCCGCGCCCGCCTGGTTGCGGGGGCTGGCGCCGGCCGTGCGGTCGTCCATCTCCTCGAAGAAATAGGACACCGGGCAATCCAGCACGCGGCTCATATCCCACAGGCGGCTGGCGCCGATGCGGTTGGCGCCGCGCTCGTACTTCTGGACCTGCTGGAAGGTCAGGCCCATCGCTTCGCCGACCTTCTCCTGGGAAAGGCCGAGAAGCGTGCGGCGGACCCGGAGCCGGTTCCCAACGTGAGAGTCCACCGGGTTCGGTTTACCCGTCGTCCGCTGCCGTTTCACTTTCCCATCGGCCCCATCGGCCGTGATTGCACCCTGATACACGTCCATGTCGCGCACACCTCTATTACTAGACATCCCGGCTCACATAACGCCATGAACGCGAAGAAGTTCTCCCCTTGCGCTAAAAAGGTTGGCGAAGGCCTCCGAAAAGTTTGTATCCGGCGGCGGAAAGATGGCGGAAAAGAGCCGGCCGCGGCCTGAAAGTCCGTCCCGAGGACGCGGCGACCGACGTCATCCCCCAGCGCCTGTGCATCGATCGCCCGGACACATGAACTGTCCGGCGGGTGCTTTGTTCCTCTAAATCCATTGGCGCGTGTAGACCGCCCCCAAGAACGGCTAAACTGCACGCAACGATTGACGATCGAATGCGAGGAACACGGCCATGAAGTCCCTGTGGTTCAAGCCCTACAGCCTGAAGGATTGGGAGGCTTCTTATCCCGATACCCTGGTCGCGCATCTGGATATCAAGCTGATCGAGATCGGCCCGGATTTCCTGCGCGGGACCATGCCGGTCGACCGGCGCACACACCAACCCCACGGCTTGCTGCACGGCGGCGCCTCGGTGGCCCTGGCCGAGACCCTCGGCAGCATCGCCGCGAACATGGCGGTCGATCAGACCGCCTTCGTCTGTGTCGGCCAGGAGATCAACGCCAACCATATCCGCGGCGTGAGGACCGGCCTCGTGACGGGCACGGCCCGGGCCTTCTATCTCGGCCGCACCAGCCAGCTCTGGGGGATCGAGATCGTGAATGCCGGCGGTCAGCTCGTCTGCGTTTCGCGCATCACCATGGCGGTGAGGCCGCTGGCGCCCTAGTCGCGGCGCGGCACGCTGGCGGCGATATTAAATCGCAAGTTGCACAGGCCGGAAACCATCCCCGATAGTTGCGTCCGGCATTACGTCATGCCAAGAAAAGCATGCCAAGAAAAGGCTGAGGGCCCACCCTGGCGATTGCCCACCGGCCGGCGGCAATGATAGGTGATGGGGCCTGGGGCATTTTCCGAGAGATGGGCAGCTTATGCGGCGGCGTTTCTTTTTGACCGGCCTCGCGGCCACAGCGTGCTTTGCCGCGCGCCCGACCCTTGCCGGGCCCGTTGAGCGCCCACGCGCCCTCAGCCTCCAGAACCTGCACACCGGAGAACGCGTGTCGGCGGACTATTGGGCCGGTGGCCAATATATCCCCGGCGGTCTGGACGAAATCTCAAAAGTCCTTCGTGACCATCGTAACGGCGCGAAGCACGCGATCGATCCCAAACTCTTGGATTTACTTCACACGGTACATAATAAGCTTGAAACGTCGCAGCCGTTCCAAGTGATCTCCGGCTACCGATCGCCGGAAAGCAACGCGAAGCTCGCGGCCGCGAGTTCGGGCGTCGCGAAACACAGCATGCACATGGATGGAAAGGCGATCGACATCCGCGTTCCGGGAGTCGAATTGCTCAACCTGCACAAGGCCGCGAAGTCATTGAAGGGCGGAGGCGTCGGCTACTACGCCGCGTCGAATTTCGTCCACATGGATGTGGGCCGGGTTCGCTACTGGTAAATCCCTAGTCCGCCGAAGGCGCCGGTCCCGCCGTGTGCGGGAAGTCCCATGCTCGTCCGCCACTGCGCGCGCCGTCACTTCCAGGACAAAGCATTCCAGGAATCGCAACTGCTGACTTTTGCCCAATTTGCAGCAGCCCCAAATTTTTTAGGCGATGGGCCTGATGAGGCCTCCGGGGCGGTAGTCGAGCGACGGAAAGACCGCCTTCAAATTGTCCTCGCCGCGGCGCTTGACGAGAATTTCTTGCAGCACCTGGCGAACATCCGTCGTCACGCGCACGTCTCCTTCCCGGAGATCGGCGGGCCGCAAGCCCGGCCACTCGCCATAGATGCGTCCGCCATTCACGCCGCCGCCAAGCACAAACATGAATGAGCCCGCGCCGTGGTCCGTGCCGCCGGCCGTGTTCTCATCGAGACGGCGCCCGAATTCGGTCATGGTCACGACGGTCAGACGATGCTGCACGGTTACCAGGTCCGCCCAAAAGGCCGCGAGACTTTGCGAAAGATGAGCGGCCGCGGGCGGAAAATAGCTGTTCATATTGTAGTGATGGTCCCATCCACCGAAGTCGACGGTCGCCACTTCGAGGCCGATATTCATTTTGACGATGTCGGCAACCGAGCGCAGGGACGCGGCAAAGCCGCCCGCGGGATAGTTCACGCCGCCCACCGGCAACCGGCCAAGACTCCCCTGGACGCTGCGCACCATATCCACCGTCGCGCGGGCCGAGGCCGCCTGAGGCGCGCTTCCCGCATTCAAGATCTCGATGACATTGAGGTTGTAGTCGCCGCCGGGAACATTGAAATCGCGCACATCGGGGATCGCGGCCACGCCGCGAATTCCCTGGAGCGGCGTATGAATATCCGGGGCGCTGGACACGGCGCCCAAATCCGCAAGCGTGAGATTGCGCGCCGCCAGATGGCGCGCGAGCCAGCCACCCAGGATCGGCGCATCGCCCTCGGTGACGCCGCGCTCCATCATATTCTGGCTTTCAAAGTGGCTGCGCGTATCGGTGGGCAGCCCCGCCGCGTGAACGATCGCCAGGCGCCCCGCGTCGAACAATCCCTTCAATTCGGGCGCGCTCGGGTGCAGGTAGAACGGCACGCCGTCCAACGGACCAAGCGCAAGGCCGGCATTTTGACCCGAGGCGGATACCTTGATCGTGGGACGGCGGGCCTGATAGTCGGCGTCCTGGGCCGGCGCGACCATGGTCAAACCGTCACAGCCGAAACGCAGGAAGACGACGATAAGGATGTCGCGCGCGTTGGAGGTCTCCGCCGCGAAGGCCGCCCGCACGCCCGGGGCAAAAGCCGAGAGGGCCGCGCCGGCGGAGGCCGATTTCAAGACTGTGCGGCGAGACAGGATCATATGGGCTACCGCATCGCAAATTCAGGAGAGGTCGCGATGAGAAGCGCAAGGCGGCGCAGCGCATTTTCGATATTCGTGATGCCTTGCGACGCATAGGCCGCCATGACGCCCGGCGAGGTCGTCACGTCCTTCACCAACGCATCCATGGACGCCTGCGGCAGGCGGTAGCCCACCATCCTGCCGACCCAATATTCGACGATTTGAATGGCCGATCCCGTAACCGCGGCCGGGGTCTGCTCCCAAAAGCTGGTGCGGAAGGACGGATGCACGAGCACCTCGAACATCACGTTCCAGAAGTGGTGGGTGCCCGCGCTCGAGAGCCAATGCGCGTCCGTATCCGGCCGTCCGTCGGGCGTCGGCCAGGCATAGAGCCCATCGCCCAGACCGAAGAGCGCCATGTAGGCCTCGTCGTAGGCATTGATGATGGTGTCGGTGGTGCGGAACAGGGCCATGAGGCGCTCATAGGGCCTGCGCAGCTTCGAGGGCGGATTTCCCATCTCGGGGCTGAGGAGGATCGTCTCCATGACGCGCTTGATTTGATCGGGGGCATCGACGTTCGCCGTCCAGGTGGCCATGGCGCGGTCGAGCACATCCTGCGGAGGCGCGTCGCCGAAGATACGCCGGCAGATCTTCCCGACGACAAAGCGCGCCGTGGCCGGATGCGCCGCGAGAAGATCGAGGATCCGCTGCCCCTGCGCCATTGGCCCCTGAAAGGCGGTGCGGGACAGATCGTCGCCCATAAAGACACCGGCGTCGTTATTGTGCTGAGCGGGATTGAACACAAACCGGCCGGTGAAGGGTAATTGGCCGCGCGCGCCCTCCTGGCCGTGTTCCAACGTCCAGCCCGAAAAAGCCCGCGACGCCGCGACGATATCCCGATCGGTAAAGTGCGAACTGACGCGGTACGCCCCCGCCGCAATCATGGGCAGCGTTGCGTCGGCCGCCACCCCCCGGTAGGCGTCCGCGCCCAGCGTGTGGAGCTCAAGCAGTTCACGCACATAGTTTTCCGTCGGGCGGCTGACCTTGCTTTCGGCATTGTTCAGATAGCGAAGCATCGAGGCGCTGGTCGCAACGGCCTCCAGGAGCGTGCGGAAGTTCCCGAACACATTGGGGCGGATCACCTCGTTCTCGTAGGCGATCAGCGCCGCCGCGCCGTAGATGTCCTCGTTGCGGCCGACGTTGAAATGATTGCCCCAGAAATCCGCCATGAACTCACGCAGCTGGAATCTGGAATGAGCATTGCGGATCCAAGCCGCGGCATTCAGTTCCTGCTGGATGCGGTGCCGCTCGTTCGGCGCGATGGAAATCTCGGTTTTACCGACCATGTCCCAGATCGTGGGCAGGTCCGTGTAAAGATAGCGGAGCGGGCGGCGCTCATCGACCGCCGGCCAGCCCGGGCTTTTGCCGGCGGGCAGTTGCACCGCGTAGGCAATGCGCATGGTGCGCGCTTTGATATGGTCTTCGATCCTCTGCTCGTCGCCGGCCGGCGGCGCAAGCTGCGCGGCGACCCACGCCGGCCATCCCGTCCGTTGAACCGCCGCAACTTCGGCATCGCGCGCGCCAAAGGTCACCCGGTTGAGTGCTCTATGTTCAAAGCTCCCTGTCGAAGGCAACATGACGCGTCCTAGAAGTCGTAGCGGGCCGACAGCCAAACAAGGTGAGCCGTGTAGCGCGGCGAGGTAATGCTGGAGCCGAGAACCTGCGGCACCGGTGCGGGGCCATAGCCGTACTGCCAATCGTCCGTGCCGTGGTGCTGAAACGTATAGCCGATCCGCAAGGTCGTACCGGTGCGCACTTTGTAGTCCCCCGTGAGGTTCACGTTGTGAGTCACGTCCCGCACGGGCGGGAGGGGAGCGGTATTCATCACCGGCGCAAAAGCAGATCCAATCGAGTTGATCCGGCTGGCGCCGTCGGAAACATAGTATCCGGCGCCGACTTTCAGCATTTGGGGAATTGCATCCCAATCCACCTTCGCGCCCGCCGTATGAACGACGTCGCGGTTCGCGGTGCTCCAGTCCTGGGCGGGATTCGCGAGATCGACGGTCCCCATCAAGTAACCGGTCAGGTCGAACTTGATGCGCTCGAAGCTGTAGAAAGCCGTCGCCGTGAGCCGCTTGGCGAGCACATAGGACAAGTTGGCGTCGAGCTGAACAGTCTCGGAGCGCTGCAATCCAAGCGGCGAGTTCTTGTAATCGTCCTCGGCATAGAGGCCGGTCGCGTCCAGCATGAGGGCCGGACCAAGCTCGAACGTTGCGCCGCCCTTCGCTTCATGGCGTTTACGGTCGGCCATGTTGAATTTGCGCAACAACGGATGCTCGATGGATTGATTGAACGGCGAGGCGTTCAAATAACTTTCCGTGTGGCTAAGGTCCCAGGGCAGCGCGTCGTCGTAAATCGATCCGCCGCGGGTGGCGTAGGCGTAGGCGACCCACGCCGATCCCGCTTCGAAGGTCGTGAGCACCTTGGCCCTAAAGCTGTGCTCCGAAGTGTCGGAGACCTGCTGATATTTCCGCGCGCGGAAATCGCCGACATAAGACACCGTCAGGCGCGTGCGCGAGGCGAGGCGAACCCCGACATCCGCCTTGGCCTGCTGGAACGTGAAGCTGTGCGGAAGATTGTAGCGGATATAGCGGCTGGCGCCCGGAACCAGCGGGCGGACCTGGTCCTGCGCTTCGTTGGCCACATAACTATAAAGATCGATGGGCGAGCGGTTATCGCGGTCGTCGAAGGTGTAGCCGGCGGAAACATCGACAATCGGGCTGGGCCGCGCGGTCATGCCCAAAACGACATGCGCCTTGTAGACCTTTCCATCGAGTGACGTGCGCGGCAGCGGGTCCGGCACGCTCAGCTGCGTCATGGCCGTATAGGGGAGGAAATCCTCGTCCTGCTTCTGCACCATGTAGGAGACGCGCGCGGTCACGCGGACCTTGGGCGAGACCGCATATGCGCCCGAGACCAAGGCTTGGTGGGCGATGGACGACGGCGGCAGGCCGTATTCACCAAAGGCATTTGGGAAAGCCGAGAGCGCGCCGCCCGGCCACAAACCGCCGAGCGCGCGGTTATAGGGGTTCGGCACGCGCACCGACGCGATGTCGTTGGTGAAGACGGAGAGGTTGTAGCTCGCCGACCACTGAAGCCGGTCACCGGTGAACGCGAGCGAGGCGCCGGCCTGGTCCGTTTGGTAGTCCACGGGCTGCGCGAAAAACACGCCCACGGCGGTGTTCATCTCGTGGCCAAAGGCCAGGTTCTGGCCGCGCAGCCCTTCCCGGTCGCGGTGGCTGGCGCTCATGCGGATCTCGTAGCCCTCGCGCGGATTGAGGACGACATCGCCGCCCACCGTGCGCCAATCGACCTTGAGATCGAGCGGGTGAAGGTTTTGCGCGAGAGCGGAGAAACCCAGCGATGTATTGCTGCCGACCCAGTTGGACGGAAGAGTCAGGACGACGCCGCCGCTTCCATTGAAGGGCGTGCGGGCGGAATTGGTGTAAGAACGCGTAAATCCGTCATAGAAGGCGCCGGCGCGCCAGCGCCCCTGCGTTCCATAGCGAACCCGAGCTGAAATCGTATCGAAGCCAAAAACATCGACCGCGCCGTTCCAGCTTCGCGCGCCGCCTGAATCCCACGCATCGCCGCCATGCAAGGCGCCGCGGAAGACCGCGAATGGACCGCGTTCGGTGGGACCGCCGTAACGCCCGACGTGGACGGACTTGATGTCCTGATACCCGGCGCCGGCTTCAAACTAACTGGTGGTGAGCGGCGGCGGCATGGTCACCACCGGGGTCGCGCCGAGCTCGAAAGACCCGTCCTGCGCCCGGGCAGGGATCACGGGCAGGACGAGACCGAGAAGCACGAGCCAGCGCTGGGGAACGGGAAATGCCATGCCGCCGCCTACCGGGAAAGCCTGACGCCGGACGGATGGTTCGAGCCGTGGACCGCGCTATGGCAGTTCAGGCAGGCCCTGAGCACCATCTGCTTGGAGGGCGACGCGCCGCCGGGAAGGCCGGCGCCGCTGAAAGGCTGGCTATTATGCGTGGAGCTATCGTGACAGTTCTGGCACAGGAAAGGAGCGCGCTGCTTCAAGAGCGACGCCTGTACCGTTCCATGCGGGGTGTGGCAGATGGTGCATTGTTCCTGCACTGGAGCATGTTCCCACAGGAACGGCCCGCGCTTCTCATCGTGACAACCGAGGCAGGTTTCATTGACCGTCGTGCCGCGCAGCATGGTCTGCGTCGGCGACCCGTGCGGATTATGACAATCGGAGCAGGACATACGCCCTTCAAGGACCGGATGATGCGAAGGCTTCAGCGCAGCGGCGCGCTTGTCGGCGTGGCAGGAGAAGCAGACCGGCGCCTGCGCCGTCTTCACGAGGACCGGGTCCTGGACAATGTGAGACTTATGGCAATTCGTGCAGGCGATCTCGGACGATTGATGCAAGCTTCCCTGCCAATGCAGGACGGAGCCGCCTCGATGGCATCCGGCGCAGGTCTCGTTGCGCTTCTCGGCGGGCGAGGCATGAGGGCCTGAAAAAACCACCGAGGGCGGCGGGCGGACCTGTTCGCCGCGCAGGCGCGCGACGTGATCGCGGCTATCGCCGTGACAAGATTGGCAGCCTCGATCGGCGACACCCGTCCTGGTGTCGGCCTTCACCATGTGCGCCGTATGCAGCACCGACGTGACCGCCGGCTGGTCGTGGCAGTTCATGCACCCGCCGGGATCGGATGCATTCCCGAGCGAGCGCTCCTCCTGCGCCGCGGCCGGCGCCGCGAACAATACCGCCGTCAGAAAGAGAGCGCGCCACGAGATCATGCTAGTGACGCGCGGCGACGAAGTCCGCCTTCCCTGAATCGATGCTCAAGGTTTTTTCGAGCGAGACATAGTGAAACCGCTGCGCCGCATGTCCGGCATGCAGTGAAATGCCGATGGTATAGGTCTTACCCGCCGCGAAATCCTTATGAAGGCCGCCGGCCGTCATCTTGCGGCTGAAGATGACCGTCCATTTCGTGCCGTTCTCGGCGGCTTCGACACTGACGGCGGGCGCGGCATTCTCGGCGCGCCTTTCGAGGATCGTTCCGTCCACGGCCACCGCCGCCTTCCCGGGATTGAGACGCGCCTGCCAGTATTCGAGATAGCCCCCCTCGGCGCGGATCTTGTCGAGGTCCGCCGCCGGCTTGATCTCGGCGCCGCCTTTGCGGCTCAAAGATACGCGCGAGCGCGACAGGTACTTCTGGGTCTCGCCCGCGCCGCCGCTCGGCATGCGCGTGAGATTGTCATGGCATGTCGCCCAGCAGCCGGCGCGCGTCGCTTCGGGCACTTTTCCGTCATCGATCATCACGGCTAATTTGCTCGCGAAGTCCTTGTCCATACCCACATCGGGCTGCTGACCGGGATCGACCTCGACACGCACATATATTCTCTCGCCGTCGTGCGCCGTCCTGACGTTCGCCATGACGAAGCCGGGTTTACCGGCGATCGGCGTGGGCTCGGTGCTCTTGTCGTTGACCAGCAATTTGCCCGAGGCCTTTTCCTCACCCTCGTGACAACCCGCGCAATTTTTACCTTCGCGGAACTTGCCGGCGCCGCTGTGATCGGATTGCGTGAGCAGCATCTCCCACGACATCTGCGCGGGGTAAAAGAGAACGACGTCCTTGCCGGTCACTTTATTCCAATCGAGCGCCTGCGCTTCGGAAGAAAAAAGAAGTGCGGCGGACGCGCATGCGAATTTCAAGATTCCGGATGACATCGATTTCGTCCTCAGCCTATCGTTTGCGCGGGAGCGGGGGCGCATGAACACAGCAGACACTTCGGCCACGAGATACGGCGGCGTTGCCGTCGCGCTGCATTGGATCATCGCCGCGTGTTTGTCGGTTTCGGTGATTTTGGGTCTGATCATCGGCAATGTGGAAGAAAGCGAATCCACCGAACGGGCGCTCGCGATTCACAAATCCTTCGGCCTCGCGATTTTTGCCCTGATGCTTGTCCGCCTGGCCTGGCGATTGACGCATCGCGCTCCGCCCCTGCCCGCGCGCATGCCCGCGTACCAGCGCATCGGCGCGGCGCTGACCCACGGCCTGCTTTATTTCACGCTGCTGGCGATGCCCATCGCCGGTTATGTCGCGGTTGCCGCGCGCGGCCGCGAGACGCAATTCTTCGGAATGTTCGACGTGCCGCAGCTGACGCCGCTCAGCCGCATGTTGTCGCAGAACGCCACAACGGTTCACGTATATGGCCAGTATCTGATTTACGCGCTGCTCATCGCGCATATCGGCGCCGCTCTCTACCATCACATTGCGCTTAAGGACGACGTGCTCGCGCGGATGCTGCCGCGCCGTTGACCCGAAGAAAGACGCGCCCCAGGCGGCGGGTTGACCGCCTGGGGCTTATATCCCGGCGCCGCATCCGTGGTTGAGCGGACCGGCGCCATGATCTTCGGCCTTAGTAGGAGATCCCGCCGCCCGGAAGACCGCCGCCGCCATCGCCGCTGCTCTGCGGCGCATTGATCGCGCAGGTGCTCGTCATATTGATCGAGACGGACACGGCGTTGTTGACGATGGTCTGGCTGACGAGGGCTGCCGGCGGCAGACCCGAGGGATCGGTCACAATCATGTTCACGCGGATCTGGTCGGACGTCGGATTGAAGCCGATCTGGCTTTCAATCTGCGACCAGGGAATGGTGTAGGACGCGTTGGCCTGCGTCGCGAAATCCATGCCGCCGGGATTAAGCAAAGTGCCGGTCGCTTCATCGCGGATGAATAAGCGATAGGTCACGGCCGCATTGGCGAAGTTGTGGATTTCGATTTGCGCCGGATAACCCGCCGCCGCGAGGCGCGAGGTGTGGATGCTGGGCACCATGACCTGATTCGAAGCCGCGCTGGTGACCTGCGCGAGGCTGTACTTGCAGACCGAGGCATTCTCGAAATACTTCGCGGTTTCGTTCAGCGTGACATGCTGATAGCCGGCGAGCGCCTGCGGGCTTTGGATGTAGAACGAGAACTGCGTGTCGGCGTTGTTGCGCGTCACGGCGTTCGCGGCGACCAGGATCTGCGACATGGAAAGCTGCATCGTGCCGGCCGTCGGAACGGTGTATGTTGCAGTGCCGTAAGCGGTCGCGGTGCCCGAGCCGACGACCGTCACGGTGAAGGTCGCGGCAACGCCGCCGGCATTGACCAATCGTAGATACGACAGGAACGGCGGCGTCACGTAGAGCGGCGCCACGACGGCATAAAGATTGCCGTTCACAGCCTGCGCGCGCTCGCGGTCCGGCGCTCCGGCCGCGGGCACCGGACCCTCGAACTGCCCCACAAGGAACTTCCCGGAGTCCATCGTGGTCGCCGCCTTGTCGGCGGCGAGAGCGGTCATGCTTACGCTCGCGCACAGCACAGCCGTGAGCATTTTCAGACCCGTACGCATCTTAATGGCCTCCCTAGAAATGAATCCCCTGGATCGCGGCGCACATGCCGCTCCCTCCAGAGACGCACGGGATGAACCGATTATTCCGCTGCGGGTCAAAAAAGGCGCCATTAGCGGCCGTCCCCCCGCAGGCTGGGGGGCGCGTTGACCGCGCACATGGTCGTGACATTCAGAGTGGCCTCGAGGCGGTCATTGATGACGGTCTGGCCCAAAAGGACCGCCGGGGCCGCGCCGGAGACGTCGCTGACCACGATGTTGGCGTAGATCTGGCTGGAGGTGGGGTTCCAATTGATCTGACCTTCGATATCGGACCATGGAATGGTGTAGGAGGCGTTCGCGCGCGTGGGGAAATTCATTTCCCCGACGATATTGCCGGAGGTCGATTCAACGATCGTGAACCTATAAGTCGCGGCAACATTGGCGAAGTTGTGAAGTTCGATCGCACTCGGATAGCCCTGGGCGGCCAGCTGCGATGTGTGGACATGCGTAAGAACGGCGCTGGGCGCCACGGCGCTGACGGCGTCCTGGATGGTCCACTTACAGACCGATGCGTTTTGGAAGAAGGTCGCATCCGGGCTGTGGGTCACATGCTGGTACCCGGCCAGCGGCTCCGTGCTTTGGAGGTAAAACGAAAAATTGGTATCCGGGGCGCGGATCGTCGCGTTCGCGCCCACGAGCACTTGCGACATGGAATATTGGATCGAGGCCCGCGCCGGAATCTGAAAGGTCGCGGTGCCGTAGTTTGTTCCGGTCGGGGAACCAACCACGGTCACGGTGAAGGTCGCCGTCGCGGCGCCGCCGTTGAAAAGGCGTAAGTAGGAATAAAAACCGCCTGTCCCGATATAGAGCGGCGCGACCACGGCATAGAGCGAACCATTGACCGCCTGGGCGCGCTCCCGGTCCGGCGCCCCGGCGATGGAGGCCGGCGCCCGTCCGGTCTGGAAAGCGGATGCATCGAGGGCGCTGGATGCCGTTGAATCGGCGGCGAAGGCCTGCAAAGCCCCGCTGAACACCAATAAAACCGCCCCCGCGGCGCCCCGAACGGACATCGAAATAACCTGTTACTATGGGGCGGTCGCCCCTGAATCCCCATCTCAATCAAAAGCCTACAATTGTGGACTGGCAAGGCAAAAATCGGGGATTTTGGAATAGTTGGTCCATCGAACGCGTCTACGGGAGGCGAGGCCTGGTGTTGGACGCCATCGGCGCGGCCCTCGGAAACGGTCTGGGGGGCGCCAACGGCGGCTGGGGCGATAAGCGAACGTGGTTACCTACCGCGCGGCTTGGGCTTGATTCGGGGGACGCGTGACGGCGAGCCATGAGGATGATTTTGTCCGGGCGCTGACGGCGCAACTGCCTGCCTTGCGCCGGTATGCCGCGGTGCTGGTCGGCAATAGCGCCGCGGCTGACGATCTCGTGCAGGACTGTATTGAACGTGCGTTGCGCCAATGGACGAAACTTGAACACCTGGAACGGATCGGCGGATGGCTACGCTCGATTTTGCATAACCTCCATATCGATGCGCTACGCCGGAGCCAGCGCCAAGGCATGACCGTGGATCTCGCCAACGCCGAAAACGATTACGCCGTTGTCGCCCCTGGACGCGATGCCGCCGCCGCCGTGGATTTCGACCGAGCGCTGCGGCGTCTCAGCCTCGAGCACCGCCAAGTGCTCTTGCTGGTCGGGCTTGAGGGCCTAAACTACCGCGAAGTGGCCGAGGAGCTTGGGGTTCCCGTCGGCACGGTGATGTCGCGGTTGGCGAGAGCCCGTGAACGGCTGCGCTATGAGATGGAATTTCCGCCCACGTCGCATGTGAAACAGAAGTCATGACCGAGCCTATGCGACCCACGGAAGAAGAACTGCAGGCGTTCATCGACGGCGAACTCGATGCGGCGCGCAGCGCCGCTGTCGAGGCCGCGATTCAGGGCGATGCCGAACTCGCCCGCCAGGTTCACGCCTATCGCGCCGACAAAGCGCGTCTCACCCAGATTTACGCGCCGCTCTTGGACCGTCCCGTGCCTCAAGAATGGCTGATCAAGATCGGCCAACGGAATGTGACGCCCCTGCCCGTCAAGACGTCGCGCCGCGGCGTGATCGGCATGGCGATTGCCGCGAGCATCGCGGCGGCCGTCGGCACGACTATCGCCTACCGCCGGTTCTCGGGACAGGACGGCGAAGCGTTGATTGCCGCGGCTTTGGCCGCGCATACGATGGCCCGCCACATCACCGCGCAGCCTGTTCCCGAAAACGCGCTGGCGCAGTTGGCCGGCGTCGATATCAAGGCGCCGGATCTTTCGAAGATGGGTTTCGCGCTCGTCGGCATGCGTACGTTGGACGGGCCCGGCGGCAACACCGCGGCCGTGCTGGCGTACCGCGATGCCGGCGAGCGCGTGTTCACGCTGTACCTCAAGCGGTCCTCCGGCACGCCGCAATTCGACATGATCAAGCGCGGCGATACCCGCATTTGCGTGTGGCAGGACGATGTCTTGAGCGCGATCATGCTGGCGGATGTGCCCGCGGCCGAAATGCTGCGGCTCGCCAGTCTCGCCTACTCGGGCCTTACAGCCTAGGGCCTGTTCTGATCGGAAAATCCCGCCGGCGAAGGCCGGCATCTTGAAAGATGCGCGCCTTCGCGCGCGTCACTTTTCCGGAACAGGCCCAAAATAAAAACCTTCAGCGCCCAGCGCCGAGGATGAGCGCTTCCGGCGCGAGCTGCGCCGGCATGTGCGGCGGCGTGATCTTGTAGTGCACGGCTTCGTCGTTGAACGCGAAACCAAGCACATAACCGCCCAGCACGAGATCATAGACGAATTGGCTGCCGAGGATGACGGCGGGCGTCTCCGGCATGAGGTACATCGTACCGTGGCCGACCTTCCACAAACGTCCCTCTTCGTCCCAACTTTCGCTGTACACCGCAAGCCAGGTGTCTTCGTCGATGTAGAGACGCCGGCGCGGCGCGATATGAGATTTTCCGGGCGCGAGCGTGCCTTCGACGACCCACACACGGTGCAGCTCGTAACGCAAGGCATCGGGATTGGCGTGTTTCGGTCCAAGAACGGCCTGGGACGGCGTCAAGTAGAAGCGGTTGTTGTTGTAAGGCGCATACATCTCGGTCTTGCCCAGCAGCTTGAAGTCGTAGCGGTCGGGACCACCGAAGAAGATGTAATACTCATCGAGAGTCTGAAACCCGGAGGCATCGGGATCGGGCGTGTCATATGACAGCGAGGGCCCACGCCGCGCGCGGCGCTCGCCGGGCAGATAGCGCCAGGCGGCAAAACGGTCCCGCACGATGTTCAACGGCTGCCACGCCAGATAACCCTCGCCGTATTTGCCGGCGGGCGCATCGAGAACGTGGAGCGTCTTGTAGTAATGCGCCCCCGCGGTGGCCGGCGTTGCGTTCGGATAATAGTAAGGGAAATCGGCGACTTCCTTGTACCGCGCGGTCAGGTCAATTTGGCCGTTGGCCGAGACGACATAGGTGCTGAGCCGGGTTTCGCGCGCCGCGCCCCAAAAAGCGAGCAGGTGGTTCCACACCACTTCATGGCCATTTTTCGGAATCGGAAAGGGAACGCCGCCAACGGCGTTCGCGACGCCGTTGGCGATGCCTTCCGATGCCGCCCGCGCGCGCGTCGCGTTCTGGAAAACGTTGTCATAGACATACCGAGGCGCCGCCGCCGAACGGCGCGTGGGATAGATATCCATGCGGTAAGTCGGATATTTGGCGAACAGCGCCTTCACGCCTTCCGGCAGCCTGGCCGCATACGCGCCGACATTCGCGGCGGTGATGGAGAACAGCGGCTTGTCGGCCGAAAAAGGGTCGGGGCGCTTGTCTCCCTGCCGGTATTTAGGATCCGCCTGCGTGTAGCCGCCGGCCCACTCGGGGATCGTGCCATCGGCATTGCCCGCACGCTCCGCGCCCATCGGCGTCAGCGCCCCTTTCAGGGCCTCCGCTTCCCCTAAGCTGGCCGCTCCAAGAGCGCCCCCGGACGCAACCAGCAGTGCAAAAACGATAAAAAGCAGGCCGTTCCGAGCCATTCCCGCCCCCTCCGCCATGACCGGCGGATAGAGGCCATGATAAGGTGGGCCTGGGCGTTCAACCAGACCATAGATGTTTGAGACACTTAGGATTTTGGGGAACTTGGTGACCTTGGGGTCAGTCGGGAGCGGGGGCAGGCGGCCACGGCCCGCGCTGTTTCTGCTCATGACCGCCCTTTTGGGCCGCAGCGCGTCTGTACCTGCGGCTGAACTCGTGAACAGCGGCGACACAGTCATCCGCTGGGACAATACAATCAAATATAGCGCCGCCTACCGGCTTGGCCCCGCCGACGGCGCGCTGATTCAAGGTCCCAACGCCGACGACGGCGACCGCAATTTCCATGCGGGCGCGATTTCCAACCGCTTCGATGTTCTGTCGGAGCTCGATGCGAACTTCGGACGATGGGGCGCCTCGGTGAGCGCCGCCGCCTGGTACGATACGATCTATAACAACGCCCCCGACGCCGACACGTCGCCGCAACGCGCCATCTATCCGGTGCGCGATCACTTCTCCTCGGACGTACGCGACCTGCACGGGCGTTATGTCGAACTGCTCAACGCCTTTGTGACGGGCAGCGGCGAGATCGGCGAGATGCCGGTCTCCGTGCGCGCCGGCCGCCATACCGTTCTTTGGGGCGAGAGCCTGTTCTTCGCCGCCAACGGGATCGCGGCCGGACAAGGCCCCATCGATACCATCAAGGCAATGAGCGTACCGTTGTCGCGCGCCAAAGAAGTCTTCATGCCGGTG
This sequence comes from Rhodospirillaceae bacterium, assembly GCA_020852595.1. Lineage (GTDB taxonomy): Bacteria > Pseudomonadota > Alphaproteobacteria > Rhodospirillales > Rhodospirillaceae > SHVO01. Next base: position 16,120 of record JADZAK010000145.1, read on the forward strand.
AACCAAATCTCACTCAGCGCGCAGCCGCGCCCGGACATGGTGATCAACGCCTACTACCAGTTTGAATGGCGCAAAAGCCGCCTTCCCGGTGTCGGCAGCTACTTCAGCGCCGCCGACTTCGTGGACGCCGGTGGATATAGGCTGTACGTCGGACGCAATCAGTACCTCGGGCGTGAAACGAGCCCGGACGCGAAGGACAGCGGGCAATTCGGGATCGCGCTGCGGTTCATCCGCAACGACTACGATGTGGGCGTGTATGCGCTCCGGTACCACGCGAAGGAGCCGCAGCTGTACATGCGTCCCTATCCGCGCACGGCGCCCGCGGCCGAGCGTGAACGCAGCGCCGAAGTCGAACGGCCCGCCGCTTATGGTTCAGCGCCGGGAGTGTACGCCGGCCCGTCCAACCCGCTGCAAAGCGATCCGATCTACGACTTCGGTACCGGGACCGGCGAAATGGGCAACTACTTTTTCGTCTATCCGGAAAACATCGAAATCTACGGCGCGAGTTTTAGCGGCTACCTCGGCGACAGCAATGTCGCGGCGGAAATCTCCACGCGCCGGCGCATGCCGCTGGCGAGCAAGGCCCTGCTGATCGCGGGTGGTACGGCGTGGGACGCCGACAAAAATGCGTTGTTCGCGCGCGGCGACACGTTGCATGCGCAAGCCTCGATCGTCAGCTCCTTCTCACCCAACCGCGCTTGGGACAGCGCCTCGTTCAGCGCCGAGATCGCGGCGAACTCGCGCCTCAAGGTGACGCGTAACACGGCGATGTTCGATGATACCCGCACGCGCTCCTACGTCGGCGCGCGCGCGTTGTTCGAGCCGGTTTATTTCGCGGTGCTGCCGGGGATGGATCTGTCCGTGCCCATGAGCGTCGGATACGGGCTCGCGGGACGTTCGAGCGTGGATTCCGGGCAGGTGTCGAAAGCCGGGAGTTTCGAACTCGGTTTATCGGGCACATACCGCGCGGCATGGCGCGGCAGCCTGACGTTCACCCGCTTTCTCGGCGCGCCCCACCGTCAGCCGTTCGCCGACCGGCACTTCGTGTCCTTCAGTATTCAGACGACCTTCTAGTCAGAGCCGGGCTAGTCAGAGCCGGGTAACGTAACCGTCGAGCGTGGACTCGCGCGGAACGCCCGGCGTTTCCGGTGCGCCGAGGTAGAGATACCCGACGACATGATCGTGCGGACCGAAGCCGATGGCCTTCTTGACCTCGGGATCGTAAGCGGCCTGACCGGTCTTCCACATGGTGCCGAGACCAAGCGCGTGCGCGGCCAGAACCATGTTCTGGCACGCGGCGCCGACGGCGACGATGCGCTCGATCTCGGGAATCTTTCCCGGCGGGGCCGTGTGCGCGGCCACCGCGACGATGGTCGGCGCACGCATGACCTTTTGGCCTTCTTTCCGCACTTCCTCGTCGGTGGCGTCGGGAGAAAGGCGGCGGCGCAGCGCGCTCATCGCAGTACCGAGGATCTTGCGCTTGTCGCCTTCGAGCACGACGAAGCGCCACGGCGAAAGCCGGCCGTGATCGGGCGCGCGAATGCCGGCCTTCAAAATGATATCGAGCTGTTCACCGGTGGGGCCGGGCGCCGCGAGCTTTATGGCCGAGGCGCGGCTGGCGATGGCGGTCAGAACGTCCATGAGATCCCTCGTATGCAGACGCCTTATAGATGGGGACCCGGGGAACAAAAAAAGACCCGCCGCAGCGGGTCCTTGTTTTAGGGGGGCATCGCGGCCCAGTAGAGCGCCGCGACGGCGTTATATTGCGTCCCTATGTCCACGACGCTGTCCGTGCGGGCGGTGAGACTGATGAAATTGTGCCAATCGTCCTCGGCCATGATATCGCCCGGCTTCGTATCGCCGTCGTAGGTCCACAGAGCGTAGCCGATATAGGCCCACTGCTTCTTACCGTCGGCGCGCGTGTAGACGCTCCAGTCGCCTTGCGCAACGGCGTCGTCCGGCGCCAGGAACGGATGCCACTTCTCGCACTCCTTCACGCAGCGCGGCTCGGCGCCGATATCGCGGCCGACGGCGGCGCGAATGAGCACACCCCGGCGCTGGCCATGTCCGCTGCCGGACTGGAAGATATACGAGTCCCGGCGATAGAGCGTCTTTCCCTCGGCATTCGCGAGCACGCGGCCGATGCGGTGACTTTCCTGGAACGTGATACCGGCCGGCATGAAGTTGCGCGCGAGGAAGGCGACATTCCAGCCCGGATGAACGCCGCGTCCATTGGCGTCGCCGGCCGCGAGGTCACCCGCGTAGGTGTAAAGACCGAGCCCTTTGTAGGTCCATTGGCGGATGCCGTCGGTCCGGTCCACGGGTACAAAGTCGCCTTTGGCCGCCGCAAGCTGGGGCGCGGTCATGGCGCGCCACGGACAGGGCGCCTTACAGGCCGCGGCCTCCTGCCCCGCCTCACCGGTAAACACATAGAGCGTCCAGTTACGGTCATTCAGGAGCGTGAGGCCACCGGCGTCCTGCACGTCACGCACGGCGAAATCGGCCGGGATGCCTTCAAGGCCCGCCGGATAGTGAAGCGCGGCTTTCCAGTCGGCGGGCAACGGAACATCGTCGGCGATCTTCGCGAGGCGCGCGCCGCGCTCGCCGATTTGCGCACCGCGTCCATAGCGTTTGGGATTGTTGCCGCCGACCGATCCGGGATCGGCATCCTTCACGTAGGTATAGAGCGGCTTGCCGCCGAGCGCCCACTGTTTGGAGCCATCCGCGCGCGTGACGAGCGACCATTTGCCGACCGGCTCGGCGTTCGGCAATGCCAGCGCGGGCAGCCATTCCTTGGCGCAGTCCGCGACGCAGGTCGGCTTGCCGGACGTATCCTTGGCGTAGCTGTAAAGGGTCATGCCGCGCGCGTCCGCATAGGCGGTTTGGCCGCGTCCCGAAAGCGCGGCGCTTTCCTGGTCCATGCCGTATCCGGCGTACTTTCCGAGGGACTGGATGGTGATGCCCTTGGGCGTGGACAGCGGCGCGAACTCGTCCACATTGGCGGCCGACAGCGCGACGACGGATACGGCGGCGGCGATGATTTTCTTGTGCATCGTTAAACCATGATTTCGCCGATGGTGCGCGAGGTGCCGTTGCTGCGTTCGCCCCAGGAATTGATGGGCACGCCGAAGGCCTGCATGACCGAGAGACTGACACGGGTGACCGGATCGCCCGAAGCGAGGACGTGGACGCCGGTCTTGATGCGCTTCCCGGCGCTGCCCACCGTGATCAGCGGGACCTTCTCCAGTCCGTGCACGCGCGCATCGGAATGGTCGGTCTGCCAAAGAATCAGCGTGCGGTCGAGCAGCGAACCGGGGCCTTCCTTCACAGCATCGAGGGTCTTCAGGAAGTCGAGGAACACAAGGTTGGCCCAGGTGTTGAACTCGAAAACGTCCCTCTGGTAACCGAGGGATTCATCGACCGATTCTTCATGCGTCGCCATGTGCCAGGTATAGGCGCTGCCCGCCTTGCGCAGGTTCATGGAGTCCACCATGACGTTGAACACCTGGCTCTGGCCGCACGCCGCCGCATAGCCCAACAGACCGGCGAACAGTTTTGAATTCTGCGCCACGTCTTCCAGAACCGTGCCGGGCGTGGCCTCCTTGACCGCTTCGGGCACGCGGCAGGCCGGTAAGGGCGCGGGCTTCTCCAGCTCGATGGCGAGCTGCTGCTCGATCTGGCGGATCGAGGTGAGATACTCGTCCAGGCGGCGCTTATCCGCCGCGCCGAGTTCCTTGCGCGTCTCGTTCAAGTGCTCCGACACGTTCGACAGGACGCTCTTACGCGCCATGGCCATGGGATCGGGCTCGAAGGTCGCCGCGTTGGGGTCCTTGAACTCGGGTCCGAAGATGCGGGTGTAAAGCGAGGTCGGCGACGGTTCCGACGGATTGAGCGAGGTGCCGCTGCGCTGGCTGTAGCTCTTGCGGGCGCCGCTCAAGTTCACTTCCAGCGAACGGAAGCGCCGCCGCGCGCCGATCTGTTCGGCGATCTTGGCATCGACGCTGGGCCCGCCTTCCGTGCCGAAGGGGATAGCCCCCGTGGTCGCGATCTGCGAGGTGGTCGTGTGGGTTTGCAACGGGCGGCCTTCGATGAAGTATTTCATCCCGCTGAAGATATTCATGCGGTCACGGTAGGGATCGAGCACCTTCAGCTGGATATTGTTCTCGAAACCGGGGCCGATGACCTTCGGTTCCCACATTCCGGGGTTCAGTCCCAGATGCTGGAACCAGGTGCCGAACACCGGCGGCAAGGCTTGGCCGTTGTCGGCCCAGGCATCGCCGTTGGCATTGAGAAAACAATCGAGTACCGGCAGCCCGACGGTGACGACACCGCCGCCCATCAAGCCGCGAAGAACCGTTCTGCGATCGGTCTTCATCTTGAACCCTCCACTGAGGTGCGAAGCGCGGCGTCCTTCCGAGGCTCCAGGATCGGCGCGGCGCGGTAGAATTCGGGGCTGGTCGCGATACGGCGCATCAGCGCCGGCACGCCATATTTGTCCGCCGCAAAACCCTGCTTGAGCGGCGCGACCCATTCGGCCGCTTCGGTTTTCGCGGGCGTGCGGCCCAGGGCATAGGCGCTCATACGGTCCACGAGGCACGATGTCGCCGCTGCATTGTCATGGATGGCCCGGCCCAATTCGGCGCCATTGGTGAACTTCACACCGTCGATCTCGCCGGCCGTATCGAGAGGCACGCCATTCTCGGTGGTGCGATAGGAGCCGCCGCCGTCGAAGTTCTCGAGCGCGAGACCCATGGGGTCGGTGATCTTATGACATCCCGTGCAGATGGGGCTTGTCGCGTGCGCCAGCAGGCGTTCACGGGCGGTCTTATAGACCGGGTTCGAGGTGTCCTGAACGATGGTGAAACTCACGTCGCCGGGCGGCGCCGGCACCTTTTGGCAGAGGAAAATCTCGCGCAGCGCCTTGCCGCGCAGAGTCGGCGAACTGCGGCCCGGATGCGAATGCAGCGTCACGAACGCGACTTGCATGAGCACCCCGCCGCGCGGATCGTTCGCGGAGAACTCGTAAGGCAGCCACTTCTCGGGCGCGCCGTTCGGCGCACGCACGGCAAGCGGCACCTGATAGATCGCCGCGAGCGGGCGGGTGAGATGGGTCTTCTTGGTGGTGAAAATGTCGCGGTAATCGCCCTGCTCATGCAGCACGACGTCGACAACGGTACGCAGGGTCTGCTCCTGCGCATCCCCGGCGACCTGGGCGCTGAACTTCGGATAGATCGCGTTGTCCTTGGTGAGGGTTCCGAAATCCTCGAAGTGGAGCATGTCGGCGAAGAACGCGCGCAGCCCGCTTTCCAAACGCGGTGACGCGATCATGCGGTCCACTTGCCGGGCAAGACCCTGCGGCGTCTCCAGCTCTCCTTTGCGCGCCGCCGCGAGCAGCGCGCGGTCCGGCCCGGCGTTCCAGAGGAAGAAACTCAAGCGCGACGCCTTTGAATAGGCGTCGAGGCGCAATTCGCCGCGCCGGTCCGGGTCCGCTTCGAAATTCTCGTGACGGAAGAGGAACTGCGGCTCGGAGAGCATGGCCGCCAGCGAGAGGCCGAGGCCGGCATAGAAGTCCTTGAGGCCCGCCGCCGCTTCACGCGCCGAACGCACATGCAGGCGCACCTCGCGATCGCTTAAAGGGCGGCGGAAGAGAATCTCGCCGACGTCGGTCAGAAATCGACCGGCGCAGGCGTCATCCGGCGCGGTTGCGGATTTCGGTTTGCAATGAACCATCAACTCACGGCGCTGTTCGTCCAGCACCTGGGCGGCGATGGAGCGCGCAATGACGTCGTATTGCTCCATGCCCGAGGGCGAGATGTTCGCTTGGCTGGCGCCGACTTCCAGCAGTCCGTCAACGCGGAAACCCGGGTCGAAGCGGCCGCCGATCTTGATGGCCGAGCCGAACACGTCGGCGATGATTTGGGTGTACTGCTCCGGCGTCAGGCGGCGGGCGGGCGTCTCGCGGTCGGGCGCGGCGGCGTGGGATGCCGAAAAACCAAACGCCAGCGCGGCGATCGATCCGAACAGAAACCGGCGTAATGTCATAGGTCCACCATCCCCATCATTTCGCCCGATCCGCCGGAACGACAAACACCGGCACCGCCTCGATGCGATAGGCCGCCGAGATGGCCTGGTTCTGGCCGTCCTTGTCGGGGCCGGCGTCCGCGTAGCGCTTCAACAGGTAATAGACCCCCGGGATGTCGTTGATGATCATCCCCTCGTAGGCGAGACCGCCCTGCGCGATGCCGAAGTAGATATCGCCCCATGGCTGATAACCGCCGATGAAACCGTTGAGCCGTCCGCCGGGTTCGATCGCCATGCGCAAGTGCGTATTGGACAGGCGGAACTCGGTGAACGAAAGCGTGTCGAGGAGCAGTTGAACGTCGCCATGCTCCGTGATCGTAAGCTGCTTATTCTCGATCTCGCCCTTGAGAACGTGATGCGAGCGCGGATCCGGATCGGCGCGGTAGGTTGTGTCGGCGGTGACATCGCCGCCCGGACCGAAGACAAGCTGCTCCACCGCGCGATCGAAGGTGACGGTGACGGGACCGTCCTTGTCCAAATCCTCGCCGCTCACGGTCATGAGCCAGGCGGGAATCGTCTCTTTCATGGAGCCCCAGATGAAGTCCCAGAAGGTCGGGCGGAAATTGAACGTGCCGCGGAACTGCTCGATGCAGCCGAGCGCGCGGAAAAGCTGGTTGTCGATCCCCTTCTCCTTGGTCATCGGCTCGGTGAAGGAACCCGCCCCGGCCTTGTTGTCGAGGTTGAAGCCAAAGGAATAAGGCCCGCTGACGCCTTTCAGCTTGGGGTCGGTCACCGCCCAGGGATGCACGAAGGCGTTCACGGGCTGGCCGTCGATGCGCCCGCGCATGCGCAGCTTGTCGCGCGCGTTCGCCGCGGCGATGTCGTCCTCGCCGGCGTAGTCGTCCATCAGTTTTTTGACGTCCGCCGGCGAATAGCCGAGCAGCTCAAAAGATTTTGCGTATTGCTCGCGTGTCGGCGGATTGACGCCGCCGACGCAATCGCCGTCCTGGGAGTAGCTGCCCAGGCTGAACCATTCGATGGCGTAACTGCGGCTTTCGAGCGCGTGAGCGGACGACCCCGCGCCGATCATCACGGCCGCGAGCGCGAGCGCCGGCAGCCCCTTCCCATGGCTTTTGGTCACTCTCCGATCCTCCCATGCGCGGGGCCCCTCCTCCGAGGCCCGTGCAATGGGAGGAAGTGTACATCAAAAAGGCCGGATCGCACCCCTTATGAGGACGATCCGGCCTTTTGTCCGGACGCTGAAAAACCGCGCGTTTTAGGCGAAAGCGGCCTAAAAATCGGCCGCCAGCGTGGCCGTAAACCGGCGCTGGGGGATGTACTGGAAGAAGAGGTTGTTTCCGCCCTGAAGATCCCAGGAGTAGACGTTGGTCACGTTCTGGACGCGCAGGCGGATATTGCCCGACACGTCCGAGAGCCGGAACCGGTAGCGCGTGCCAAGATTGAAAACGGCGCGCATCGGAATATCGGCGCGGTTCAAGGAGTTGCCGTAGCCGCGGTCGTTATATTCGACCTGGCCTTCCAACGAGAAACCTTGCCAGGACGCCGGGCCGTATTGAACGTCGAGGCGCGCGGCGCTTTCGTCGCGGCCCACCGGCACATTCCCGAGCAGGCCTTGATCCACGAGCGGACCGGAGACGCGCGGCTGGAGGATGACGCCGCCCGCGACGATGCTGAGGCCCGGGAGCGGCTGGCCTGTGAAGGAGACTTCCAGGCCCCGCTGACGCAGGTTACCGACGCTGGTGTAGAGATTGGTTGTGTCGCGGTCGAAGAACGGCTTCGAAATCTGGAACAGAGCGCCGTTCATGCGAAGGCCGGGCCGGATCACGTACATGAAGCCGAGTTCGGCCTGCTTCGTGAGGGTCGCAGGGACCGCTTCGCCGCGGTTGCGTGCGTTCTGCGGGGTCGAGCCGCCGTCTTCAAAGCCCTTGGTGTAGCTGGTGAAGATCGTGAGGTCCTGCGTGGCCTTCACCGACACCGAGCCGTTGTAGAGCCACGGCGTCTGCTTGATCGACGAGTTGCCGTTGACGGGATGGGTCAGGTCGCGGCTGTAGGTCGTCTTCTGGATGCCGATATTCACATCGCCGACGTTGCGCCATTGGCCGACATACTGGAGCCCGCCGGTGAGTTGCTTCGCGCTGTCGAGGCCCTGCGCGGCGTGAACCCACACCGGCTCCTGCACCTTCAGCACGTCGTTGATGTTGGCGCGGCCATAGTTGAACTGCGCGCTGCCGCCCGATGGGCGTGAAAGCTCGCGGCCGCGGGTCATCAGATAGACCGTGTGGCGGAAGTCGCCGCTCGTATACACGCCCTGCGCCTGCACTTCCCCGGACAGCGTTTTGATCATGATCGGGAGCAGTTTCTGGAACACGACATCGGTCGTGCCGTCGGCCTGGGTATTATTGTAGAACGTCGTGTGATCTTCGCGGCGGTCGTAGGTGGCGCGGAACAGGCCGGCGCGCAACGTCCAATTGTTGGTAAGCCTCGCCGAACCGACCGAGCCGTAATTCGTATCGTGCTGCTGCCACAGGTTCCATTCCTGAGCGAAATTCACGCCCCGCAGCTGCTCGGGCGGCAGCCAATCGCCGCCGACGAAAATGAAAGGCGTGCTTTCGCTGTGCTTGCGGAGCGCGCGGCCCCAAAACGCGTTCAGTTCGATGCGGTCGTTCGGCGTGAAGCGCATGAGACCGGCGTAGGAATTGTCGTCTGCGTCGGCCTTCTGATCGTTGACGGCACGCGTGTGCTCGATACCTCCACCGATGCTGAGCTTGCCGGGAATGACCGGGATCTGGGTGTCGAGTTCGAGGCCCGTCGTATCGTAGGGACCATAGGTGGCCACGACGCTGGTCACCTGCTTGTCCATGGGCTTGCGCAGACGGATGTCCACCACCGCGCTCGGGGCCGGGAACGGGAAGGTCAGCGCGTTGACGCCAACGCGAACCGTGAAACCCGAGAACAGACGATCGACGAGAATGTCGCCCGGGCCCGTCGCCGGCCGGTCGAAATACATGCCTTCGATACGGACGTTGCCGGATTGCTGCGGATTGAAGCCGCGCGCGTTCTTGGCGTCATAAAGGCCGATGGTCTCGTTGCCGACCGTCGTGCCGAAAGCATCGTCGGCGGCCGCGACCGCGTTATCGTTGGCGCGCTGCGCCCATGCACTTGAAACCCCGACGCTCGAACACCCAAGCGCAATAAAGGCCCAACGAACCAAACTCGTTCGCACGATATCCCCCCAAAAAAACGGTCTTTTCGAGGTTACCAATGCCATATCTAGGCCCCCCCGGCCATAGCCGGAGACCCTTTGATACTTCAAATTTTGCGTGAGAAAGGCCGGTGAGGCCTGAAAAGCGAAAGGCCCGGATCGCTCTCCGGGCCTTTTGTAACGTCACTTATTGCAAAATCACTTATTGCAAAATCACTTGGGAAGCTTGCCCTCGATCTCCTGGTAGACCTTGGCCACCGCCAGCGGGATTTGGGACCCGCTGAGGGCCCAGTCCTTGTAAGGCCCGAAATTGGCTTGTTTGGCCGCTTCGCAGTTCTGCGGGGATTCACACTTGGCGCCCGTGGCATGGACGCGTTTGACCTCCGCGACCACCGCCTCAAGGGCCTTGCGGGCCTCGGGCAGGTCGGCTTTCAGCTCGGCCTTGCTGTCGACGAAGCCGTGGCCCGGGACGATCCAATCGGCGTTCATGGCTTCGGCCTTCTTGATGGTCTCGATCCATTCCGTCGGATAGGCGGAACGCATCGCCGGGAAGACGTCGCGCAGATAGATCTCACCCAGGAACAAGACCTTGGTCGCCGGCAGATAAACCGCGAGGTCACCGCCCGTATGCGCGCGGCCCAGGTTCAGGATCTGGAGTTCGGTGCCGCCCACGGTCATCGTGCGCTTGTCGCCGACCAGTTCCGCCGGGAGCACGGCGTTCTTGTTGCGCTCCATCGTCGCCTTCGAGGCCGGCGAAGCGATCCAGACGGCGGCCGGCCACGCGGCCTTCGGCTCCGGATTGCCGCCGACATGGTCGATGTGATCGGAGCCGACCACGACGTACTTGAGCGGCTGCGGCGTCAGCTTCTTGATGCTGTCGACCAGGCGCTGGCCGTCCATGGAATCGCCCTGCCCATCCACCAGCACCACGCCGTCGTTGGTCACGACGATCAGGCTGACGGTGTTGATCACGCCGCCGCTGGGATCGGGCGCATGCGTGTCCTCATAGGCATACACGGTGGGCGCCAGCTGCTGCCAGCGCGGGAAATCCTTCTCGGCCAGATTGCGTACCTTGATGTCCGCGGATTTCGGAAACTTCTCGGCGGCAATGGCGGCCGAGGAAAAAGCAAAGGCGGACGTCAGCGTCAGTATCAAACCAAGCGTCTTCATCGGAACCCTCCCAAGGTTGATGTCAGCATTCGGGCGTTAGATGGGCAGTGCGGTCGTCGTTTTAATTTCGGAAACCGCGGCGAACGAGTGGACTTCACGCACACCCGGAACACGCGACAGCTTTTCGAAATAGAATTTCTCGTATTCGTGCAAATCGTGGGTCACAACCCTCAGCAGGAAGTCAAAGCCGCCAAGGATGACGTGACATTCCATGACTTCCGGAAAGGCGCGGATGGCCTGCGCGAAGTCGTTGAGATTGGGCTGGTCGTTCTGGACGACTTTCACCTGCACGAAAAACTGCGCACGAAGATCCAGCTTGTCGCGGTCGAGCACGGCGACGATCTTGGAAATATAGCCTTCGTCCTTGAGACGCTGGATGCGCCGCCAGCACGGCGACTGCGACAGTCCCACGGCCTCGGCGATTTCGGCGGCCGAGCGCGAGGCGTCTTCCTGCAGAGTCCTCAGTATCTTTAAGTCGATTTTATCGAGTTCAGTGGCCATGGTGGGTCCCCCTCACCAGTCACGCGTCACACCCGGTCAGACATGAATTCCGTGTCCAACCGTCCGCAGCGCCGCCTCGAAGAAACCTTCGGACAGCGTCGGGTGGGCATGGATGATGCCGGTGATGTCTTCGATGGTTGCTCCCATCTCCAGGGCCAACGCGAATTCGCCCGAGAGTTCAGACACCTTGCGGCCCACCGCCTGAATGCCCAGAAGGCGGTGGTCGTCTTTCCGCGCGATCACGCGGACAAAGCCGCCGTCATCGGCGCCTTCGAGAGTCATCGCGCGGCCGTTCGCCGCCCACGGAAAAGAGGCGTTCAGCACTTCACCGGTCACCTTGTCGTCCGGCCCGAGGCCGACCGACACGATTTCCGGCTCCGTGAAGCAGACGGCCGGGATCGCAACTGGATTGAACCGGCGCTTATGACCCGCAATGATTTCCGCGACCATTTCACCCTGCGCCGAAGCCTTGTGGGCAAGCATGGGTTCGCCGACGAGATCGCCGATCGCCCAAACGCCGCGCATCGACGTGCGGCACTGGTCGTCGACCTTCACGAAACGGCCGTTCATATCAACGCCCATGCCCTCGAGGCCCCAGCCCTGCGTGCGCGGCTTGCGGCCGACGGCGACAAGCACCTTGTCGGCCTTGATCTCGGATTTCTTGCCGTCCGCGCCTTCGATCGTGAGCGCGCCCTTCGCGAAGCCTTGCGCCTTGACGCCGGTGAGCACTTCGACGCCGTTCTTCTTCAGCCACTGGGCGACGGGATTGGTGAGCTGCTTGTCGTAGCTCGGAAGAATACGCTCGGCCGCTTCAACGACGGTCACTTCGGCGCCGAGCTTGCGATAGGCGATACCGAGTTCGAGACCGATATAACCGGCGCCGACGACGGCAAGGCGTTTCGGGAGCGCCGGCAGATCCAGCGCACCGGTCGAGGAGACGATGTCGCCGCCGAACGGCAGATGCGGCAGCTCCACCGGATCGGAACCCGTGGCGAGAATGACGTTCTCGGCGACGATGGTGGTATCACCGACCGTGCAGGTCTTCGCGTCCGAGAACTTGGCCCAACCGCCGACCACGCGCACCTTCGCGCGCTTCAGAAGCGCGCCGACACCGCCGTTCAGGCGGTCGACGATGCCTTCTTTCCATTTCACGGTCTTGCCGAGATCGAGCTTCGGCGGACCGGCGAGCGAAATGCCGACATGGCCGTCCTTGGACGACGCGTGGGTCATTTCCTCGAACATATCCGCGGCGTGAATGATCGCCTTCGACGGGATACAGCCGCGGATGAGACAGGTGCCGCCCAGGCGGTCGCCGTCCACCAGCACGGTGTCCAGGCCGAGTTGGCCGGCTTTGATGCCCGCGACGTAGCCACCAGGGCCGCCGCCGACGACGAGGACTTTACACTTGATCGTTTCGGCCATGGAAATCTCTTTGGTTCGCGCGTGATCTATCACGCGCTTAGCGCATGAAAATGGTGGCGGGATGCTCAAGCATCGTCTTGATGGTCTGGATAAAGCTCGCCGCGTCGAAGCCGTCGATGATGCGGTGATCGAACGAAGACGAGATGTTCATCATCTTGCGGATGGCCACCTGCCCGTTCCGCACCATCGGCCGTTCGACGATCTTGTTCGGACCGACGATGGCGACTTCCGGCCGGTTGATGATCGGGGTGTGCGTGATCCCGCCCAGCGTGCCGAGGCTGGTGATGGTGATGGTGGACCCGGAAAGCTCCTCGGTCGTCGCCTTGCCGGTGCGCGCGGCGTCGGCCACGCGCTTCAGCTCGGCCGCGGAGTCCCACACATCGCGCGCCTCGGCGTGCCGCACGACAGACACCATAAGACCGTTCGGCGTTTGCGTCGCGATACCAATGTGCACCGGCTTGTGGCGATAGACGACGTTCGCATCGTCGTCGAAGGTGGAGTTGATCTGCGGGTGATCAGTCATCGCGGCGCAAATCGCGCGCATGATGAAAGGAAGCAGGGTCAGCTTGGGCTGATCGGGCTTCTTGGTCGCGTTCAGGTGGGCGCGCAGATCGTCGAGCTCGGTCACATCCACTTCCTCGACATAGGTGATGTGCGGAATGTGGCGCTTGGCTTCCTGCATGCGCTCGGCGATTTTGCGGCGCAGGCCGATGATCTTGATCTCCTCGACGCCGCTGCGCTTGGCGAGGCCGGAGCCGCCGCCGCCGGCGGACGCATTGCCGCCGCTGGCGATAAAGGCGTCGAGGTCTTCATGACCGATGCGCCCGCCCGGGCCGGTCCCCGGCACGAACTGGAGCTTGATGCCCATTTCATCCGCGCGCTTACGCACGGCCGGCGACGCCAACGGCCGCTCACCGGCAACGCGCGGCTGAACGGTTTTTTCCGGCGCCGCGGCTTTCGCGGCGACGGGCTCGGGCTTCGGAGCGGGTTTCGGGGCTTCGACTTTCGGCGCTTCAACCTTGACCGGTTCGGCCTTCGGCGCGGCCGCCGGTTTCGCGGCGGCCTTCTCGTCCGAGACGTTGCCCGGGCCTTCGACCTCGAAAGTAATGATGATGGAGCCGACGGCGGCCTTATCGCCCGCCTGGCCTTGCGTTTCCGTGACGGTCCCCACGACCGGCGAAGTCAGTTCCACCGTCGCCTTGTCGGTCATGACATCGAGGATCGGCTGGTCTTCCTTGACCACGTCGCCGGGCTTCACATGCCAGGTGACGATTTCCGCTTCCGCGGTGCCTTCGCCGACGTCCGGCAGTTTGAAAATGAATTTTCCCACTTATGCCTCCACGGCGCGGCGCAGCGCCTCACCCACACGTTTTGGTCCCGGGAAATACTGCCACTCGAACGCATGCGGATACGGCGTGTCGTAACCGGTGACGCGCTCGATGGGCGCTTCCAAGCGATAGAAACAGTGTTCCTGGATCAGCGCCGAGAGTTCGGCGCCGAAGCCGGACGTGCGCGTGGCTTCATGCACGACGACGCAGCGGCCGGTCTTCTTCACCGATTCCACAATGGTATCGATGTCGAGCGGGACGAGCGAACGCAGATCGATGACTTCCGCGTCGATCCCCGTCTCCTGCACCGCGGCCATCGAGACATGGACCATGGTGCCATAGCAGATGACGGTCACGGCTTGGCCGGGACGGACGATCGCCGCCTTGCCGAGCGGAATACTGTAGTAACCTTCCGGCACTTCGCTGGCCGGGAACGCCGCCCAGGCTTTCACGCCTTCGTCGCTGTGGCCGCCGAACGGGCCGGTATAGAGGCGCTTCGGTTCCAGGAAGATGACCGGATCGTCGTCTTCGATGGAGGCGATGAGCAGGCCCTTGGCGTCATACGGCGTCGACGGGATCACCGTCTTCAAGCCGACGACGTGCGTGAACAGGCTTTCCGGGCTCTGGCTGTGGGTCTGGCCGCCGTAGATGCCGCCGCCGTAGGGCGAGCGTACGACCATCGGCGCGTAATATTCACCGGCGGAGCGGTAGCGCATACGCGCGGCTTCCGACACCAGCTGATCCATCGCCGGATAGATGTAGTCGGCGAACTGCACCTCGACGACCGGACGCAAACCGTAGGCGCCCATGCCGATCGCGGCGGCGACAATGCCGCCCTCGGTGATCGGAGTATCGAAGCAACGATTGACGCCGAACTTCGCCTGCAAATGCTCGGTCGCGCGGAACACGCCGCCGAAGTAACCGACGTCCTCGCCGAAGACGACGACCTTCGGGTCTTTTTCCATCATCGTGGCCATCGCGGAATTGATGGCCTGCACCATGTTCATTTTCGGCATGGCTAGAACCCCGCCTCCTGACGTTGGCGGCGCTGACGCCAGTCGGGCTCCTTGAACACGTCCTCGAACATGGTCTTGGGGCTGGCGGTCTTGCCTTGGCCGAGCGTGCCGGCGGCTTCAGCTTCCTTCTGCGTGCTTTTCACCCAGGTGACGAGTTCTTCTTCCATGGCCGCGTGCTCTTTCTCGCTCCACACGCCGCGCTTGATGAGATGCTTCATCAGGCGGTCGATGGGATCGCCCAGCGGCCACTTCTTGCCTTCCTCGGTCGAGCGGTAACGCGACGGATCGTCGCTCGTCGAATGGCCTTCGGTACGATAGGTGAACAGTTCGATCACGGTGGCGCCGAGACTTGCGCGTGCACGTTCCGCGGCCCACTGGGTCGCGGCGTACACGGCGAGGAAATCGTTGCCGTCGACGCGCAGCGCCGGAAGGCCGTAGCCGATCCCGCGCGCCGCGAACGGGGCTTCTTCACCGCCGGCGATGCCCTGGAACGAGGAAATCGCCCACTGATTGTTGACGATATTGAGGATGACCGGCGCGTGGTACACGGCGGCCAGGGTCAGCGCATAGTGGAAGTCGCCTTCCGCCGTCGAGCCGTCGCCGACCCATGTGGACGCGATGCGCGTATCGCCCGACATCGCCGAGGCCATCGCCCAGCCCACGGCCTGCGGATATTGCGTCGTCAGGTTGCCCGAGATCGTGAAAATGCTTTTCTCGCGCGCCGAATACATGATCGGCATCTGGCGGCCTTTGAGCGGGTCGAGCGTGTTCGAGTAGATCTGCCCCATCATCGTCAGCAACGGATACTCGCGCGTGAGATAGATTCCCTGCTGGCGGTACGCCGTGAAGCACATGTCGTCCGGCTCGAGCGCGAGCGCGGCCGCGACGCTGATCGCTTCTTCGCCGGTGCACTTGATGTAGAACGACGTCTTGCCCTGGCGCTGCGCACGGTACATGCGGTCGTCGTAGACACGCGTCAGCACCATGTAGCGCAGACCCTTCTTCAGGATCTCGACCGGAATGTCGGAATTCCACGGACCGACCGGCTTGCCGTCGTCGTCCATCACACGGATGAGCGAATAGGCGAGGTCGCGCATGTCCTCGGGCTTGGTGTCGACGGCGGGGCGGCGCACTTCCCCAGGCGCGGACAGCGCCAGCTTGCTGTAGTCGGGGTCTTCACCCGGACGCGCGGGCGGCGTGGGGAATTTGAGCTGGAGCGCGCTGTTGTGCCGCGCGGCTGTGCCGGATTTAGCGACGGATTTGGGCATTAGCTCTCACTGAGAAATGGGCGTGGCCGCGGACGCCTTTTTGAGGGACCGCAGGATCACGGCATTTGAGGTGAACGTTGGCGAAGTTTAGCGACCGGGACCCGGTTTTTTTTCCCAAACGGGTGTGACCATGCGTTCAGTCTATGCATGAAATTTGCGCAACTCTAGCCTTTCGCGCAACCTATTCGCATGTGCACTGCAACATGCGCATAATCACAGAAAAATAGGTCAGTAGAGCAGACGCAATGGGAAATAGCCGGAAAACGAAGGCGGCGGGCCACCGCAAACCGCGCGCGCCCGCCGCCGATTGAACGCGTCAGAGCCTAGCGCGAAGCCGCTGTCGGCGCTTTTGGCGTGACGGCACCGGCCGCATCGGCCGTCTCGCGCGGCGGATGATCGATGTAGACCTGGGTGTACTTCACGTTGAGCGCACCCGAGATGCCGCGCATCTGGCCGGTCTTCGGATCCGGATAACCGTCGGCAAGGCGGTTCAGCGCCCGATACAGCGACGGCGCCGAAAGCTGGCCATAGCTTTGGTGATGTGTGGACCAGGACGTGTTGAGGTGGTGATTGAACCACTCGACATCGATATAGCCGGCGATCATGCCTTCGGCGCCGTTGTCGGTGAGCTTCAACTGAAGCTGGGCGCCGCGGATATAGTGATAGTCGTTGGTGTCGAAGGCCTGGCCGCTGGGGAAGCGGTAGTCCTGCGCATCCGTGATCAATACGCCGTCGACGATCTTGCCTTTCCAGTGCGAGATGAACGGTTTGCCGAAGCGCATATCGGGCCGCTCGGTGCCGCCCGCGATGAAGGATTCCCCGGTCGCCGATGTCAGCAGCGGATCGAGCCCGCGGTAGGACGTCACTTCGACCTCGGGATCGTTGACGAGACTGTCCACGCCCGACAGCTCGATCATCATGCGGTTATAGTTGTAGCGCCGCATGTACTCCTGTTCGAAGTGATAGATCGTGCCTTCGGGCGCGCGGTAATTCGCAATGCAGCCGATGGCGCGGTAGAGCTGGTTGTCGACGCCCTTCACGCCGTCCGGGCCGGTGAAATCGTCGCCATCCACCTTGCCGTCGAGATTGAGGCCGTAGGAGACCTTGCCGCCGGCGTCCTTGAAGGTGAACGGTTCCTCGGAGGTATCCGGGAACCACTGGCGCGCCTCGCGCATGATCTGGGTCTCGACGAGCGTGCGTTTCTTGCCGTCGTTCGGGAACAGCTGTTTGAACTGCTCGCGCGGCCCGTCGTTGTAGCCGTTCGTGCACTCGACCTTGCCTTCGGGGGACTGATGAACCGCCCAGGCGCGGTGCGTCATCACATAGCCAATGCGGCCATCCACGACGACCTGGCGCTGCGCGCCGTCATAAGCCTTGCCGTCATCAGCCGCCGAAAAAGCCTGGCTGGAAAAAGCAATTGCCGCAAGCGACGCCGCGGCGCACGCCGTCTTCACCCTCATCGCATCCTCCCAAATGAAAAACGGCCGGACGTGAGCCCGGCCGTTTGTCGTCTTAACCCGCGTTGGACAAGAAGTCGTCCCGGAGCCAGAAGGCTTTCCAGCCGTTCCGGTAGCCGTTGAACTCGCCCCAGGCATCGCCGTTGGCGTCGCCCGGCTTGTGGTCGCCACCGTGGGTGTAGATCGGACGGTCACGGAACGTCCAGACATGCAGCGCGCCCGGCTCATTCGGCTTCGCGGCGTGACCGGTGGTCGGGTTGATCCAAGACGTGCCCCAGATCAGGTTGTTGATCTTCACGTTGGCCGGCGCCGGAACATAGGCAAAGGTCCTGTTGCAGAGCGCGGGATCGCCGTTGCCGCAAATGGCGAGGCGATAAGCCTGGGTATTCGACGGATGGTCGCACGCCAGCTGGTCGAGAGCGTCGTCGCCGCACTGATAGACATAGACGGTCATGCCGTTCTTATCGGCCAGCACCTGGCCGATACGGGAATCCTGCACCGTGAATTCCTTCGGCGGCTCGGGGTTCTTCTGGGTGTAGACGTTGTGCCAGCCCGGCATATCGCCGCCTTCGAGGCTGCGGAAGCGGCGGTCCTGCACGCGCGTGTAAACCGGGTGCGTACGATAGGTCCACTGCTTCACGCCCGGCGAACGTTCAATCACGCCCCACTCGCCCTGCGCCTGCGCGGTCTGCGGCGCCTGCACCGGCGCCCAATCCTTGAGGCACTTCGCGTCGCAGTTCGACTTGTTCGCCTGATCGCCGTCCCATGTGTAGATCGAGAAGCCGACGTGGTTCGTCAAAAGGCGGCCGGTCGCGACCGTCTTCACGGCGAAAGCCGGCGGATGGTTCGGGGTCGGGCCGATCGGCTTCCGCAGCGCCGGCGCGTCGCCGCGCTGTTCGCGGCGGGTGGCGCCGTTCACGGTACCCGGCTTCGTATCGAGCACGGAGGTGTACACGGCGAAGCCGTCGTAAGCCCACTGCTTACGGCCCTTCGGGCCTTCCACGACGGTCCATTTGCCGACTTCCTTCGCGCCTTCCGGCGCCAGCAGCGCCGGCCACACCTGGATGCAGGTCGGGCGCGTATCGAGATCCGGCAGGATGAGACCCGGCGGATACGGGCTCATGAGGCCCGAGTTCTCGGTGTACTTGGTGTCGTCGCAGGTGGGCTTGCCCTTCTGCTCGCCGGCGTCGCCGTTGCGCAGACGGTCGAGCGGCCATGTGTAGAGCGTGTGCCCACGGGAGTCGACGAACACAGGGCCGTCGACGTCGGAGTGCTGCACGCTGATGCCCGGCGGCATCGCGTCCCTTACGTAGTCCTCGAGCTCGGCGACGGGCGGCTTGTAGCGGTCCTGCGCGAACGCGCCCGTTGCGGCGGCGCAAGCCACGACCGCGACGGCCGCAATACTGACGGTGCTCTTCAGACTCATAGCGTGATTTCCTTCCCAAACTCGGCCGCGCGCTGAACTCGCCACTCCCGATCAGCGAGGCGCCCGGCTGTCAAATATCGTTTGTAAATATACGCGCCGGGCCCGGCGGGGGCGAGGAGATTCCCCGCAAAAATCAGTCCTTTTTCGGCCCGATCGTGTGCATTGCACCTCGGGCGGGCGCCCTAGAAAAGAAGACGGCAGGACCGACCTCCCGTCAGTCCTGCCGCCGGCGCGCCATACGGGCGCGGCCTCGCGTTGTTTTTACGCGCTTGCTCTATTCCCGGGACGGCTGAACCGGCGCGGGCGCCGCGCCGTTCATCTCGGCGACCGTCTGCGGCGGGTGATCCACGTAGACCTGGACCATCTGCACGCTCATCGCGCTGGAAATAGCGGTCATCTGCCCCTTGTCGTCCGGGTAGCCGTCCGCGAGGCGGTGCATGGCGCGGTACAGCGACGGCGACGACAGCTGGCCGTAGCTCTGGTGATGGGTCGACCAGGACGTGTTCAGGTGATGGATGAAGGCGTCGACCGGCGTGTAGCCCGCGATCACGCCTTCGGCCCGCTCGCCCGTCAGCTTCAACTGGAAGCGGGCCCCCTTGAGCACGTGGAAAGCGCTGGCATCGAAGGTCGCGGACGCCGGAATGGTCACGTCGGCGGCCTCGGTGATGAGCACGCCGTCGACGATCTTGCCCTTCCAGGTGGACTGCACGAATTTGCCGAAGCGGTTGTCGATCCGCTGCGTGCCGCCCGGGATGAACGAGGCGCCAGTGGCGTCGGTGAGCAAGTTGTCGAGGCCGCGATAGCTCTTCACCGTGACATCCGCGTCGTTCACCAGGCTGTCGACGCCCGAGAGTTCGATCAGGAAGCGGTTGTTGTTGTAGCGCCGCATGAATTCGTTCTCGAAGTGATAGATCGTGCCTTCCGGGGCGCGGTAATTCGAGATGCAGCCGATGGCGCGGTAGAGCTGGTTATCGATGCCCTTGGCGCCGTCCGGGCTGGTGAAGTCGGAGTCCTTCACTTTGCCGTCGAGGTTCATGCCGTACGAAACCTTGCCGCCGGCGTCCTTAAAGGTGAACGGCTCTTCGGCCGTCGTCGGGTGCCACTGGCGGCCTTCACGCATCAGCTGTGTGTCCATCAGCGTGCGCTTGGCGCCGTCTTCCGGGAACTGCTGCTTGAACTGCTCGCGCGGACCGTCGTTGTAGCCGTTCGGACATTCCACCTTGCCTTCGGGCGACTGATGAACCGCCCAATAGCGGTGCGTGATCACGAAACCGATCGTGCCGTTCTTGACGGTCGCGGGAAGCGCGCTCGCCGTATCGGCCGCGGCGGACGCGGTTCCGGTCGCAAGGGATGTCGATGCCGCGAGGACGCAGGCCAGAAGGGCTTTAGCGGAAAAACGATGCATAACTTTACTCCAACAACGTAACGAAAATTAGCGGGACGCTTGCTGCGCCGGCGCCGCCGGCGTTTCGCCCGCAGCAACCTGCTGCGGCGGATGATCGACATAGACCTGAACGAACTTGACGCTCATCGCGCCCGAGATGGCGGTCATCTGACCGGTTTTCGGATCCGGGTAACCGTCCGCGAGACGGCGGATGGCACGGTAGAGCGACGGCGCCGAAAGCTGGCCATAGCTCTGGTGATGAGTCGACCAGGACGTATTCAGGTGATTGTTGAACGCCTGCACATCGACATAGCCGGCGATCACGCCTTCAGCGCGCTCCGGCGTCAGCTTCAACTGGAAGCGCGCTTCCTTGAAGTGATGCTGTGTGGAGGTGCCGAACGTGGCCGAGGCCGGAATGACGAGCGGCGAGCCTTCGGTGATGAGAACGCCGTCGACGATCTTGCCCTTGAAGGTCGACATGATTTCCTTGCCGAAGCGCGCGTCGATGCGCTGCGTGCCGCCGGCGATGAACGACTGTCCGGTCGCATCGGTCAGCAGGGGATCAAGACCGCGATAGCTGTTCACGGTGACGTCGTTGTCGTTGACGAGGCTGTCGACGCCGGAGAGTTCGATCAGAAACCGGTTGCTGTTGTAGCGGCGCATGAACTCGTTTTCGAAGTGATAGACCGTGCCTTCGGGGGCACGGTAATTCGAGATGCAGCCGATGGCGCGGTAGAGCTGGTTATCGATGCCCTTGGCGCCGTCCGGGCCGGTGAAGTCGGTGGCCTTCACCTTGCCGTCGAGGTTCATGCCGTACGAGACATTCCCGCCGGCATCTTTAAAGGTGAACGGCTCTTCGGAGGTATCGGGGAACCACTGGCGCGCTTCACGCATCAACTGCGTATCGACGAGCGTGCGCTTGGTGCCGTCCTCGGGGAAAAGCTGTTTGAATTGCTCACGCGGACCGTCGTTGTAGCCCTTCGTGCACTCCACCTTGCCTTCCGGCGTCTGGTGGACGGCCCAATAGCGATGGGTGAGGACGTAGCCGATGCGGCCGTCACGGATGACGGCGGGGGTGTCGCTCGCGGCCGTCTCGGCGGTCGCGCTGCCCGCGCCGATCGCCAGGGCGGCCACGGCCGCAAAAGTGCCCGCGGCGAACCATTTGATGCAAACCGACTTTTCCATCCTGCTCTCCCTTTCCTGACGGTGTCCGTTTCAGGACGCACCCAGGGCGCCGCAGCGCCGGTTGCGCAGCGGATTAGAAGAACTATACGCTTCGGCCGCGCTGCGGACTTTGTATATTTGCCCGGTTTCTTGGAATCTCAATGCAACATTTAGAGAAAGTCGGGCAAATTCCCGCAAAACTCTTGGGTGCATCGCAACAAATCAATCGCGCGATCAAGAAAACGGTCCGGAAAAGGAAAACGGCGGGACCGGCTTTCGCCAATCCCGCCGTTCGATCGTGCCAGCGCGCTTACTGGCCCAACGCGCTTACTGGCGCGCGGCCTGAACGGGCTGTTGCGGGGCGGACCCGCTCGACGCCGTCGCCTGCGGCGGATGATCGATATAGACCTGCGTGAACTTCACCGAGAGCGCCGAGGAGATCGCGGTCATCTCACCGGTCTTCGGATCCGGGTAGCCGTCGGCGAGACGGCGCAGGGCGCGGTACATGGACGGCGCCGAGAGCTGGCCGTAGCTCTGGTGATGGGTCGACCAGGACGTGTTCAGGTGATGATTGAACGCGGCCACATCGACATAGCCCGCCATCACGCCTTCGGCGCGCTCCGCGGTCAGCTTCAACTGGAAGCGCATGCCCTTGAAGACGTGGAACGCGCTGGTGTCGAACGTCGCCGAAGCCGGGATGGTGACATCGGCCGGCTCGCTGATCAGCACGCCGTCAACGATCTTCGCCTTCCAGGTCGCGCGCACATAACCGCCGAAACGGCCGTCGATCCGCTGCGTGCCGCCCGGGATGAAATTGGCGCCGGTGGCGTCGGTCAGGAGTTGATCCATGCCGCGGTAGCTGTTGATCGTCACGTCGTCGTCGTTCACGAGGCTATCGACGCCCGACAGTTCGATCATGAAGCGGTTGGTGTTGTAGCGGCGCAGGTACTCGTTCTCGAAGTGGTAGATCGTGCCTTCCGGCGCGCGGTAATTCGAGATGCAGCCCATGGCGCGGTACATCTGGTTGTCGACGCCCTTGGCGCCGTCCGGGCTGGTGAAATCCGTGTCCTTCACCTTGCCGTCGAGATCCATGCCGTAGGAAATCTTGCCGCCGGCGTCCTTGAAGGTGAACTGTTCCTCGGAGGTCGTCGGGAACCACTGACGGCCTTCGCGCCTCAGCTGCGTGTCCACCAGCGTACGCTTGGTGCCGTCTTCCGGAAACAGCGCCTTGAACTGTTCACGCGGACCATCGTTGTAGCCCTTCGGGCATTCGACTTTGCCTTCCGGCGTCTGATAGACCGCCCAATAGCGGTGCGTCAGCACGTAGCCGATCTTGCCGTCCTTCACAACCGACGGAACGTCCGCGGCGCTCTGCGCCCCAGCGTTGCCGGCGCCGATGGCCAGCGCACAGGCCGCCGCGACAGTGCCGAACGCCAGCAGTTTCACTTTCAAAGACTGTTTCATCTCATCTCTCCCTAAGTCGCGAAACCGCGGCCTCAGCTCACATTGTCCAAGAAATCGTCGCGCAACCAGAAGGCCTTGAAGCCGTTCCGGTAACCGTTGAATTCGCCCCAAGCGTCAGCGTTGGTGTCGCCGGGCTTCTCGTCTCCGGAGTGCGTGTAGATCGGACGGTCGCGGAAGGTCCAAATGTGCAGCGCGCCTTTGGCGTTGGCCGCGGCCTTCTTGCCCGTCATGGGGTCGATCCACATGGTGCCCCAGATCAGATTGTTGGTTTTCGCATTGGCGGGCGCGATGACGTAGGGGAAAGTCGCGAGGCAGCGCGCCGCGTCATTCCCGCCGCAGATCGCCATGCGGTACACCTGCGGCGCGTTCGGATGATCGCAATAGAGCTGATCAAGCGCGTCGTCGGCGCAGTTGTAGACGTAGATCGTCTTACCGGTGGAATCGGCCAAGACCTGGCCAATGCGCGCGTCCTGCACGGTGAAACCCTGCGGCGCATCCGGGTTCTTCTGGGTATAGACGTTATGCCAGCCGGCGACGTCGCTGCCTTCCATGCTGCGGAAGCGGCGGTCCTGCACGCGGATGTAAACGGGGCGCGTGCGATAGGTCCACTGCTTGATGCCGGGGGCACGTTCGATGATGCCCCACTCGCCTTGGGCCTGCGCGGTCTGCGGCGCCTGCACCGGGGTCCAGCTCTTCAAGCAGTCATTGTAGCAGTTCGACTTGTTGGGGCCGTCCTTGTCCCACACATAGATCGAGAAGCCGACGTGATTGACGAGCAGGCGGCCCGTCGCGACGGTCTTCACGTTGAACGCGGGCGGAACGTTCGGCTTGGGAGCCGCAGGCTCACGCAGCGCAGGGGCGTCATTGGCCGTTTCGCGCGCGGTCGCGCCGTAAACTTCGCCCGGCTTCGTATCGAGGATGGAGGTATAAAGCGGCAGGCCGTCATGGGCCCACTGCTTCGTGCCGTCATAGCGTTTCAGCGTCGTCCACTTGCCGACGTCCTTCGCGTCTTCGGCGGCCTTCACCGGATGCCACACCTGCTCGCACGTCGGGCGCGTGTCGAGTTCCGGCAAAACGAGGCCCGGCGGATACGGGCTCATGAGGCCCGAATTCTCGGTGTATTTCACGTTGGCGCAGAACGGCTCTTTATTCTTACGGTCGCCCGTATCGCCGTTGCGCAGATCTTTCAGCGGCCACTTGTAGAGCGTCATGCCTTTGGCATCGACGAACACGGGGCCGTCGACATCGGTGTGTTGAACCGCGAAACCCGGCGGCATCGGTTCGCGCACATAGTCTTCGAGCTGGGTGACGGGCGGGCGATATTTGTCCTGCGCCTGAGCCGACGGCACCAGGGCCAACGTTACCGCCACGGCGGCGGCACCGCTCACAACACTCCCAAGACGACGCATGTTTTCTTCCTTATCTAAACCCGGCGCTCCGCAAATCGCGACGCGCCTCACGCTCCCAGTATTGTCTCTAATGGCATTGCAGCCCCAACCGGGATTGAACTCCCCGCTGGGGCTGCGAAAGCCAGCTCCGACCTCTTTAAGCCAGAATCTCGCTGATCTCTTTGGAGGTCTGATTGCTCTTGGTGCCGAAGGTCGAGACGTCGCAGCCCATGACCTTCAGCGCGGTGTAGCTGAGGCGGGTCGCCGCGCTCGCTTCGCCGGGGATGTGCAGACCGGTCTTGATCTTGCCGCCCAGCTTGCCGGCCGTGAACATCGGCATGCCGTCCAGCGAGTGGACGCGCGCATAACCGTGGTCGGTCGTCGCCACGATGAACACGTTGTCCAGCAGCGTGCCGTCGCCTTCCTTGATGTTCTTGAAGGCCTGCACGAAGTCGACCCACGATTCCATCGCACGGCGCGTGAACCACGAGCACTCTTTCTGGTAGCCGAGGGCGTCGTCGATGCGCTCTTCGTGCGTGGTCGTGTGGTGCGGCTTCTCGTAGCCGGCCTTCGTCGTCGAGGCCGAGGCCGCCGCGTAAGCCATGTTGAACACACGCGTCTGGTCGCACGCGATCGCCATCGCCAGGATCTCGCTCATCAGCTTGTGGCGCTGGCCGATCAGGGTCGCTTCCCCGCCCGGCGGCGGTTCCTTCTCAACGGCCTTCATCGGCTTGCACGAAGCGATCGGCTCCGGCTTCACCAGCTGCTGGGCGAACTGCTGCTCGAGGTGGCGCAGGCCCGTAAAGTACTGGTCGAGGCGGGCGCGGTCTTCGGCGCCGACCTTCGCGTTCAGGGCCTTCACTTCGTCCATCACCCCCGACAGCACGCTCTTGCGCACCATCAGCCGCGGGTTCGGCGTGAACGTCGGCGCGTTCGGGTCCTGGAAGTCGGGGCCGAACACGCGGGTGTAGAACGCGATCGGCGAGAACTCGGGCGCCGTCGGCGAGTTGGCGTTTTCGTAAGACACCGTCGTCTTCACGTCGCCCGTCGCCGTCGCCGTCAGGTTCTTGTAGCGCGTCGTGCGGCTGATCTGGTTCGAGATCGTGATATCGAACGTCTCGCCCGGCTTGTCGTCGCCGCTCTTCGGGGCCTGGCCCGAACGCGTGATCACCCAGCCGGAGTAGTGGCAGAGGTTTTCATAGTTGTCGCGGAACGCCGTGAAGTTCGTCAGCAGGTTCATGTCCTGCTGGATCGGCTTGAAGAACGCCGATTCTTCCTTCAGGTCGTAGTTCAACCCCACCTTCGACGGCGTGAAGATGTTCTGCTGCATGCCAAGGCCCCAGAACCAGGTGCCGAAGCGCAGCGGCATCGCGCCGCCGTCGGC
>JADZAK010000146.1 GCA_020852595.1 Rhodospirillaceae bacterium
AATTAATATGAATTAGCTGCGGGAATAAAGCGATGAGATAGTTCTGCGTAAGGCTTGGGGGCGCAAAAAAGGAGGGCGTCATGTTGTGGCAGCTTTCGGGACTAAAAAGCTTCGATGTCCATGCGACCGACGGACGTTGCGGTAAAATCGCGGATTTCCTCATCGACGATACGACGTGGCGCATTCAATGGATCGTCGGCGACCTCGGCAGTTGGGTCGATCCTCATAAAGTCTTGTTGCCGCCGAGCGCTTTCGGCGCGCCGCGTGAAGACAAACACGTCTTTCCCATCGGCTGGACGCGCGCGCGCGCCGCGACGGCCCGCGACAGCAGCGAGGCGCCTCCGGTCGCCCAACAGATGGCGGCGCACCAAGCCAGCCCTCACCTGAATATGGCGGAAGCCATCGCGATCACGGCAGGCGCGAATCTGTTGCCGTCATCGGACGGGGCATCGGACGAGGTCCGCCCCACCGTAGAACTGAACGCTCACCTGCGCAGCAGCGCCGAACTCATCGGCTACGAGGTGAAAGTCAACGACGGCGAGATGGGCGAAATCGAGGACTTCGTTCTCGACGACAGGCCGTGGAGCCTTACGCACCTGGTCATACGATGGTCCAACTGGTGGCGCCCTCATCATGTGATCGTTCCGGCGCGCAGCGTCCAAAGCATCGACTGGAGAAAGAAAAAAATTCGGCTCGCACTGTCGGCCGACGAGATCAGGAGCGCCTCACCGCTCGAGATGATCGAAGTACACGGCCGGGATTTCGCGCCTCGGCGCACGGGATGGGAAAGCGTAATGTGACTAACCCCCAGCCGGTCATGCTCGCTCTCCCATTCCGATTTTTCTTGGGCATCGCGCGCGCGAGCGGCGAGCCGCGGGTGAGTTCACGCTTTGGTCCGCCATGCACGAATGACGGTGCCGCCATTCGCGCGATCGCCGCACGAACCATGAACGCTCATATCGATGCCGCTCCGTATCGGGTGGCGGCGTAATGCGAGGCATTCGAATGTCCAAACCACGCATGCATCGGACACGGATCAAGGCCCCCGCCGCCAACGCCGGCGTCACGGAAGCCATGATCCGGTACGTGGTCATCGCGTTCTATGCCCGCGTCAGCATCGATCCTCTCTTGAGTCCCATCTTTGACCGCGCGCTGGGCGACGATTGGGGGCCTCACCTCGACCGGATGTGCGACTTCTGGTCATGGGCTCTTTTGATGACGGACCGCTTTAAAGGAACGCCCATACAGACGCATGAGAACATACGGGGCCTACGCCAAGATCATTTTGAACGATGGCAACACCTGTTCCGCCGCACGGCGTCGGAAATCTGCCCAGCGCCGGCCGCCGCGCAGTTCATTCAAAAAGCGGACACGATCGGCGCGGCCTTCTTCGCCGCGATCAGCGGCAAGGCGGTCCCCATCTCAGCCATCGCCTCCGTCGAGACGGTACATTGATCCAGGAAAGGACGAAGGAAACGATGCTGATTTCGCTGCTGTGCTTCGACAAACCCGGCCATGCGGATTTACGCCAGCTTCTGCGGCCCTCCCATCTCAAATGGATCGAGAATACGGGCGTGAATCTCGCATTTGCCGGTCCGATGTTGTCACCGGACAGCAAGACCGCGCGCGGTTCGATCATCATCGGCGAGTTCACAAATTTGACCGACGCGGAGGAGTTCTCGAAAGCGGACCCATATCTCATCGGCGGGTTGTTCGACCGCGTCATCATCCAGCCGACCCGTCAAGTCTATCCCGAAACGCTTGAGCATTAGACAGGAGTACACCTTGGTCGTCTCGCTGACGGTCATGCCGTCGCCCCATGAGGCCCTGCGCGGCCGTAAAAAGCCGACCGCGGTCTCGCCCCGTCATTTCGTGAATGGTCATTCCACCGTGGAGCCGTTTCCGGGCGGCTTCCAGCTCGCGATGTTCGCCATGGGTTGTTTTTGGGGCGCCGAGCGGATGTTCTGGTCCATCGACGGGGTCTATTCGACACAGGCTGGATTTAGCGGCGGTTTTACGCCGCACCCCACCTACAAAGAGGTTTGCACCGGGATGACCGGACATGCCGAGGTGGTCCGCGTCGTCTTCGATTCCGCCAAAGTCCGCTACGAGACTTTGCTTCGCGCCTTCTGGAACAATCACGATCCCACGACGGCCATGCGGCAAGGCGAAGACATTGGCACGCAGTACCGGTCGGCCATCTATGTGTATGACGCGCAGCAGCGCCGGCTCGCGGTTGCAGCGAAGGCCGCGCTCGGCGCCGCGCTGGCCGGCGGTTCAAGCGCCGTCACGACCGAGATCAGGGACGCACAGGCCTTTTACTATGCCGAGGATGAACATCAGCAGTATTTGGCCAAAAACACAGGTGCGCGCTGCGACCTCGCACGCGGCGCCTGCGCCGCCGTACCGGCACGAGCGTAAGGACCCACGAATAGGATCTCCGTCATAACAAGTGACAGGGCGCGCGAAAGAACCGATACTCGCCGCTCCCGTCTCCATCCAAGCGAGGGATCCGGTTTTCAAACCAGGGTTCTTATCCGCATCATGACGCCGATCTACAAAATCCTGCACCGCGACGAATGGCACGCGGCGCGCGCCGCCGGTGTGTTCGAGGGTTCTGGCATCGACCACCGCGACGGGTATATTCACTTCTCAACCGCCGCGCAGGCGCAAGAGACGGCGCGCCTGCACTTCAAGAGCGCGGCGGATCTGGTGGTCTTGGAGATCGACGCCGATAGCCTGGGCGCGGCGCTGGTGTGGGAGCCGTCACGCGGCGGCCAGCTGTTCCCTCACCTTTATGGAAAACTTCCGGCCGAACGCGTGATCGCGGCGCATGAAGCCCCGCTCGACGCGGACGGCGTGCCGGTGCTCGCGTTCTTAGGTTAGCTCGACTACCGCCGACGAGCCGCTGTCCAAGGCCAAACAGAACAGCCGCAACCGGGACGAAGCCGCGTTGCCGTAGGAGTTCGACCAGCGATGCCGACACCGTTCTCCCCCGATCCGGCGCGAGTCTTCGCTTTCCTCAAGCGCTGGCCGATCTATCGGCCGACGCCCGTGCGCGATTTCAAGACCGCCGCGGGCACACTGTTCGTCAAAGACGAAACCGCGCGCATGGGGCTTGGCGCCTTCAAGGCGCTGGGCGGTCCGTTTGCCGTGGCGCGCCTTCTGGAAGACCGGTGGACCGAGGTGATGAAGACACCGGCCCCGGCGGACGGAAAACTGCGTGACTTCGCGAAAGACATCACCTTCGTTTGCGCCAGTGCGGGCAACCACGGCCTGGCCGTCGCGGCCGGCGCGCGTCACGCGGGCGCACGCGCGCGCATCCATTTGGCCGCGACGGTGCAGCAGGTGTTCGCCGACAGGCTGGAAGCGCAAGGCGCGAGCGTTGTGCGCTCCGGCGATACCTATGAAGAGAGCGTCGCGGCGGCCACGCGCGATGCGGACGAGACCAACGGCATCCTGCTGGCCGACGCCTCATGGCCCGGCTATCACCGGCCGCCCGCGCTGGTCATGGAAGGTTATACCGTGATGGCCGAGGAACTGCGGGCCTACTTTGAAGCGCGCGGGGAATGGCCGATGGATGTGTTCGTGCAAGCGGGCGTCGGCGGGCTGGCGGGCGCTCTCGCCCACATGATCCGCGCGAACTGGGCCGTGCAACCGCGCATCGTCGTCGTGGAGCCGGACGCCGCGCCATGCTTACGTGAAAGTCACCGCGCGGGGAAATTCGTTAAGGTCGAGGGCCCGGTGTCCAACATGGGCCGCCTGGATTGCAAAGAACCTTCGCTCATTGCCTTTGACATCCTGCGACGCTGCGATGTCGTCTATCAGACCGTGAGCGACGGCGCAGCGGCGGCGGCACAGCGCAAATTTCAGGAGGCTTACGGAATTACGACCACGCCGTCCGGCGCAGCGGGCCTTGCGGCGCTGCAGGCACATGAAAGCGCCAGGACACATGAAAACGCGAAGGCGCTGGTGATCGCCACCGAAGGCGCCGTGAGCGGCGCGAAAATCTAGTGCCGCTGGCGGCGCTCGATCATGACGCTCTCAAGCTGCTCGAAGGTGAACGGCTTGACGAGCACATCATGGTTGAGGAGCTGATTGCCTTTCTGCGCGGCTTCCTTGGCGTAAGCGGTCATATAGATGACACGGATCTCGGGGCGCGCCTGGCGGATCATACCGGCGAGTTCGATGCCGGTGATGTCGGGCATCTGGATATCGGTGATGATCGTGGTGATCGGCACCCCCTTGCGGACCAGGGCGATGGCCCTTTTGGCGGAGTCCGCTTCGCAGACCGTATAACCGAGTTCGCGCAGCATCTCGCCGACGAGGGCGCGCACCATCATCTCGTCGTCCACCACGAGCACGGTGCACGATTCATGCTTGGAGACCTTGGTGCTATCCCCAGCGGATGAAGGCTGTTGTATGGGCGCGCTCTCCGAAGCGTGCTGAAACCCGCGGGGGGCCCAGCGGGTTCTTCAACACCGGGAATGGGCTTGTTCGACCGGTATATATTCGCGCGCGCTGCGATTTCAACGCCAAGAAATTCAATAAACGCGGGAACTATTTCCCGCGTCGCGCGTTGTCACCTCCCCGCCGGAACGCCCCCCGCGGCGGCGAAAGGAACCTCCCGCTACGCCTGCAAGCCGACCAGGATGGCGCCGCCGGCGATCATGGCGACGCCGAGCCAGCCCATGGCCGAGAGACGCTCGCCCAAAACACATACGCCCACGACCGCGACGATCACGACGCTCAACTTGTCGATGGAGACGACACCCGCCGCCGGCCCGGTCTTGAGGGCTTGATAGTAACAGAGCCAGGACAGGCCCGTCGCCACGCCGGAGAGGACCAGGAAGAGATAGGTCTTCGCGCCGATGCTCGCGAGCGATTGATAGGACTTGGTGCCCGCAACCATCGCCGCGGCGACCAGGAGAATCACACAGGTGCGGATAAGAGTCGCGAAAGCGCTGCCGACGCCCTCCACCCCGATCTTCCCGAAAATCGCGGTCAGCGCCGCGAAGACGGCCGAGGCGAAAGCCCAAAACGGCCACGTTGACGTCATCGCGCGCATCACGCTTTCCATTGCATCACCCCATGCCCCCGGGCCGAAGAAACTCTCGGCGCTGAGGCGGAGGACGACCCAGGCCGCTCCGGCGCACCATCCGCCTACACCGTCCGTTGGGTAATGTACGCCGGGAAACACGCGGCTTAAACCCACGAGTCCGGTCAACAGAACGGTGCCGGCCGCGACGAACACCCGCGTTCACCGGGTTTCAATCTCCCGGTAAAGCTCCGCGGATGGGGCCGACGCGTGGCCCGCATCATGCACGCACACCGATGAGCCAACGGTTATAGGCGGCGGGCAGAACGTCGAGAACGTTCTGGACAAGAAGTATTTCCTGAACGCCAACAGTAACAACAACATCACGCCCGGTTCGCCGACCGCTTACAAAGTAACACTCTCGGCGCGCTTCTAAATCCGGCCTCGGCGCGGTACGTAGGATAGATGCCCCTCAAGGGTCTTGATCGTCTGTTCTGCGTGCCGCGCCCCTCCCGCCGCCTGAGCGAAACCAAAATGCGGAAAATCGTTTGGCTGGTTCTGACCCTGCCGTGGGCCGTCATGACGCTCCGTTATCTTTCGGGCGCGGCGGTTTACGGCGAGTTCCTCCATCAAACCGGCGACGCCGGGGCCTGGCTCTTGCTCCTGACGCTGGCCGTCACGCCGCTGCGGCGTATATTCCCGAAAACAAAGTGGACAGCATTTCTGGTCCGCAACAGACGCTCTCTCGGCGTCGCCTCGTTCGGATACGCCTTCGCGCATACCGTCGCTTACCTCGTGCGAAAACAGGAGCTGCAGTACATCCTTGCGGACGCCGCGCAAGCCGGCATGTGGACCGGCTGGTTTGCGTTCGCGATTTTCGCCGCGCTCGCCGCCACCAGCAACGACGGGGCCGTCCGCCTGCTCGGGCGCAAATGGACGACGCTGCACAAATTCGTCTATCTCGCGGCGCCTTTGACTTTCGCGCATTGGGCGCTGACCGTCTTCGACCCGGCGACCGCATACCTCCATATCGGATTGCTTGCCGTCATTCTCATCGCACGCGCCGCAACGGCACGGCGCACCCACGTACCCTCTCGCCCATAATCCTCACAGGAGAAAATCATGAAGAAGATCGCTCTCGCTCTCATGCTGCTGGCCGGCGGCCCGGCGGCCGCGCAGGTCGGTAAAACGACCTTACTGGATCCGAACCTCGCCGCGCCGGCCGACCTTCAGGCGCTTCCGCACATGACGCCCGCTCTCGCCGGCGCCATCGTCGCGAAGCGTCCGATCCTCGCACCCGCCGACCTGGATGCCGTTCTCGCGGCCAGCTTGAACGAAACGCAGCGCAAGGAGATTTACGGCAAGCTGTTCCTGCACATGAACCTCAACACCGCCAAGCCGGCGGAGATGAAGATGATCCCCAATCTCAGCGACCGCATGGTCCATGAGTTCGAGGAATACCGCCCCTACCGCTCGCTCGATCAGTTCCGCAAGGAGATGGCGAAGTATGTCGACGCCAAGGAAGTCGAGCGTCTGGAGCAATATGTCTTCGTGCCGCTCGATCTCAACGGCGCGAACGCCAAGGATCTCGCCACGATCCCGGGCATGACCCCGCGCATGGTGCATGAGTTCGAGGAATACCGGCCCTACGCCAGCATCGAAGTCTTCCGCAAGGAAATCGGCAAATACGTCAGCCCGGCGGAAGTCTCGCGGTTCGAACGTTACGTCACGCT
This sequence comes from Rhodospirillaceae bacterium, assembly GCA_020852595.1. GTDB lineage: Bacteria > Pseudomonadota > Alphaproteobacteria > Rhodospirillales > Rhodospirillaceae > SHVO01. Next base: position 6,772 of record JADZAK010000146.1, read on the forward strand.
GGAAAAGAAATAGCGCGCACGGCGGCGGCGCGGGAAACCGCCCCGCCGTTTCGCTTAGCCGCGCCTTAAGATGAACTCTTCGTCGAGCGCCTTGCCGACGACGAATTTATATTCTCCGACGCGGGTAAAGCCGCGGCGCGCATAAAGCTTCTGTGCGCCGACGTTCTCGGAGAAGACACCGATCCACAACTTGCGGCCGGGTTTTTCGAGCCAGCCGAGCGCGGCGTCGAGCAGCGCATTGCCGATCCCCGAACCCTGGTGGCCGCCCTTCACATACAGCCGCTTGAGTTCTCCGCAGGCCGGCGTCACGTCAGGATGCGGGAGACCGCAAGGTCCCGCCTGGGCGTAACCGACGATCTTGCCGTCGAGCACGGCTTTAAAGGTGATTTCCGCCGGGTCTTCGATCAGCGCGCGGAAGATCGCGGGCCGGTATTTCGCGTCCAAAAACGCCGCGAGATCCTCGGGCGTATAGTGCGTGAACGTCTCGGCGAAGGTGACGCGGCCCAGCGCGGCGATTTCCGCAGCGTCGGCCGGCGCCGCCTTCGAGACGATCACACGCATGCCTACTTCGGCCGCTTCTGGAATTTGCGGTCGAGCTTGAGGCCGTCCTTGCCGGACTTCGCGTGCGCGGCTTTACCGTGCGCGGCCCACTTCGGCTTGCCGTGGTTCTTGCCAAGGGGTTTATCGCGGTCGGGACGATCGGCACGTTCGCGCGGCTCACCGCTGTGCTCGCCCTGCTTGGGCGCGTGTTTGAACTCGCCTTTCGCCTTCCATTCGCCTTTAGGCTTGAATTCACCCTTTTGTTTGAAGTCACCCTTGGGTTTGAAGTCACTCTTGGGTTTGAAGTCCCCTTTGGCCTTCCAGTCGCCCTTCGGTTTGAATTCGCCGTCGCGCTGTTTGAATTCACCCTTGGGTTTCCAGGTCTTCCGGCCACCTTCGTCGTCCTTGCGCCACTTCTTCTTGAAGTCCCCGCTCTTCGGCGTGGTGCGGCGGACATGGCCGCCGCCGGCGGGCGCGTCGCTCGGCGTGATCTGGATGTCGCCCTTCGAGAGCTTGCCGGTGCGCGCGGCGAATTTTTCGGCCACTTCGGTGGCGATCTCGAACTTGGTCTCGTCGTCGAAAATACGGATGGCGCCGATCTCGCGCTTGGTGATGCCGCCCTGGCGGCAAATCTCGGGGATCAGCCACTTGGGATCGGCCTTGCGGTCGCGGCCGACATTCAGGCGGAACCACTGGCCGCTGGCGAGACCGCTCTTGGGCTCGCGGCGCTCCGGCATGCCGGTGTCCATGAGATCTTCCGGGGCCGGCAGACGCGCGCGGTAGCTGCGCACGAGCGCCGCGGCGATTTCCTCGGCTGAGCGCTGGGCGAGAAGGTGTTTGGCGAGTTCGAGATCATCCGCCTCGCCCGCTTCGGCGGTGAGCACGCTTTGCAACAAACGCTCGTTGTCGATCTGGCGGATGGCGTCCGGCGACGGCGGATTGACCCATGCCGCCTTGATGTTCGCCTGACCGAGCAGACGTTCGGCCTTGCGGTGAATGGACGGCGTCACCAGAAGAACGCTGACGCCCTTGCGGCCCGCGCGGCCCGTACGGCCGCTGCGGTGCTGCAGCGTTTCGGCGTCGTTGGGCAGATCGGCATGAATGACGAGGCCAAGGTTGGGCAAGTCGATGCCGCGCGCGGCGACGTCGGTGGCGACGCAGATGCGCGCGCGGCCGTCGCGTAGAGCCTGGAGCGCATGGTTGCGCTCTTCCTGGCTGAATTCGCCGGACAGCGAGACAGCGGAGAACCCGCGCTCGACCAAGGTGGCGTGAAGGTGACGCACGCCGTCGCGCGTATTGCAGAAGACGATCGTGGCCGGCGAATCGATGAAGCGCACGATGTTCACGACCGCATGCACGTTGTCCTGCGGCGCGATGCGCATGGCGCGATATTCGATATCGGCATGGGCGCGTTTCTCGCCCGACGCCTGAATGCGAAGGGCATCGTTTTGGTAGCTTTTCGCGAGATTGGCGATGTCGCGCGGCATCGTCGCGGAGAACAGAAGCGTGCGGCGTTCCTTGGGCGTGGCTTCGAGGATGAACTCGAGATCCTCGCGGAAACCGAGGTCGAGCATTTCGTCGGCTTCGTCGAGCACGACGGCTTTCAGGTTGCCCACGCGCAGGCTGCCGCGCTCGAGGTGGTCGCGCAGGCGGCCCGGCGTGCCAACGACGATGTGACATCCGAAATTGAGCTCGCGGCGCTCGGCGCGCGGATCCATGCCGCCGACGCACGAGACGATCTTCGCGCCGATATACTGGTAGAGCCAGGTCAGCTCGCGCTGGACCTGCAGCGCGAGTTCGCGCGTCGGGGCGACGACCAGCGCCATCGGAGTGTCGGCGCGCGCCAGGGTCTCGGCGCCGTCGAGGCAGGTGACCGCGATCGAAAGGCCGAAAGCGAGAGTCTTGCCGGAGCCGGTCTGCGCAGAGACCAGAAGGTCGCGGCCCTCGGCGCCGGGCGCGAGCACCGCGGTCTGGACCTCGGTCGGGTCGGTGTAGGCGCGTTCGGACAACGCGCGCGCGAGCGCAGGAGTAGTGTGAGGAAACGCCACGAAAGAAACCTTTGGGAAAAGCGCGCCGCACATGGGGCGCGGGATTGGCGGTGGGTATAGTCGAAACCCGTCCCCGGCGCCACCCGCCCTGAAAGCATGGCTGACGGCCCGTAAATGCGGGCTTTAGGCCTTATTCCCGGGGCGGCGGTCAGCCGAGGAAAGACGACTTCGCGCGCAGGGCTTTGGGCGCCGGCATGTGATCGTCGTACACCGCGCGGGCGGACGCGCACGGCAGCCCCTCGAGCACGTCGCGAATGTCGCTCATCGCTTCGGCGCTCGTGAGCACATTGGTGTGCCGGCGCCATGTGGCGACGATGTTCTGGATTTCCGCGAGTTTGCGATTTTCATTCATGGTGCGGTCTCAACGGTTGGCGCGTTGATGATTGCAGCAAGCTTTGGAAAACACGCCGTTTCTTTCAACGTATCAGCGGTGGAAGACCCCGATCTTAGCTCTCGCCGCAGAGATTCGCGAGATCGGGCGCGACCGGCATCGGCTTTTCCGGCGAGACGTTCGCCCCGCCCGTATTGCCCTCGGGCACCCGGCCGGCCATGGTCAAAAGGCCGCCGGCCGCCAGGCGTATGATTTGACCACAAATTTCGCGGGCGTCCCGCCGCGCGAAACCGATCCTCAGCATCAGCCAGTGGGCGGCGGTGTGGGGACCGGGCCAGGGCTGGCCCAGAACATGGGCGCGTTCGGCGTGATGGAAGGCGCCGTCCAGGTCCCGCGCGGCCAGGCGTTCGCGGCTCCGGTCCAGTTCCAGCCGGCAAACCCTTAAGCGCTCAGGCGATTTTGCTAGTCCCATGGCCGGTAAAACCTCCCCGATTCAGCCTAAATGGCCCTTTCCAGCCCTTGCGGGCCGGGGACGAACCCTATATACAGCCGCCTTTCCCGGCCACTGGGCCGGAAGTCCAAGTTTTAGAGGCGCGCGATGAAGAAGGAAATTCACCCCGACTACCACGAGATCAAGGTCGTCATGACCGATGGTAGCGAATACATGACCCGCAGCACCTACGGCAAAGCGGGCGACACGTTGCGCCTCGAAATCGATCCGAAGAGCCACCCGGCCTGGACCGGCGTGCATCGTCTGCTCGATTCCGGCGGCCAGCTGGCCAAATTCAACAAGCGCTTCAAGGCGTTTGGCACCACCAAAAAGGATTAGTCAGCCGCCCCGCGCCGGCTTCAACGCTCGGCGCGAAGGTTGCCGCTAAATCTAGTAGCCGCACCGGTCTCCGGTGCGGCTTTTTTGTGCTAAACTGTTGCGCGGTCAGGCGAACACGCAACCTTCACGTAGGGTTTTGCGTTAATGGACCGGCGAGGGAGTTGGTCGGGGGGATCGTTCACGCCAGTTAAGCGGGCTTAAGTCGTTATGTTGGCCATCACCCAATTCGAGGTCTACGTGCTCGACAACGGGCGTTGGACCATGCACGCCCGTTACGGAAGCGATCAGCGCAAGGCGGCCGTCATGGACGCCCGCTCCACGGAATTCACGACCGGCCTGCCGACCAAAGTCGTCGCCGAAACCTACTTCCCGGAAATCAATGAGAGCGAGCTGGTGACCGCGTACATCAGCCCGAAGGCGCGCGCGCTGCGCGAGAGCGGCAGGACCGTGAAGCGCAGCGGCCGTGCACCGGGTTCGGCGCGCCACATGGCCGCCGCCAGCGGCATGAAACGGCGCGGCGGCCGGCGGAGCGGCGGCGGCTTGCGTCAATTCCTGATGCAGGGCGTCGTGGCGGCGATGCTGAGCCTCGTGGCGGCGACCGTTTCAACGGCGGTCCTGTCCTGGGGTCTCAAGCGTTCGATCGAAGCGGGCCTGCCGGTCGGCGCCGGCGCCTCGACGACGATCCTGTCCTATGCTTATGCGGTCTTCTTCTTCTTTTTCCTCCTGTCGCTGTCGCGCTCGAAGCTGCCGCTGCACCGGTTGCTTGCGTATCTTTGGCAGCGGGCGCCCGAAAAGGCGGAAAAGCCCGCCGACGTGAAATCGCTGGCGGCCGAGATGGCGCCGCGCATGCGCGCGAAACAACCCTCGGCCATCGCGCTCGCCGAAGCCGAACGCGCGCTCGAGGAACTAAAGGCGATGCGCGGCGATCCGCCGGCGCCGGAGGCCGAAGTCTACGATCCGCCGCCCCTGCCCCAATTGCAGCCGGAGATCTCGCCGCAGCTGCGCGAGATGCTGAACCCCGAGACGCCGGCGGAACGCAAGAAACGCGAGAAGCGCGAAAAGAAAGAGCGCCAGGAAAAAGAAGCCGCGGAGAAAGCCGCCGCGGACGCCGCGACACGGGCCGCCGTGCTGCAGGCCGCGACCGCACAAGCGGCGGCCGCCCAAGCCGCCGCGGCGCAGGCCGCAGCAGCAGCCGCCAGCTTCACGAAAGCGCCGCCCGAACCGCTGCCGCTGGAGCGCGCCGTCTTGCGCCGCTTCGTCGCCGACGTCATTCACCCCGCGACGGCGGGCACCATGCCCGACGATCCCGTCACGCGGCGCGGCATCTCGCTGGTGGTCGCCGGCGCGGCCGCCGCGCTTGCCGAAACCGCGCGCACGTCGGAGGCCGGCCGCATGCAGTTGATCGAAGAAGCGTTGACGGCGGTTGGCGTGAATTCGGCCAGCATCGGCATGTTCCTGCATCAGCATGACGAACTGATCGCCGCGCCCGCCAACGCGACGTTGGTGAACCTCGGGCGCACGGCATTGGCCAAGCATCTGGAAGGCGCGGATGTCGCGCGCATTCTGGCCGTTGCATTGGCGGGATGGCGCACGCCCTTCGGCCAGCCCGCGGGCCCCGCCGCGCCCGCGCCGGCCGCCGCCACGCAAGACACCGGACCGCATGACATCTACGTGCTGACGGAACTGCGGATCGGGCCGGCCTTCGCCGTCACGCCGGAAGGCCTGCCGGACAACGCCGCGGACGCCGCGCGCGATGCCGCCATGGGCCTGCACAACAGCGTGGTGCGCAGCGTGCTCGGCACGCATCACGGCCATGAGGTCAAACACACCGGCACGGGCATCTTCGCGCACTTCAGACAGGCGGGCGCGGCGCTTGCCGCGGCCATCGAAATCCAACGCCGCTTCACCGCCAGCTACGGGGCGAGTTTGGCCGTGGCCGTCGTCGAAAACACCAACCATGACGACCCACTGCTGACGCCGGACGTCGTGCGCCAAGCGCAAACCGTCGCCGCGCAAGCCGTGAACGGTGAAATCCTGGCCGAACGAAGGGTGCAAAAAGCCGCTGAAGCCTCGGACGGGACACAAGCGTTCGAAGGCCAGGACGACGCCACCGCGTTGGTGAAAATCGCCACCCAGACCGAAACGGAGGAGGCCGCGCTCTATGAGCATGTGCCCACGGACGATTTCGGCGTCTCCCCGTCTGCGCAAACCGTTAACGCGCCGTAAGGACATCGACGTGCGGTTGGGCGGTTTAATCCATCCTTAGGGTATTATTTGCATTGTAGGGTTGCCGGATTGCACGTTGCGGCAACCGGCAAAACATTTAGGACGACAGCGGGTAAGGGGAAACAAAGTCCGCGCGCGCCATCGCTATTTCCCACCATTTTTCCGGGGGCGCGCACGAGGTTAGTCAACAATGCCGCGGGATACCTTCGAGGTCTACTACAACCAGAACGGTCGCTGGCAGCTTCATGCCTCCTTTGAAGCCAGCCAGCGAGACCTCGCTATTGAGGAAGCCAAGACCATCGAACAGAAGGAAGGTTACGCCACCCGCGTGGTGCGCGAGACTTTCAACTCCGAAACCAATACCACCGAAGATGCGATCACTTGGCAGAGCGCCAAAGCCAAGAACATCAACGACAGCAGCGACATGTTCGGCATCGGGCCCGGCGGCGGCGGCGGCGGTAAGCCGGCGCAAAAGCAGGCTCCGAAAAAACAGGCGCCCGCGCCCGCGCGCCCGGCGCCGCGTCCCGCCCCGCAACAGCAGGCCCCGAAACAGCAGCAACAACAGAAGAGCGCGGCCTCCCAGGCGGCGCCGGCCCGCAAGCCCGCCAAGAAAAAGAAGAAGCAGCGCGGCGCGGTGATGCGTTTCCTGATCGTGATCGGATCGAGCGCCGCGGTTTCGGTGCTCTGCGCGGGCCTGCTGCTTGGCGTGATCTATGCCCTGGTGAATATCCAGATGCTCGACGGCACGGTAAACCGCGCACCGCTTTTCGGCGGCACGCTGGTGCTCGTGTTCTTCATGTCGATGTTCGTCAATCTGCAAAAGCACTTCGGCATTCTCTCGATGCTGAAGTCGAGCCCCGGCGCGTCCAAGCGCGCACCCGGGCCTGAAACGATGCTGGCGAAGGCGCCGAAGAAGAAGAAGCCCGCGCAGGACGTCGAGTTCGATCAGGTGTCCGGCGTGGATCTGGCCGGAGAAGCGGCGGCGCAAGACCTCGCCGGCGACAGCGCGGCCATCGACGCTGAACTGGATGCGGAAGAAGCGCCGCCGTCACTCGACGCCGATATGGGCGCGGAAACGGGCATCGATACGCGTGCGGAGATGGGCGCCGAGGACATGGGTGCCGAGGACATGGGCGCCGAGGACATGGGCGCCGAGGACACACAAGTCCAACATGCCGGACCGGAGCCGCAACAGCCCGCGCATCCGCATCACGCCCCCGAACCGAAACACGAAGCGGCGCCGAAGCCCGCCGCGCCGGCGCAACCGCAGACACCGCCCGCCGAAGCCGAGGCGCGCGCGACCTTCACCAAATTCGTCGGCGACGTCATGCGTCACACGCCGGGCGATCTCAACACCTTCTCACGCTTTGGCCTCAATCTTTATGTCGCCGGCGCCGGTTCGGTCATCGGCCAGGCGAAGCGCCTGCCGCGCGATGCGCAGCTCGGCGTCGTCAAACAAGGCCTGCAAGGCACCGGCATGCCGGCGGACCGCGCGGAGTCCTTTTGCGTCGAGTTGCCGAGCCACGGCAAGAATCCGAAATACGCGGGTATGATCCAGGCCGGCGTAAAAGCGATGCAGGACTTCCTCGGCGGCAACGCGGGCGCCGCGGGACAGGTCACGGCGCTGCTGTCGGACTGGAACCTGCCCGAAAAGCGCGCCGCCATACCGTCGGTCATCACCTTCGTCTTCACCGACATCGTCGGCTCGACGGCCATGACGCAGCGCCTGGGCAACGCCGGCGCGCAGAAGGCCGTGCGCGCGCACAACACCGCCGTGCGCGGCGCGATCCAGGCCTACAAGGGTCGCGAAGTGAAGCACACCGGCGACGGCATCATGGCCACCTTCCCCGATCCGCCGTCCGCCGTCGCGGCCTGCATCAAGATCCAGCGCGAGATCGCCGCCCACAACACGGCGAACCCGAACGTCGACGTGCACCTGCGCATCGGCATCAACGCCGGCGAAGCGGTCGAAGAAGAAAACGACTTCTTCGGCGCCGCCGTGCAGATGACCGCGCGCATTTGCGACAAAGCCGCGAAGGACAACATCTGGGTCTCGCAAGCCGTCGTCGACGGCTGCAAGGGCCAGAGGTTCGGGTTCATCCCCCGCGGGGCCTTCGAGATGAAGGGCATCCAGGGCTCGAAGCGCCTGTTCGAAGTGGGCTGGAGCGACGCCCACAAGAACGAACTCGCGGATCTTTAGTAGCTGACCGCCTCCTGCTTCTCCAGGCTCCCCCACGACATGAGCGTTCGCCGCGTGAACGCGATCAGTAACTGAACTTCACTTCCGTCGAGACCGCGCGCTGCGGGAACGGATGGAAGAGGAAGTAATCGCGGCCGTTGAAGTTATCGACGCCGACCGCGGCGCTCCAATGCGCGTTGATCTGATAGTGCACGCGCGCATCCATCACGAGGTATCCTTCGAATCCCTGAAATGTATGGCCGACGATATCGCTGTTATCGATGGTCGCAAAAATGCGATCGCTGTAGCGTCCGGCAAGGGTGAGAGTCCATTTGTCGTCGGGACGATAGGTCGCCACGAGCGTCGCGCGCCATTGCGGGATTTGCGGCGTTTGTTTCCCAATCGAAACCGGGAACACCGGATTTTTCGTGACTTGGGGATCGACGAAACTGACGCTCCCGCTCAGTTCAAGACCCTGCACGGCGACATCCGACCATGAACCGACCAGTTCCGCCCCGCGGGCCCGCACCTGCTCGACATTCTGGACATAGTTGAACAAGGTCGTCGATCCGGCCACCAGCGGAGCGCTCTGCGATATCAACGCGTCGTTGATATGTTCCTGGAAAACCGAAAGTCTGAGGCTGCCGTCGGAGAACCGCTTCTCGACGGAAAGTTCTTCCGAAATTGCCTGCTCAGGCTTGAGATTTGGATTGGGTGTGGTGAGAGTCGCCCCCGTCGTGATCGCTTGATAAAGTTCGCTGACGGTCGGAAAGCGATAAGCCATGCCAAACGAGGCGGTCACGACCACATCGTCGAGGGCAACCCAGCGCACCGATGCTTTTGGCGAGAGGCGCCGCGCGGTGAGCTGCGGCTGCTTGACGTCGAGGGCCGGGGCCAATGAATAGTTGAGGCCGTCGAAAGCGCGCCAATCTTCATAGCGGCCGCCGAGAGTCAGCGCGAGGTCTTGGGTCAAGGTCCAGACATCCTGCGCCCATAGCGCATAGGAGCGCGTCTTGCCTTTAGAATCCGATGCAAGCGCCAGGCGGGGACCGTCGATCCAATGCGCCGTGTTGTAGCGGGCGTTCCCGAGAACGTAGCGGTCGAAGTGGCCGCCGAAGCTCACCTCATGATCGCTTTCAGCCGGCTTCCAGATCGCTTTCGCGTCGAGAGTCCGCCACCCGGTTGCCCCTCCGTCGGTGAGGGTCCCGGCGCCGCCGGCCGCCGCGGCCGGCAGCGCGGTGGTTGGAAAGCGCTGGGTTGCCTTCAGATAATTGTAGTCGCTGAAGACAACATCGAAATTCCAGGGCCCGCCGGTTTGCGACTTCAAGGCAACGCTTTGCATCAACTGCCGTTCATCGAGGCGGTAGAAGTTGTTCGAGAAGGCGCTGGCCGGAACGTTGACGTTATAGCCGTCGAGGTTGAGGCTTCCCGCGTAGACGGGTTGTCCGGCGCCGTCGCGCAAGTAGCTTTCAACGGCCGCGTCGTCATCGTTGACGAAAAGGCCGGCCATATAGGTCAAGCGCAGGACGGGGCTGATGTCGAAGCGCACTTTGCCGCTGATGTTGTCCTGGCGCTGATGTTCCATCCCGCCGCCGCCGAGGACGAGGATCGGCGCTCCCGTGCGATTGACGTCGGGGAAGCTGCCCGTTGCCGGCGCGCCGGCTCCGGACGTGGCCGCAGGCCGCGTCACCGTCGCATACGCCAGCGGCTGGCTTCGGCTGTCGAGATGGTTTGCACTCAGCCACCACGCGACCCTGCCGACCGTGCTGCCGACGAACGCCGTGTATTGCCGGGCGGGGTAGGTGTCTCGCGTGCCGTATTGGCTGAAGCGCTGCCAGACGTTTTGAACCTTTCCGCTGATCTCGAGGTCTTGGGGCATCCGCGTTGTGATCTCCACGACCGCGCCCATTGAGTTCCCCGGGTAGGCCGCCGCGAAGGGGCCATACATGACATCGACCCGCTCGATCTCCTCCGGCGCAACCATTCCCCACTTCGGCGAGCCGATGGTGTTGTTGTTGGCGATGAGCGCGGAGAGCAGGACACCGTCCGCATAGATCAAGCTTCTCGCGCTGGCGCCGACTCCCGAGGTCCGCGTCGTCATGGGCGCCTGGGTGTCGCCAATGTGCCGTTTACGTATGAGCACGTTGGGAAGATACTTGAGCACATCCTCCGTATTGGTCGCGTTGATGGCCGCGGCAACGTCGTTTGCCGTGACGCTCTCGATCATCATCGGCACTTTTAGCTCTTGGGGGGCCAATCTTTGCCCCCGGATTACAATCTCATCCAAGACATCACCGCTGCCCGCGACGGCAGCCGTGCTCCATCCCGTGGCCGCGACGATCGAAGCGGCCGAAAACGCCGCCCATACGCCGCGCGCAATCGCGCGCGCCGGCGCACGGCTTTCGCCATGTTCCATTTGACATTCCATTCGTGCTTGACGTCGTCGCCCCAGACGGACTCCGGACGTCGTTCAGTTCTAATTTGGTTTTTGGAAGATCAGACGGAGAGCGGCGGCGCGCGGGAGATATAGCGTTCGTAACGGGCGACGAGACGCACTGCCGCCGCCGGCGCGACGTTCGAGGGCTGCGCAAATTTCCGCGGCACGTCGAACACAATCGTCGCCGGCAGCGTGAGGCCCGCCATGACGGCCACCGCACCGCAGACGGCGCAGTCCGCGTAGCCTTTGTGCGTATGCCCGCCAGGGCCCGCATGATGCCGATGCGCGGCGGCCTCGGCAGCCTGCATCGCAGCCATATGGGCCGCGTGATCGTGATGTGCGTGAGGATTGGCCGCCGCGGCGGGGAGCGAAGACCGCTCCGTCGCAGCTTCGACGACATTGAGCGCAAGCCGATTTTGCGCGGCGGCGTTGGCGATCAGCGCGATCGCAACCAGCCACGCGGCAAACCCAAAACGCCGAAGTCGAGCAAGCGACATGGCGGGAACCTA
>JADZAK010000147.1 GCA_020852595.1 Rhodospirillaceae bacterium
GGCGGCGGCCGCGACGGTCTTTTCCTGCGGGGCGCTTTGCGAACAGGCGGCGAGGGCCGCGGCGGCGATCAGGGCGAGGATCTTGGAACGGGAAAATAGCATTTCAAGCACCTAGTTTCCGGCGACGCGGTTGTAGCGGGCGTCGGCGGCGGGCACGGCGAAGGCCGGCACGGCTTCCATGTAGTATGTGGCGGAGATCGCGCTGTTCACGCCGGTCTTGGGGTCCGGGAAGGCGTCCGCGTTCTTCTTCAGGAGGTAATAGAGGCCGGGGATGTCGCCGACGATGCACTGTTCGATGGCTTGGCCCCCACTCGCAAAGGCGAAATAGAGATCGGCCCAGGGCTGATAACCGCCGATAAAGCCGTCGGCGGTGCCGTCGCGGCGGATCTTGAAATCGAATTTGGGGTCGTGCATGCGGAATTCGGGCATGCCCAAGGGGTTCTGGAACATGCGGAACATGCCGCTCATGGAACCGGTCACGACGCCGTTCGCGATCTTGCCCTTCATCACGTTATGGGACCGCGGATCCGGATCGATGCGGTAGGTGACGTCGGCGCGCGGGGTGCCGTCGACGTTGGACGACAGGAACTCGAGCGCGCGGTCGAAGGTGATGGTGACTTCGCCGTCTTTGGATAAATCTTCCCCGGTGACGGTCACGATCCAGGCCGGCTGGGAGTCCTTGAGCTGGCCCCAGAGCCAATCCCAATAGGTCGGGCGGCCTTCGAGGGAACCGCGGAACGGACGCGAGCAGCCGAGGGCGCGGTAGAGCTTGTGGTCGATGCCCTTCTGCCTGGTGTCGACGTTGGTGAAGCTGCCCGGCTGGTCGGGCCCCTTATTGTCGAGGTCGAAGCCGTAGGCCTTGTCGCCGGTGAGGGCCTTCCACTCCGGATCCTTCACGGTTGAAGGATACATGTAGGGGTTCACCGGCTTGCCGTCGATGCGCCCGCGGGTGCGGAGGATCTCGGCGAGGCGGTTGGGGCCTTCCTCGTTGGCGTCGCGCTCCTTGATCAGCGCCTCGATCTCCTCGCCGGACATGCCGAGGTCTTTGAGGTCCTTGATGTACTGATCCTGTACGGTGGGGTTCGGGCCGCCGGGACCGCAGTCGTCGTCGGTGTTGTTGGTGGCGTGAGAGAACCAGCCGACCACGAAACTTTTGCTCTCGGCCGCGAAGGCGCTGCCCGGAAGCAGGGTGGCGGCGGTGGTCAGCAGAGCGGCGATCGCCGCCGTTTTTTTGAAACTAGGCACGCGCAATCTCCTCCGCACAGGCATTCTGGCACACGATCCGGGGCCGGGGGCTCGCGCTGCCGCGGGCACGCCTGTAGTGCCTGGAATTATAATATTTTTCCCACACTCCGTATAGGAAAGTGGCGTAACAGCGCTCCACGAGGTGCCTCCCAGCAACGGCGGTTTCACGGGCGCAAAATCCGCTGCGTCCCGGCTCCCACTGTCATGATGCATCGTGGACCGATTTCCGCCCGTTCGGCCGGAGAGATGAGAAGGATTTAAGGCGAGACGCGCCAAAGGCCGCGTACAGGGCGGCCGGCGAGAGGCCGTCATATCTAATTTAAAATATTAAATATGAACTATAAATAATTGATATTATTTATAATTATAACTGCTCATATGTTAGGTGAGGCAAGCCTGCGCGACACACTTATATAATAAAGTGAGCCGCCGGCCTCAGGCCCGCTCGAAAATCAGGTTCTCTCCGAGCTTGGAGTCCAGGCGGTAGCCCTGCGCGGTCAGATAGGCGACGGCCGGGAGGGCGAAGGGCGCGGCGAAGTCGAAGCCGACGCATTCCATCATGATCAGTTCGGGCCGCCAGCGGGTCCAGTCGTTGGACTTCAGGACCCCGAGTTCGGCGCCCTCGACGTCGATGCTCATGAACTGGATCTCGCGGTCCTTGAGGTGTTCGGCGAAAAGCGTGTCCAGCCGGCGGATGGCAACGGGAACCCCAGGCGCCCAGGCGTCGCCCGGCCGCCGGTTGTCCATGGTCACCTTGGCCATGCCGAAGTTGGCGTTATGGGCGTGCCAGTAAGCCTGGCCTTCCTGCTCGCCGATGGCGGCCGAAATCCTGAGGTCGCCCTTGCGCCACTGAGCCCACTCCGCGGCCGCGTTCGGATTCGGCTCGATACAAAGGCCGCGCCAGCCGTGGCCGTAGAACATGAAGGTGTTGGAGATGTCCCAGATCGCCCCGGCGCCGACATCGACATAGATCCCGGGCCGGCGGGCGCGCAGGCGGTCCTTGAAGTGTTTCGCCATGAAGGAGTCTTCGCCGGACATGCTGTAGGAGAGCTGCGCGTACTGGAGGGACTCCACCGTCACGGCGCCCGGCGGCACGACCCGCTTGGAACTGATGGCGCCGAGGACGTGCAGGGTTTCAGGTTGCCAGCTCATGGGATCGCACTCTTATTTGATACGGCTTATTTGATACGGGCTTATTTGATACGGACTTTGGCCGCGACGGCGGAGACCAAGTCCACCAACGAACGGTCAGGAAATTTGGCGCAGGCGCCGGCCATGGCGTCGAGCAGGCGGGCGCGGGCGTCGTAGGGAATCTCCATCTCCGGCTGGCTCACGTTCTTGTAGCCCTGAATGTAACCGAAGGTCCAAAGGCCCATGAGCTCCGACGGGTCCTTGTTGGACGCCTTGCGGGCGTCGGCGAACTGTTTGCAGGTCGTGGCCTGGAGCGGGAGCGCCGGCGGGTTCGGCGGCAGGTCGCGGGGTTCTTTGCCGAGTTCCTGACTCGCGACGATGAGAAGGAAGGCCATCGGGTAGGCGGCGCAGGCCCGATCCAGGGCGGGCGCGATCTCGCCGGCGGGTGAGAAATTGAGGGCGTTCGACGCCTTGTAGCGCCCGGCCAGATAGCCGTGCACCCAAACGTGGGCGAGGGCCGATGGGGTGGTGACGCCCTGGCCGTTCACGAGGCCCGCGCATTTGAACTCGGCGGCGCTGAAGTCGCGGGCGGCGGCGGGGACATCGGCGCGGGCCAGGATCGCCGCGCTGTCCTGTTTCGGGGCGTCCGCGTCGGCGGCGATCTGCATTTTCACGATGCGGGCCGGCGCGGCGATGCCGCGCCCGTCCTTGGTCTTGTCGCCCTTGGGGATCCGGTCGACGAATTCCATGCCCGAGACGACCTGGCCCCAGACGGTGTATTTGCCGTCGAGGGAGGCGCGGGTGTCGGGATTGTCGTCGAGGACGATGAAAAATTCCGTGTCGGCGCTGTTGCGCTTGGAGGTGCGGGCCATGGAGACGGTGCCGCGCACCTGGGGCGTGCGGGAAAACTCCGCGTTGATGGTGCGCCCGGTGCCCGCGCCCGAGCCGTCGCCCTTGATGTCGCCGGTCTGGGCGGCGAAGCGATCGATCACCCGGTGGAAGACGAGGCCGTCGTAGTAACCGGCGCGGATGAGCTGTTTGACGCGCGCCACATGCTTGGGCGCGAGATCGGGGCGCATCTGGATGACGACCCGGCCGTCGTCGAGGTCGAGGTAGACCGTGTCTTCGGGGATTTCGGCCGCCAGGGCCGGCGCCGACAGAAGCGCGCAAAGCGCGAGAACGAAGCGGATCATGAAGTCTCTCCCGGGGCGGACGTATGAGTGTGTCCCCTATATCGGACGCCCGCAAGCGCGGGTAGAAACGGAACCCCGGGTTCCAGTGCGGCGTTGTGGCCGCGTAAAAAAGGGGGATCGACCCATGAACAAGACGATTTTTACCGCCGCCGTCCTGGCGGCGACGACGATGGCCGGGATCGCGGCGGCCGAGCCGATTCCACCGGCCGTGGAGATGATGATCCGCGACGCCGGGGGCGATGTCGACACCATCGCCAAGGTCGCGAAGCAGACACATCCAAATTCCGCGGCCGAGATCGATGCGCTGGTGGCGGGCATGGCGACGCAGCGCGAGGCGGACAAACAGGCGCGCCTTGCCCGGGCCGGGATCTTCGACAATTGGACGGGCCAAGGTGAAGCGGGCGTGGCCTACACCACCGGCAACACCCAGGATGTCGGCGCGACCATCAGCGTGGGGCTGACACGCGAGGGGCTGTATTTCCGCCACAAGCTGAAGGCGCTTGTCGATCGTCAGAAGAGCAACGGGAAGATGACCCGCAACCGGTCTTTGGCCGATTATGAATTGAACTACAAATTCGACGACCGCCTGTACCTGTACGGATTGGGCGGGTGGGAGCGCAACACGTTCGCCGGATTCTCACGGCGCTTCACCGAATCCGGAGGCGCGGGTTATTCGCTGCTGAAGACCGAGGACTTATCCCTGGATCTGACGGCGGGTCCCGCGTTCCAGCAGACGCGCAACATCGGTGGGCAACGGGAGAACGAAATCACGGTGCGCGGCGGTCTCGCGTTCGCGTGGTCCGTCACCGGCAATCTCAAGCTCTCGGAAGAAGCCGCCGTGCTGCTGGGAACCCAGTGGACCTCCACCACGGCGCTGACGTTCGCCCTCAATGACGCGCTGTCCTCGCGCGTGTCGTTCGACGTCATACACGAGGACAATCCGCCGCCGGGGCGCAAGGCAACCGACACGGCGACAAGACTGTCGCTGGTGTATGGATTCTAGACGTCGGAACTCCCCACCCGCGAACATCTGAAGGCGTTGAGGACACGTAGCCGGCACCCCGGAATGGGGGTAGGCTCGGGTCATGAGGGTCTTGGGGGCACTCCTTCTCTTACTCTGTAACGGCGCGCCGGCCTGGGCGCACAACGTGGACCAGTATCTTCAGTCCACGCAGCTTGCGATTCACGCGCATCGGATCGACGGGACCATGCAGCTCATCCCCGGGGACGGGGTAGTGGACCGCATCCTGCCGACCATCGATACCGATGGGGACCGCGTGCTCTCGCAGGCCGAGGGCGAGGCTTATGCGCGCCGTGCCCTTGGCGATGTGAGTTTGCGCGTGAACGGCGCGCCGCTGCAGCCGGAACTGACGTCCGTAAAGCTGCCGACTTTCGCCGAGATGGAAGACGGCCTCGCGGGGATGACGCTGACCTATCGCGCGCAAGCGCCGGCGGCGGGCACGCTGCTGTTCGAGAACCGGCACCGGCCGGACCTTTCAATCTATGTCGTGACGACGACGCTGCCGGAGGGCGTCGAGGCCGCCGCGCAAGAGAGCGACGAGACGCAGGCGACCCTGCGGCTGACCTACCGGCCGGGCCACACCGTCGACTTCGGCAACTTCGCGGCCATGTTCCACCTCGGCGCTTCGCATATCGCCGAAGGCACGGATCATCTTTTATTTTTGCTCGCGCTGCTCCTGCCGGCGCCGCTGATGGCGGCGGGAGGGCGCTGGGCGCAAGCCGCGGGCGCGAAGCGCGGACTGGTCCAGATCGTGAAGATCGTCACGGCTTTCACGCTGGGCCATTCGCTGACCCTGGTCTCGGGCGCCTTGGACGTGGTGCGTGTGGCGAGCGCGCCGATTGAAGTGCTCATTGCCGTGTCGATCCTGGTCTCGGCGCTGCACGCGCTGCGGCCCGTCTTCCCGGGCAAGGAGGCCGCCGTCGCCGCGTTCTTCGGCCTGATCCACGGCCTTGCCTTCGCGAATACGCTTCACCTCATGGACCTGACGACCGGCGCGCGTGTCGCGGGTCTGTTCGGGTTCAACCTCGGGATCGAGGCGATGCAGCTTCTGGTGGTCGCGGCGGTCGTGCCGTCGCTTTTCCTGTTCAGCCGGACGAAGGCCTATCTCTATGTGCGAACGGGAGGCGCGCTGTTTGCCGGGGTTGCGGCCGCGGGCTGGATCGCCGAGCGGTTGTTCGGGACCACGAATGCCGTCGAAAGCCTTGTGCAGGCGGTCGCGGATCGGGCTTTATGGTGCGCGCTCGGGCTGTTCGCGGCAAGCGTCGCGGCGGTCAGCGCAGGCCGAGAAAAGACAGGATGAAAAGCACGCCAATGACACGTCCGCCTTCCCCATGAACATCAAAGACGCAGTCTCTTTTCGTTTGGACGGTAAAGTCGCGGCCGTGACCGGCGGCGGAAGCGGTATTGGACGCGCGATCGCTCATGCTTTCGCCCAAGCCGGCGCCTGGGTCGCGATCCTGGACCGCGATGAGATGAAAGCCGTCGCGGTTGCGCGGGAAATCGTGAAGCTGGGCCAACAGAGCTTCGCGGCCGCCGTGGACGTCGGCAACGAGGCCGAGGTCGAGCGCGCGATCGGCGCGGTGATGAATGAAGTCGGCGGCCTCGATATCCTTGTCAACAGCGCCGGCACCGCGATCCGTAAGCCGAGCGCCGAACTGCCGCTGGAAGACTGGGACAAGGTGATGGCGGTGAACGTCACCGGCACTTTCCTGATGTCCCGTCATGCCGCGCGTGTGATGCTGGCGGCCGGGAAGGGCGGCAGCATCGTCAATGTCGCCTCGATCATGGGTTTCTCGGGCGGCGGCCTTTATCCCAACATCTCCTATCAGACAAGCAAGGGCGCGGTGGTGAATATGACCCGCGCGCTGGCGGTGGAATGGGCGAAGGACAATATCCGCGTCAACGCCATCGCCCCGCAGTGGGTGAACACGCCGTTCATCGACGGTTTGCGCGAAAAGCCGGATCTGATCGAGCGGATCAAAGCCATGGTGCCGATGGGCCGCCTGGCGGAGCCGGAAGAGATCGCCGGCGCGGCCGTATTCCTCGCCAGCCCCGCGGCGAGCATGGTGACGGGACATATCCTCGCGGTCGACGGCGGGTTCCTCGCGCAATAGTGCGCAACACGGCCCTCGCGCAATAGCGCGCAACACGGCCCATGTCATTCCGGCGCAGGCCGGAATGACATTTTTATTTGTGACTCGTGTCGCGTCTCATAAATAGTTCTCTCACATGAGTCGCGCCTACATCCTGAGCGCGACATTCCGCATCATGGCGAAATCGGGGCGAACTGTGCACGCGTTGTGCAGTTGCCGATTCCGTCGCGACGTTTTCGCATAACAACCCTGCGCAAATGAACGCGAGCGTGTCGTTCCTGCAACGGCGCGCGCGAAATCGCTCTTATGTTCGCACGCCGCCCTGGACATGCCTCAAAGCGACACTAGGTTGCGCCTCCCTCGACGCGGGATCGCATCTCGCGCCGAGGGACTCTAAAAACAAAAAGGAAAGTGCAAACTCATGAAGCTCGCAAAAATCGGCGCCGTCGCCGCGTTCGCCATGGTCGCCGCGACCCAAGCTCAGGCTCAGAACTTCTACGGCTCCGTCGGCGCCGGCGTTCTCGTGCCGGAAAAGCTGGACATGCCGGTCGGCGCGGCCGCCGGCGAAGTGAAGTTCGACACGGGCTACGCTCTGACGACCGCTTTGGGCTATGACTTCGGCAACGGCCTGCGGACCGAACTCGAACTCGGCCTCAACGACACGGGTTTCAAGAGCGCGCGCGCCGGCGCGGCGAACTTCGCCATCACCGGCGGCGACGTCGACCAGCTGACCCTGCATGCGGCCGGCTACTATGACTTCAACATGGGCGCGGTGAATCCGTACATCGGCGGCGGCGTCGGCTTGACCCGTACCGACGTCGATACCTATACCCTCGCCGCGGTCGTCAGCCCGGGCAACCGCGCCACCGACTTCTCGATGTTCGGTGAAGCGGGCGTGTCGATCCCGGTCACCGACCGTCTGTCGATCGCCCCGGGCGTGCGTTATTCGTGGGTCGATACCAACGGTTCGAACCTGACCGCCTGGACCTTCAGGACCGCGCTGCGTTTCGCGTTCTAGGCGTCTGGCCGACCGGGGTCATTCTTCGGCGCACCAGCACGTACGCGCAGAAGAAAATGCTCCGGTTCCGGCCGGGGACGGCCGCCGTATTCGTTTTGCGGCGGCCGTACTCCCTTATTCATATTGTTGCCGTTGACCGGGAAGAGGACGTTCTTATCCTCCGGCCGTTCCTTTGGAGGAGGCTTCCTTGAGCAACGCAAAACTGCATCCCGATACCATCGCCGTCCACGGCGGCTGGCGCGCCGATCCGGCAACCGGCGCGGTCGCGGTCCCCATTTATCAAACGACATCCTATCAGTTCCGCGACACAGCCCATGCGGCGAACCTGTTCGCGCTGAAGGAACTGGGCAACATCTACACGCGCCTGATGAATCCGACACAGGATGTGCTCGAGAACCGTCTCGCGCAGCTGGAAGGCGGCGTTGCCGCGCTTGCATTGGCCTCGGGGCAGGCGGCCTCGACTTACGCGATCCTCAATCTCTGTTCCGCGGGCGACAACTTCGTCGCCTCGACCGACCTTTACGGCGGGACCTGGAACCTGTTCGCGAACACGTTCAAGCAGCTCGGCATCGAAGCGCGTTTCGTCGATCCGGCGGACCCGGAGAACTTCGCGCGCGCGACGGACGACAAGACGCGCTGCTATTACGCCGAGACGCTGCCGAACCCGAAGCTGGAAGTATTCCCCATCGCCGAAGTGGCCAAAATCGGCCGCAAGCTCGGGGTCCCGCTGATCATGGACAATACGTCGGCGCCCTTGATCTGCCGTCCGCTCGAACACGGCGCGGCGATCGTCATGTACTCGACCACCAAGTATCTCGGCGGCCACGGCACCTCCATCGGCGGCGCGGTGATCGACGGCGGCAATTTCGACTGGGAAGCCAACGCGAAGCGCTTCCCGCTCTTGAACCAGCCGGACCCGAGCTACCACGGTGCGGTGTGGGTGGAGGCGGTGAAGCCGCTCGGCCCCATCGCTTACATCCTGCGCATGCGCGTGACCTTGCTGCGCGACATGGGCGCGGCGACGACGCCGTTCAACGCCTTCCAGGCCATCCAGGGCGTCGAGACGGCTCCATTACGCATGCGCCGCCATTGCGACAACGCGGCGGCCATCGCGGGTTTCCTCGCCAAACATCCGAAAGTCACCAAGGTGATCTATCCGGGCCGGATGTCGGGTGAGCCGCGCCGCCGCGCGGACGCCTACCTCAAGGGCGGTTTCGGCGCGCTGGTGGGCTTCGAACTCAAGGGCGGCGTCGAAGCCGGCAAGCGTTTCATCGACGGGCTCAAGCTGCTATATCATGTGGCGAACATCGGCGATGCGCGCTCGCTTGCGATCCATCCGGCGTCCACCACCCACTCGCAGCTGTCCGCAGCGGACCAGCGCGCGGCGGGCGTGACCCCGGGCTACGTGCGCCTTGCCATCGGGATTGAACATGCCGCCGACATCGAGGCGGACATCGCACAGGCACTGGATAAGGTTTGATGAAACGGAAGCGGGACTTTGTTTTTCTGAAACGCCGTCCCGCTTCCTCTTTTCTTATTGGCGCGCGTCCTTACGGAAAACCGGCCTCCACTTTTCCGGGACGCGCGCTTATCGCCGCCGTCGCCCTGGTCCTTCTCGCGGCATGTAAGGAACAGGCGCCCGCGGCGGACAATGCCCCCGACGAGGCGGCCGCCGACGCGCAAGCCTGGCTTCAACAAGAATTGGGCTGGGTCGAGGGCGCCAACCCCGCCCAATGGGTCAAGCAGGACCAGGCGCAACGGCATTACCGCTTCATGAGCGTGTGCAGCCTCGGCTGCAGCATCGTCGGTGTGGGCGAGGTGACGGTGCGCATGTGCCATCCGACCCTGCCGGTGGATACCGTGGACAAGACCACCGAAGCCGTGCAGAACGAGCGCCATGCCGCGTTGAAGAAGAAGGCGAAAGCTTTCGCGGAAACCTATAACCGCCTGATGGCCGCCGACCTTAAAACCATGGGCGTGGGCGAATGTCCGCCGCCGGTGGATTGGGAGCAGGCCAACACCGAAATCACCGGCATGCTCGACCAGGTCTATTCGAGCGGTTTTCGCGGCGATGTGTACGCGCACGACCGGAAGCGCGCGTTTCAGATCCGCCTGCCGCACGGGGTGAAGGCGGCCGACGTGCACAAACCCCTGTGCGACATCATCGGCCGCAACGGTCTCAAGGATATCGCCGCCCTCGAAGTCAAAAGCGTCGATACGACGGAAGACTATGCCAAGCTCGCCTGCTAACGAGGCGCGCGGCTGGACGCTGCGCCATCCCGGCAAGTTCGGGACCATCACCATCCGCGCCAAGAAAGACGGCACGCGCGGCTATCACCAGAAAGGCGGAAACCAGAGCACGGTGGACGCGCACGGTGTCAGCCTCGACATTTATATCCATGCGCTTTACGGCCTCGCGCTTCAGCGCGGGAAAAAGCTGCTGATGATCGGCTGCGCCGGCGGGACTCTGGCGACCATGCTGGCGCGGGAAGGGCGGGACGTGACCCTGGTCGATATCGACCGCGCGGCGTTCAAGCTCGCGAAAAGCTACTTCCAGCTGCCCAAGGATATCGCGTGCCATGTCGGCGACGGTTTGCGCTTCATGCAGAAGGTGCGCGGCAAGTTCGACGTGGTGATCGTGGACGCCTTCATCGGCGAAGCGATCCCGGACCATTTCACGGGCGAGGCCTTCTACAAGGCCGCGAAACGCTGCGTGGCGAAGAACGGCCTCGCGCTGGTGAATGTATGTTTGCACGACAAGAAGGACCGGCTGGCCGACAAGATCGCGCACGGATTTGAGGGCCGCGGCTGGGCGGTCAAACTCCTGGATGAACCCGGCGGCGCCCGGAACGCGATTGTCGCGGCGGGCAATGTGAAGGGCCTGCGCAGGCCGCGCGTTTCATCGCCGCCCGACGTGGGCGCGAAGGCGCTCACCAAGGGCGTGACGGCGATGACGTTTAGGAGCCTGGTCCCTCAAGCCTTCGACCGCTGAGCGCGATATCGCGCCAAATAGGCCGCGTTCGCGTCCAAGACCTGGGCGCGCCGCTGGACCTGCGCCTGAATCACGCGGTCGTTTTCCGCGGGATCCCAGATGCGGACATTGCGCAGGCCGCGGTGACGCCGGTTCAGGTAAATGGGATAGAACCAGCCCAGCCCCTTGTCCTCCAAGCGGTGGAGGTCGGCGATGTCGAAGAGATCGAAACCGGCGTCGGTGATGAGGCCATGCAGCATGTTGAAATCGCGCGCATCCGCTTCGCAGATCACAACATCGGTGTCGCGCAGGAAATGGACGCCGCCGCGCAAGGCCAGTTCCTCGGCGCCTTGGATATCGAGCTTGAGCAGATAGGGCGCGCGCAAGGAGAACGTGGCGGCGAGGGAGTCGAGCGTGACCGCCGTTACGGTTTCCTTGCCGGTGCGCAGGTCGTTGACGAGGTCCCAATAGCCGTCGCCTTCGCCGCGCATGGAGTTCCAATAGGGATGCGCCGACGTCGTGATCTCGACGGCGCCCGGACGGTCGCTGACCGCCGCGATGGCATAATGGCCGCCCATGACCTCGGCGATGGATTTCAGCGACGGCTCGTAGATCCGGTTGGCGTCGATGTTGACGAGCAATGCCCCTGGAAAGAGCGGATAGTGCGCCAATCCGAAGTGGCCGTCGGCGGCGCCGACATCGACGACCGTGTTGATGACGACCCCCATCTTAAACAGCAACTCGAGGCTTTTGGTGATAGAGCCGGCGGCGATCATCGGAAGGGTACGGATGCAGTGAA
>JADZAK010000148.1 GCA_020852595.1 Rhodospirillaceae bacterium
CACACAAGTGTGCCTAAGCTGTTGTCTGCACATCGAAATTTATGGAGCCACAACCGAGGAGTAGGCGCCAAACTGGCACACAGTTGGCGCCACTTCTTTTTAGGCGCTTGAATCAGTTCTGATTTTTTAGCGCCACTCGCGTCCCACTGAGTCTCTACGCGCTGAACGCGCGCACTCTAAACTAGAATCAGCATTGATGAGCTGGTGCCAGGCGCGTCGCCCGGCCGTAAAGCCCGCGCGTGCGTTCCGCACGCGCCCTTCGGCTCCGCTTCGCGCCGGGTGACGCTGAATCCGCTCGACCGGTTGGAGCAGTTTAGGAGCTGGCCCGCGACGGCCGCGCGTACCTTCCGCACCGATCAGTTCTTCGACCGACATGGCGAGGATGCGCGCGAGATCGGACAACTGCGCTAAAGCCATGGTCCGGCGGGTCCGCGCAAGTTCTGGAATCTTCAGAAACCCAGCGGATTTTCGCTTATTTGCGGCGCAAGAAAATGACCGCGATCGCGCCCGCGGCGGCGAGGGCCGCGCCGCGGTAGGCCCAGGGCATTTGGTCGATCATGAAGCTCGACGCGGGATAGGGGAAGACGCCCGTGCCCTGACCGATCCAGATCACGCCGATGACGACCGCGCCGATCGCGGCCCCTAAAAGCGTACGCCTGACCATGCTGCCCTCCACCGACCGCGATCCCCGGAAGAGACACTATCACGCCCGCCTGCGTTTGGCTGCTATAGTGCGCCGCCGTCCCGCCCGCCGAGTAGAAATGTCCCCCACAGTCGACGCCTTCGCCGCCCTCCGCAATCCGCATGTGCGCCGGCTTGCGATTGCCCGCTTTTGCGGCGTCACCGGCGCTCAGATCGTCAATGTCGCGGTCGGCTGGCAGCTCTATGAGCGCACCAACAGCGCCTGGTCCTTGGGCCTGGTCGGGATCGCCGAACTGGCGCCGGTTCTGCTTCTGACGATCCCGGCGGGCAATATCGCGGACCGCTATCCGCGCCGCACGATCGCAATCCTCGCGCAAATCGTTTTTGTCATAGCCTCGCTCAGCTTGACGGCGGTCTCCTATTTCCACGGACCGGTGAGCGCGATCTACGGCGTGATCGCGCTGATCGGCGCGGCGCGCGCGTTCTCGCAGTCGGCGAGCTCCTCGCTGCTTCCCCAACTCGTGTCGCCCGCGGAATTCGTGAACGCCAACGCGTGGATGTCCTCGACATTCCAATTGGCGGCGGTCTCCGGGCCGGCCTTCGGCGGTTTGATCATCGCATTGACCGGCGATGCCACGGACGCCTATTTCGTCGCCGCGGTCTTGGAGATCGTCTTCATCGTCGCGATGATCCCGCTGCCGACGATCTGGCCGAAGGACGGCGGTAAAAAACGCCGTGTTTCCGACCTTTTTGCGGGGTTTTCGTTCATTCGAAAGAGCCCTGTTTTCCTGGCCGCGATCACGCTCGACATGTTCGCCGTGCTGTTCGGCGCGGCGGTTGTCCTGCTGCCCATCTACGCCAAGGACATTTTGCACGTCGGCCCCAGCGGTCTCGGATGGATGCGCGCCGCGCCTTCGGCGGGCAGCATGGTCATGGCGCTGGTCATGACGCGGCTCAAACCGTGGAAGCGGCCGGGGCGGGTGCTGCTCTGGACCGTCATCGGTTTTGGCGTCGCGACGGTCGGCTTCGGCTTTTCACGCAGCTTTGCTCTCTCCCTGTTCTTCCTTTTTCTGACGGGGGCGTTCGATTCCGTCAGCGTTGTGATCCGCGTCACCATCGAACAGATGATCACGCCGGACTCCCTGCGCGGCCGCGTGAGTGCGATCAATTATGTGTTCGTCGGTTTCTCCAACGAGTTCGGGGCGTTCTGGAACGGAATGACGGCGTCGCTGTTCGGCCCCATCGCGGCTGTGATCGGCGGCGGTCTGGGCTCGGTTGCGGTCGTGGCCGTGGTCGCACTGTTCTGGCCGGCGCTGCGCCGGATCGGCCCGCTGCATGAGTTGACGCCGGCGGAACAGCCGGAGCTGGCCGCGCAGCTTGAACTGCACCGGCCGGCGGGCCTCGGCGATAAAGGCGCTTAACCCAAATATTTGAGCGCCACGAAACCGCCGATGAGAAGCATCGCGAAAAGGAAGAACAGGACCGTAAGGCGCTTCTCGATGAATTCGCGGATCGGCGCGCCATACTTCCGAAGCAGCGCGGCCCACAGAAAAAACCTGAATCCGCGCGTGACCAGAGAGGCGCCGATGAAAACCCAGATGTTGAAGGCGGCCGCGCCGCTCATGATCGTGACGATCTTATAGGGGATCGGCAGCAGCCCTTTGATCAGGATAAGGGCCAGGCCGTAATCTCTATACCAGTCGTGAAACTTCGCGGCGGCGGCTTGCATGCCGTAGAAATCGATGACGGCCTGTCCGACGGTCGTGAACAGGAAGTACCCGATCGCATATCCAAGAAGGCCGCCAAGGACCGACGCGACCGTGCACACGGTTGCGATCAGCCAGGCGCGCTGCGGTTGGGCGATGACCATCGGGATCAGCAGCACGTCCGGTGGAACCGGGAAGAACGAGCTTTCCGCGAAGGATACGGCGCCAAGGGTGTGCAGGGCCTTGGACCGTTCGGCCAGGCTCATCGTCCAGTCGTACAGCTTGCGAATCATCGAAGGGAAACCCTGGAACGTGAGAAGGGCGCTTTTGGCGGGCTTGGCAGGCTTTGGCGGGAGGTTTTAGCCAAGGAAAGGCGCTGATCCAAGGCTTTGCGCCCGCTATGGGGTTGATTTTGCCCTATTTGCGCGCGTTTCGCCCCCGGATCGTGCGCCTTTCCCGTGTAACGCGGGCCTCTTTAGCACTTCGGGCGTTGCGAAAAACCTTCACACGCCTTATGTTACAACGGTCTACTCGCGATGGGTTGCCCGCTACACGCTCTCGAACGAGAGAGCTCGGAAAGGTCTCACCCGTTCTGAAGTTCAGGCCCGCCCTGCATGAGCACGGCGGACATCTTGTTTGGAGAAAGTACTAATGGCTACCGGAACCGTGAAGTGGTTCAACGCGACTAAGGGTTATGGTTTCATTCAGCCGGAAGACGGCTCGAAGGACGTTTTTGTGCATATCTCCGCGGTCGAGCGCGCTGGCATCCAGCGCCTCAACGAAGGCCAGCGGGTGAGCTATGATGTGGTGTCCGAGCGCGGTAAGTCCGCGGCCGGCAACCTCAAGGCTCTCTAAGATTTGTTGAGAAGGGGGCGGCCGGTGGGTCGCCCCTTCTTTTTTGTCTGTATTCGGCGGCAGGCGGCCCGGCTCTCTGCCGCCTAACGACGTTTCTTTCCAAGAAGCGCGACCCAACGGAGTTTCTCCATGGCTAAAGAAGAATTGCTTGAGTTCGAAGGGGTCGTCACCGAAATCCTGCCCGAAGCGCGCTATCGCGTGCGCCTGACCAATGATCACGAGATCATCGCCTATACCGCCGGTCGCATGAAGAAGAACCGCATCCGCACCCTCGCGGGGGATCGCGTGACCGTCGAGGTTTCGCCGTACGATCTTCACAAGGGCCGTCTCGTGTTCCGCCACAAGGATACCCCGAGCGGCGGCGATCAGAGCGGTGGCCCGCCCCGCGGCGGAAATCAGCGTCGCCCGCAGCGCCGTTTCTAAGAGCCGGCGGCGACGCACCTCAACGTGCGCGCCGCGGCTGCTGGATTTTTTTTGAATACTGTTGGCCCGCGCCTTTGCGGTCCATCCAATAAAAAACAAGGAGAACGCGATGACAAAAATCGCAGGACGCATTTACAAGCGCCAGCCGCCGAACCCCGTTCAAGCGCTGGGCCGCCGCCATAAGTATGCCATCGGCCAGACGGTCACCCTCTTGAAGGCCGCCGGTCCGCGCCTGCCGCGCAAGGTGGAAGAAGCCAACACCAACGAATTCGAAATCACGCGCCTTTTGCCCGAGCAGGGGCCGGATTTCCTGTACCGCGTCAAGAACGCATCCACCTCGCAGGAGCGTGTGGTGTCGGAAAGCGAAATCAACCCGAAGGCCTAAGCGGCCGGGCGCTTGCCCGCGCGAACGGTTTGCGCGTTTTGGGGCGGAATGACCTCGGTCATTCCGCCTTCGCATTTCTGGGAAGCAGCACATGCTGCTCCTCGGTCACCACCTTGCGGATCCAGTCACGTACGGCGGTGACACGGTCCACATGCGTGAAGTCTTCGTGCATCGAGATCCAGAACGAACGCCGGATCGCGATCTCGTTTTCCAGAATCGATTTCAGCCGCGTGCCTTCGGTCATGAAGGCCGGAAGAACGCTGAGGCCCAGCCCCGCGTCGGCCGCGGCGAATTGCGCGTTGATGCTGGAGCTGCGGAATTTCACGCGCGCCCGCGGCACCACTTCATCCAGATAGCGCAGCTGCGGCGCGTAGATCAGATCGTCCACGTAGCCGATCAGCGCGTGATGGCGCAGGTCGTCGACGGTTTTGACGGGCGCCTTGCCTTTCAGGTAGGCGGCGCTTCCATAGAGGTGCAGCATGTAGTCGCTCAGCTTGCCGGCGACCACGCGGCCGACACGCGGGCGGGAAAGCGTGATGGCGAGGTCCGCCTCGCGCTTGGAGATGCTGAGGAACTGCGTGCCGGCCACCAGTTCGACGTCGATGCCCGGATAAAGCGCGTAGAACTGCGCCATGCGCGGCGCGAGGAACCGGCTGCCGAAACCTTCCGGCACGCCGACCCGGATTGAACCGCGCAGAACCGCGTCCTGCCGCCCGACGGCGTTGGCGATATGGACACAGCGCGATTCCACGTCCTCGGCCATATGCACGAGCTGCGCGCCGGCGGCCGTCAGCATGTAGCCGCCCGGGGTCTTGTTGAAAAGATGGGCGCCCAGGCGCTGCTCGAGGGCTTCGATCCGCCGGGCGACGGTCGTGTGGTTGACGTCCAAGGCCGTGGCGGCGCTGGTTAATTTGCCGCGGCGCACCACTTCCAGAAAGAAGCGCAGGTCGTTCCAGTCGTACATCGCGGGGGTCAAAACGGCCGAAAAATGAGATGTGCGTATTTGCACAGATTATCTGCAAAACATAGCATGGGCTTTATGTTTTTGCCCACTAGAATGCCGCGACTTTTTGACCGTCTCTGACCTTGGGAGAGCTTAATGCGTGAGATCCATCATTTCGTGAACGGCGCGGAAATGCGCGGCACGTCCACCCGCTTCGGTGACGTGTTCAATCCGAACACCGGCGAAGTCCAGGCGCGCGTGAATTTCGCCTCGAAGGCCGACGCCGCGAAGGTGTTCGCCGCCGCCGCCGCCGCGGCTCCGGGGTGGGCCGACACGCCGGCGCCGCGCCGCGCCGCCGTCATGTTCAAGTTCCGCGAACTCGTCCTGAAGGAAATCGACACCCTCGCGCATCTGCTCGCCTCCGAGCACGGCAAGGTGCTGGCGGATGCGAAGGGCGACATCCAACGCGGCCTCGACGTCGTCGAGTTCGCCTGCGCCATCCCGCACGTCCTCAAGGGCGAATTCTCCGATATGGTCTCGGGCGGCATCGACGTCTACTCGATGCGCCAGGCGCTCGGCGTTGTCGCCGGCATCACGCCGTTCAACTTCCCGGCCATGGTGCCGATGTGGATGTTCGCCATCGCCATCGCCTGCGGCAACACCTTCGTCCTGAAGCCCTCGGAAAAGGATCCGAGCGTTCCGATGCGTCTCGCCGAACTGATGCTCGCCGCCGGCGCGCCTCCGGGCGTGCTCAACGTGCTGAACGGCGACAAGGAAGCCGTCGATGCGATCCTCACCGATCCCGTCATCCAGGCCGTGAGTTTCGTCGGTTCCACCGACATCGCGCGCTACATCTACAGCACCGGCACCGCGCACGGTAAACGCGTGCAGGCCATGGGCGGCGCCAAGAACCACATGATCGTGATGCCGGACGCCGACCTCGATCAGGTCGCCGACGCGCTCATCGGCGCGGGCTACGGCTCGGCCGGCGAACGCTGCATGGCGATCTCGGTGGCCGTGCCGGTCGGCGACAAGACCGCGGACGCGCTGCGCAAGCGCCTCGAGCCGCGCGTGCAGTCTCTGAAGGTCGGCATTTCGACCTCGAACGATGCCGACTTCGGTCCGCTCGTCACGAAGGCGCACCTGGAAAAAGTGCGCGGCTACATCGATCTCGGCGTCAAGGAAGGCGCCGATCTCGCCATCGACGGCCGCAAAATGAGCTCGCTGCAGGGGTATGAAAACGGCTACTTCATGGGCGGCAGCCTGTTCGACCGTGTGACGCCGGACATGCGCATCTACAAGGAAGAGATCTTCGGGCCCGTGCTGTCCATCGCGCGCGTGAACGATTTCGACGCGGCCTTGAAGCTGCCCTCGGAACATGAGTTCGGCAACGGCGTGTCGATCTACACCCGCGACGGCGACACGGCCCGCGAATTCACCCGCCGCGTCAACGTCGGCATGGTCGGCGTGAACGTGCCGATCCCGGTGCCGGTCGCGTTCCACACCTTCGGCGGCTGGAAGGCCTCGGCGTTCGGCGACACCAACCAGCATGGCACCGAAGGCGTGAAGTTCTTCACCAAGATCAAGACCGTGACCTCGCGTTGGCCGACCGGCATCCGCGCCGGCGCGGACTTCTTCATCCCGACGATCAAATAAAGACCGCCGCCCCGCGGCTTCGCACCAAAACCGGGTGCGGAGCCGCGGCGCGTGCTATATGCGGCCCATGAACAGCGCCGCATCCGTAGCAATCATAGGCGCCGGCCCCGCCGGACTGATGGCCGCAGAGGTCCTTGCCGAGGCGGGGCATGTGGTTGACGTCTATGACGCCATGCCCTCGGCGGGACGTAAGTTCCTCATGGCCGGCAAGGGCGGCCTCAACATCACCCATACCGAGCCGGCGGCGCCGTTTCGCGCCCGCTACGGCGTCCGCGCCGAGGCGCTGGCGCCTTTTCTCGATGCCTTTGGTCCGGGCGACATTCGCGCCTGGATCCACGGTCTCGGCATCGAGACATTCGTCGGCACCTCGGGCCGCGTTTTTCCCCTGGAGATGAAAGCCGCGCCGCTCTTGCGCGCCTGGCTGCGGCGCCTGCGCGGGCAGGGCGTGCGTCTGCATATGCGCCATCGTTGGACGGGATGGACAAAGGACAATGCTCTTGTGTTCGAAACGCCCGCCGGCGAGATCGTTCATCAGGCCTCGGCGACGGTCCTCGCGCTGGGCGGCGGATCATGGCCGCAGCTGGGTTCCGATGGCTCCTGGACCGGGACTTTGAGCGGGAAGGGGATCGAGATCGCGCCGCTCCTGCCGTCGAACTGCGGTTTCGATGTGGGCTGGAGCGCGCATTTCCGCGAACGTTTCGCGGGCGCGCCGGTGAAACCTGTCGCGATCGATCGCCGTCAGGGCGAATTCATCGTCACGGCCGGCGGGATCGAAGGCGGCCTGGTCTACGGAATTTCCGCGCAGGCGCGCGATGAGATCATCGCCAAGGGCGTCTCGATTCAACATATCGATTTGCGCCCCGACCGCAGCGAGAGTCGGCTTTTCGACGCGCTCTCCCGTCCGCGCGGCCGGGCGTCCTTCGCGACGTACCTGCGCAAAGCCGGGGGGCTCGAAGGCGTGAAGGCGGGCCTTGTGCGCGAGCTGCTGCCCGGCGCCGACAGCGCCGACGCGCGCACGCTGGCCGGCGCGATCAAGGCGCTGCCCGTGCCGCTCCGCGCCGCGCGCCCGATCGCGGAAGCCATCAGCAGCGCGGGCGGCGCTTCATTCGGCGGCGTGGATGAAGGCCTCATGGTGCGTGCGCTGCCGGGTGTTTTCCTCGCGGGCGAAATGCTCGATTGGGAAGCGCCCACGGGCGGCTATCTGCTCACGGCGTGCCTGGCGACAGGACGCGCCGCGGGAAAAGGCGCGGCGCGCTGGCTCGCGGCTAGGCGTTGACCAGCTCGAGCCAGGCTTCGAGGTTGGCGCGGCCCTGAGTCGAGGCGACGAGGGGCCGCTCCTGACGTTGCAGGGCATTCATCCAGTCCTGGAGATCGGCGCTGGAATCGGCGGCGGCCGGCTTCTCATGGCGGCGCGCCTGAAGGTCATCCATCAGGAAGGTCAGCGAGCTTTCCGGATCCTGCATGACCGGGATCAGGTGGGGCATTTCGAGGCTGTGAAGCGCGAGGCCCATGGCCGCAGTCCTTCTGGGAAAGTGAAGGACTTGACCTTCGTCCCAAAAGGTTAACAAAGGCCTGCCGGCGCCCCGGCTCCGCGAAGCTTCAGCGACGCAGGGTCAGTTGGTCCTGACCGCGAAATACGCCATCATTTCAGAGCCATCGGCGAATTTCAGTTTGATGGGCAGGGTTTCACCCATCTTGAGGGGGCCGGTCAGGCCCATGATCATGATGTGGCCGCCCGTGGGGGTCAGTTCCGCCCGGCCGCCCGCGGGCACGGTCAGAGCCTTCACCATGCGCATTTTGACGATATCGCCGTCCATGACCGTCTCATGGATCTCGGCCTTGGCGCCGCCGGCCATTTCCAGGCCCACCAGGGTGTTTCCCTTCCCGGACCGATCGATGAGGGCCATGTAACCGGCCGTGGCTCGGGACTGCCCAAAGGTGATGCGGACCCACGGATCCTCGACCTTGATGCCCGGTTCGGCCGCGGCCCAGGGCGCGGCCCGAGGGGCGGCCAAAAGGAAAGCGGCCGCGATGGCGAGAAGGACCCGGCGCAGCATCTTCAAGAGCT
Source organism: Rhodospirillaceae bacterium (assembly GCA_020852595.1). GTDB lineage: Bacteria > Pseudomonadota > Alphaproteobacteria > Rhodospirillales > Rhodospirillaceae > SHVO01. The sequence goes on from JADZAK010000148.1 coordinate 8,679, forward strand.
CCTGTCGTTTGCCCCGTGGCATGAGGCCGCACCTATGGTAAACGGCGCGCCCATGTTGCGTATCGATAATCTTACCTACCGTATCGGGCCCCGCGTCCTCCTTGAAGAGGTCAATGCGTCCGTCAACGTCGGCGACCGGGTCGGTCTTGTCGGCCGTAACGGCACGGGCAAGACGACCCTCTTGAAATTGATCTGCGGCGATATCGGCCCGGAGAGCGGCAGCATTGAAGTGCCGCGCCGCTGGAGCATCGGCATTACCCGCCAGGAAGCGCCCGGCGGCGACAAAAGTCTCATCGACACCGTGCTGGCGTTCGACGCCGAGTTGGTGTCCCTGATGGCCGAAAGCGAGACGGCGGCCGATCCCTATCGCATTGCCGAGATTCACACACGCCTTGCCGACAAGGACGCCTACAGCGCGCCCTCGCGCGCGGCGTCGATTCTGTCGGGCCTCGGCTTCGACGAAGCGGCGCAGCAGCGGCCGTGTAGTTCCTATTCGGGCGGCTGGCGCATGCGCGTCGCGCTGGCCGGCCTTCTTTTCACGCAGCCCGAACTCCTGCTGCTGGATGAACCGACCAACCATCTCGACCTCGAAGCGACGCTGTGGCTCGAGGAATATCTGAAACACTACCCGGGCACGATCCTCATGGTCAGTCACGACCGCGATCTCCTCAATCGCGCGGTCAACGCCATCCTGCATCTCGAGAATGCTAAGATGACGCTCTATCAGGGCAACTATGACCGCTTCGAAGCCACGCGGCGCATGCAGCTCGAGCAGAACGAGAAGCTGCGCGCCAAGCAGATGGCCCGCCGCGCCGAATTGGAAGGCTTCATCGCGCGCTTCCGCGCCAAGGCGTCGAAAGCCAAACAGGCGCAGTCGCGCATCAAGATGCTCGAGCGTCTTCAGCCGATCGCCGAGCACCACGAGGAAGCCTCCATCGATCTCAGCTTCCCCGAGATCGATGAACTCGCGCCGCCGCTGTACGCGCTGAACCATGTGAACATCGGCTACGGCGAGCGCGTCGTGCTTCACAATATCTCGCTGCGCCTCGACAACGAGGATCGCATCGGCATTTTGGGCGCCAACGGTAACGGTAAGTCCACGCTGGTGAAGCTGCTGGCGGGCCGCCTTGCGCCGATGTCGGGCGACGTTTCGCGCTCGTCGAAACTCCGGATCGGCTACTTTGCGCAGCATCAGGCCGATGAACTCGATCTGTCCGTGACGCCGGTTGTCGAAATGATGCGCCGCCTCGAGAAGGCGACGGAGCAGCAGGCGCGCAATCACCTCGGGCGGTTCGGCTTCACGCAGCAGCGTTCGCAAACGCAAATCGGCAAGCTTTCGGGCGGCGAGAAGGCGCGGCTTCTGTTCGCGCTCATGACTCTCGCGAAGCCGCATATCCTGCTGCTGGACGAGCCGACCAACCACCTCGATATGGATACGCGCGAATCTCTCGCGCAAGCCATCAATGCTTTTGAAGGCGCCGTGGTCATCATCAGCCACGATCCCAGCATCATCGAGATGACCGCGGATCGCTTGTGGCTCGTGGAAGACGGCAAGGTCACCAGCTTCGAAGGCGATCTCGACGATTACCGCACGCGCACCCTGCAGGCCCGCGACAAGACGTCCGACAAGACACCCGACAAGACACCCGACAAGACACAAGCGCCGTCCGGCGAAGACGGCCGTAAGGCGCAGCGCCAAAAGTCCGCTGAACGCCGCCAGAACCTCGCGCCGCTCAAAAAGAAGGTCGACCAGGCCGCCGCGAAGGTCACCAGGCTTGAAGGCGAGAAGGCGAAGCTTGCCGCCAGGCTCGCCGACCCCAAGCTCTATGCCGACGCCGCCAAGGCGCTCGAGGTTCAAAAGGAGATGGGGCGGATCGAGAAGGACCTCGCAGAGGCCGAAGAGGCCTGGATGACCCTCGAAGGCCAACTGGAACAGGCGGCTTTGAATTAAGTATACTGGAGTGAACCCCGCCCCTGAGACACGATAATCAGGGACAGGTTGTTGTCCGGTTCATTCCGCTGCGTCGCGTACAGGGGAAGGAACCGTGCAGTATGCCGCCTCGAACTCGGCTGGGGAACGGTAGCCGAGA
>JADZAK010000149.1 GCA_020852595.1 Rhodospirillaceae bacterium
CCCACATCGCGCAGAGCATCACCACGCCGAAGAAACCCCAGCCGTACAGGAGATGGTCGGCCGTAATGTCGATGCGCCGGTTGGTGGCCTGGGCAAGCCCGATAATGATGTAGATGCGCGCGATATTGGCGACAATGGAGGTCAGAAGCGCCGCGACCACGCACACGATCCGCGCCGTCATGGTCGCGTAGGTCAGCCGGCCGTACAGAAGGGACAGCGCCAGCGCGACGAGGAAGAAATTGAGGCCCGCGCAGCCGGGCTCCACCAAAAAGCTGCCCGTCGGCACCTGGATCATGAAACCTTCGGCATAAACCGGAACGCCGCTGGCTTTCAGCAGCGCCACATTGGCCCGATGCGCGAGGGTTTGCAGCGGCGCGAGGAGAAAGGTTCCCGTCGGAACGAGAAAAAAGAGATAGAGCAGCGGAAAGGCCAGGAAGCGATAGATCCGCCAGCCGAGCAAGACGAGCGCCAAGCCCTGCATCATGCCGACGAAGGCGACGTGGCGCCCTTCGTCGATGCCCAGCAGCTCGCCCGCAAGCCAGGCCACCGAGAAGGTGCCGGCGACGGCCACGCCCCAGTAACTGGGCGACGGCATGACGCGGGAAAGCTGCTGCCGGTCCGCCCAGATCAGCGCCGCTGAGATCGGCGCGATCAGATAGGCGTAGTTGTAGGCCGAGGACGTATTCCAAAGATGGATCGCGCTCGCAACGGTGGAGGAATAGAGCGCCACCATTGCAACCAGCCCCACCAACGCCGCCAGGAGCGTGACAGGCCACACCGCTGCAAGCGGGGCGAGAGCGAGAACATTTGCATCGCTCCCGCGTTCGCTCATCGGACGACCCGCTTGTTCCATAACCGACATTTCACGCCCTGCCCTTGTTCACGTTGGTGCCCGTTGACCCAATCGCGCTCGCTGCTTTTCCTGTGCCACCGCATTCCATTTCCGCCCGACAAAGGCGAGAAAATCAGGGCTTTCCGCATCCTCGAGCACCTGTCCCGCAGCTACCGGGTGAACTTGGGCTGTTTCATCGATGACATGGACGACAAGGCGCATATCTCTTCTCTCCAGCCGTATTGCGCGGAGCTGCGCTGTTTCGATCTTCCGCGCGAAACCGCGAAACTCCGGGCCTTGAAAGGGTTGTTGACGGGGTCACCACTGACGGTAGCGTCCTTTGCTAACGCCGCGATGGGGCGTTGGGTTTCGGACATCCTTTCGCGTGAAAGGCACGATGTCGTTTTTGTGTGCTCCTCGGCCATGGCGCAGTACGTGATGAACCGCGATCTGCGCGGCGCGCGGCTGGCGATGGACTTTGTCGATGTCGATTCCGACAAATGGCGCCAATACGCCGGCGAAACAAAGGGTCCCATGCGTTGGGTCTATCGCCGCGAGTCCCGCAAGCTGCTGGAATTCGATCGTCAGGTGGCCGCAAAGGCCGATGCGGGTTTGTTCGTCTCGGATGCGGAAGCCGCGCTTTGGCAAATGCTGGCGCCGGAGGCCGCCGCGAAGACCCACGGGGTCGCGAACGGCATCGATTGCCGTTACTTCTCGCCCCGGCACGTCTGGTCCACGCCTCACAGCGGCCCGGGCCCGCATTTCGTGTTCACCGGCACGATGGACTACCGGCCCAACGTCGATGCGGTGACCTGGTTTGCGGCGAACGTGTTCCCGAAGCTTCGTGCCGCGCGCCCGGACGCGACTTTCACGATTGTCGGCTCAAAACCCACCGCCGACGTCACGGCGCTTCAGTCGCAAGAAGGAATCAAGGTGACCGGCCGCGTGGCCGACGTGCGCCCCTATCTCGCCCACGCCCACGTTGCCGTCGCTCCCATGCGGATCGCGCGCGGGATCCAGAACAAGATCCTGGAAGCCATGGCGATGGCCAAACCGGTGGTCACGACCGCGCAAGGTCTCGAAGGGATTGACGCGCAGCCCGAGCGGCACCTTCTCCTCGCCAACACCGAAAGCGATTTTTTCCATGCCTGCCTGCGCGCCGCCGAACCCGACACGGCCGCGCTGGGACTTTCGGCGCGGCGTCTCATGGAGGACGCCTATACGTGGGAGGGACGCCTCCACGGCCTGGACCTTCTCCTCTCCGATCCGCCCAAGCCGGAAACCGTGCGTGTTCGGACTTACAACGAGCCGCGCGCGGTCCGCTCGGCCGCGGCGGCCGGCTATGCGCGTGAAAGCCTGTAGAAGCGCCGGCCCATGACGCGCGTCGTCTCTTTCCCGCAGAGCTCGCCGGCTTTGGTGAGCACGATCATTCCGGCCTACAACGCGCGGCGTTTCATCGAACGCGCGCTACAGTCGGCGCTGGCCCAGAATGTGCCGCGCACGGAGATTTTAGTGCTCGACGACGGCAGCACGGACGGCACGCGTGAGATGGTGCGGACCTACGAGCCGCGCGGCGTCCGCCTCATGTGCCGTGAGGTCCGCGGCGGCGCGGCTGCCGCCCGCAACACGGGCCTGCAAGCCGCGACCGGCGAATACATCGCGTTCCTCGATGCGGACGACGAATGGCTGCCGGGCAAGCTCGCCCGTCAGCTCGCTCTCATGTACGCCCACCCGCGGATGACGTTCGTCAGCTGCCGCGCGACGCTGATCGATGAGAGCGGCGTGGACACCGGCGACATCTATCGCGGCGCGTCTCCGGCCCGCGGCGCCGAAGGTTGGCGCACCCTGCTCGCGCATCCTTGCGTGGCGACCCCCAGCGTTCTTGCGCGCCGGTGCGCCGTCATGGCGGCGGGAGCTTTCAACAAATGGCTCCCCGTCGCCGAGGATCAGGACCTCTGGATCCGCCTCTCCCTGAGGGGAGAGATCGGCTATATCCCGGAGACGCTGGTGCGCGTTCACAGCACGCCGAACAGCTTGTCCAAGGCAAAGATCCGCGAACAGGCCGACTATGTGCTGCCGATGGTGATTTCCTACCTGGAGCGCAATCGGGACCGCCTGGGTCAGGACGAGATCCGCCGTATCCTCGGCGAACGCTTCAGCAAATTCGGCCAGGTGGCCTATGCCGGCGGTGACTTCACCTTCGGCCTGAAGACGATCGCCCGCGCCGTCCTGCGCGGCTATCGCCCCCTCCACAATCTGTACTTCGTCGCGAGGGCCTCGGCGCCGACGCGCTGGCTCAAGCACCGGCTGCGGCCGGCACGCTCCGCCTGAAGCCGGCCGGGCGGCGCTCTTGCGCGGGCGCCGCGGCCTCCACCAACCGCAGCAAGGCCGCGCTCATCGCGAGCAGTGTGAAGAATCCATCGTAATAGGCCATCGGCAGCGCGGCCCCGCCCACCAGGAAACCGACCATGCTGAGCTGGAGCGCGAAGGCGAGGTCGTGCGCCCACTTCGCTTCCCCGTGCTCCGCGGTCAGTTTGCGCACGCGCTGCAAGTTGCGCCAGCTCGCGGCGCAAACGAGCAGGTAGATCCCAAGGCCGATGAACCCGTGCTCGCCGAGCACCATGAAGTAGATGCTGTGCGAGGCGCGCGCCGGCCTTTCGGGCAGATAGCTGTTCCAGATTTCGGGCTGGCGCGGGCCGTCGAAGCCGGCGCCCAGCGGATGGTCTTTCGCGGTCTCCCAGGCGACGTCCCAGGCGTCGAGGCGGCCGCGGAAGGACTCGTCTTCCATCACGTTGTTCAGCGTGTTGAGGCGGTCCATGTACTTGGCCGGCATCGCCATGACGCCGACGAGGATCGCGCACAGCAGGGCCGGCCCGGTAACGATCTTCGCGGGGCTCTTCAGCCACAAGAAGCCGAGAATGGCGCCCAGCGCGATGATGGCGCCGCGTGAATAGCTGCCGATGGCGCCCGCGAAGGTCAGGAAGAGCGCGCCGATCAAGGCGTAGCGCAACCACCTGTTGGCCGTGTGCTGACGCAGGTAATTGAGAAGCGGCAGGGTGATGATCAGCGCGAGGGCCAGGGAATTGTTGTCCTGGATCATCGAATCCGCGGGCCCGAAGACGATGTAATTGCCCCCGGTCAGGAGCACGAAGGCCCCGCCCTTGATGCCGTAATAGGCCAGCGAAATCACGATCACCCACACCAGGCCGTGGATCCTGACGCGGGACGTGACGATGGCGAGCACCATGACGATCATCATCATGGTTTTGATATTGCGGTCCCACAACGGCACGGCCATGTCCGGAACCGGCGCGAACAGCGTCGTGATGGAAATCCAGGCGGAGAAAATGCCGATCAGCACCAGGAAGGCGCTCATCTTCAGATTTCCGCGCTCCTTGGACAGCACCCAGCCCACCATCGTGACCAGGGCGACGACCATCACAAAGGGCTGCTGCTGGGCGAAACCCCACGTCAACCGATGCGGGTTCATCAGCGAGAGCCATTCCCAGGCAAAGAGGCCGACGAGCGGAAACGGGATCGAGAGCGGAACGAGGACCGCAAGAGTCAGGATCAGGGCCAGATCACGCATGCGCGGACACACCGGTTTTCAGGAGCCCGGTTGAAACCATCTGCCCGGCCGCGCCGTTAGCTAACGCGGTGAGCGCACACGCGCGCACAGGTCTCATCCTCAGGGTCTTTCGGGGCGCCGTCATGGAAAGCTTGCTGTTTCTAGGCTGTTTGGCCGCCATCTGCGCGATTTCGGCCTGGGCGATTACGAACGACAAACGGGAAAACCCCTTTGGCGCGGAGAATAAGGGTCCTAACGCAAAGGCGCGTGAAACAGCGCCTCCCCGCTCGCGTTTTTTTCGAAAGCCTTAGAACGTCAGGAGCGTTGCTTCCGTGAGTTGCGCAGGACCTTTTAATTTCGCGCCCGCATGACAAACGCCTTCCCTCTGTCCCGGCGCACCCTTCTCGCCGGCGCGGCCTGCGCGCCCTTTGCCGCACGCGCGGCTTCGGCCGGCCTGCGCGTGCTGGTCCGTCTTGACGGTGAGACTTTCACTTACACCGCCGACGGCGCGGAAGATCTCGGCGCTTTCGCATCCCCGGCGGGCTTCACACAGAACTGCCTGCGCGCAACGCAGACACGGGGCCCGCTGACGGTCTATTTCCGTCCCGACCAGACCAGTGATCGTCTGGAGGTTGTTTTCGAGCGGGGCCGCCTATGGGATGGCGCGCCGGCAAACCTTGGTCCCTATAGCGCCGAGATTCAAAGCGCGGGAAAGACGCGCGCGCGTGTCGAGGTCCCCCGGCACTTATGGTTCAGCCGCTGGCGATGGCAATCCGATGAGCGGCCTGTGAAGGCCGATATCTCCGCCCTTAAGAGCCGCGGCCTTATTCCCCCCTTTGCACGCCGGACCTTCGCACGCCCCGCGCCGCCGCCGAAAAGCGAGAGCTACCGTGTTATGGAACTCGCCGGCGTCCAGCCCAGGATGGGCTCCACCGGCGAGCGCCCCGACATCGGGCTTGTGACGGAACAGCAGGCACGCTTCCTCTGCACCGAAGCACGCGACGCCCTGACCGCCTTACGCGGGCAGGCGGAAGCCGCCGGGACCTTGCCCTGGCATATGCGCGACGAACGAACGGGCGCGCCGGTCGATCTCGACACGTACAAGACGATGAGCTGGTACGGCGACCGCAACGTCGGAGATCCGCATATCGACTTGGCCGATACGGGGATCAGTATCGATTCCGCGCATCAACCGGCGCTGGCCTATGTGCCCTATCTCCTGACCGGAGATCCTTATCATCTGGAGGATCTGCAGTTTGCGGCCAACTATAACCGGGGCGCGCTGCCGCCGCCGTACCGGCTCAGCATTCCGCAGCCGCGCAGCTTCGCATGGTCCATACGCACCCTGGCGCAAGCGGCGAACGTAACGCCCGACAAAACACCCCGCTGGCTTCTGCCCGCCGGTTATTTTCGAAGCGACCTCGATCGCACCCGGAAATGGTTCGAGGCTACCTACGTCGAAAGCCAAAAGCCGCTCCACAAGATTTTCCGCGCCACGGACAACCCCGACAATGCCCGCGACGAACCGCCGCAAGCGCCGGGCGGCACCTGGATCTCGCCATGGCAACACGAATTCATCGTCGCCGCCCTGGGCTGGGCGGTGCTCATGGGTTTTGACGCCTGGCGGAAATCCTTCCAGTGGGCGCTCGGCGGGACATTGGACCGCGTCTCGGGCCATAGTGGATGGCGGCGTTCGCATCCCTCGCCCTATCGCTTGATCGTGAAGGCGGAGAAGAACGGCGCCGTCGCGGGCTCATGGGACGAGGCCTGGAAACTCAGCAGCGTGCGCGCGCGTTGGCCGGAGCAAAATGACGCTCTCGCCGACGGCGATCCCACCTACGCGATCTACACACGCGGCGCCCTCGCGATGGCCGCGCGTCTCGGCGTGAAAGACGCGGAAGCTCCGCTCGCATGGATCACGGACCAGTTGCGGCGTCAGGATGCCGCTGTCCCTTATAAATGGCTGCTCGCGTGACGGCCGAGGCTCCGATCGGCGTCCACATCGCGCGCGCCGCCGCCTGGATGGTCTCCATGCGCGGACTGATGCGGGCTGATTTTGAGAAACGCGAGAAGACTACTCCGCCGCCATGCGGGGCGCCTGGCCGGTGATACCCTGAAACAGTCGTAACTGCCCGTCCGTCGTCGCATCCCAACTGAAGCGCTCGGCGTACCGGCGGGTCGCGCCGCGCTCCGGCAAGTCGGCGAGCACCGCCTTCACCCCGGCGGCGACCCCGGCGGCGCTGCGTTCGGGCATCAGCACACCCGCCGCCGGCTCGGCGACGACTTCCGGCGTGCCCCAAATCCGGCTGGCAACGACAGGGGTCCCGCAGGCCATCGATTCCAGAAGCACGTTCGCCCATCCCTCGCGGCTTGACGCCAGGATCGAGATATCGGCCGCCGCATACAGGAGCGGCAGTTCGCCATGCGGCACGACACCCAGAAGATGGACACGGTCGGCCACGCCGAGCTCGGCCGCGAGGTTTTTCAGCGCCGCGCGATCGGGCCCGTCTCCGGCGATGAACAGATGCGCATCGGGAAGTTCCGGCAACGCCGCGATGATGAGGTGATGGCCCTTCCGCTCGATGAGTTGGCCGACGGAAACCAGCGCCGTGCCCCTCTCCATGCCGAACGTCGTGCGCGCAACCGCGCGCTCGTTCGGCTCCCGGAACGGCCGGAACAATTGCAGATCGACCCCGTTACGCAACACGGTAACGCGTTGCTGCGGCACACCCAATTCAACAAGCGAGTCCTTCAGCGCCTGACACACAGTGATCATGCCGGCGGCTTTTTCGGCCGCCCATTGGATCTGGCGGCGCGGCAACGAGTACTTCGGAAGGAAATTGAGATCGGTCCCGCGGCCGGTGATGACGACAGGCTTGTTGAACCACTTTCCCAGCCACGCCGCCGCGACACCGTCAGGATAGAAGTAATGCGCATCGAGCACGTCAAAGTCGTAACCCTCGCGCATGATCCGGGCGATCACCGGCCGCATGAACCATGCAAGCAGGGTCGGCGCGACGGACACGCCGATTTTGGGGATCACCGGATAACGCGGGTGCATCACATCGAGGCCATGCCGCACCTCGTGCAGCGGCGCGCGCGCGTATTTTCCGTAGCTGCCCGCCCAGGCGCCCTTGAACGGAAACCACGGAACGGGTGCGACCACGCGCACCTCCGCCGCGCGTGTAGCCACCAGATGGCGCAACCGGTTCTCGACAAACACGCCGTGAATGGGCTGAGCCGCGTTGGGATACAGCGTGGTGAAGGAGAGGATTCTCATAAGCCCGCCCATATGAAGTGAGTGATGCGAGGTGTGGCCGAGTAACGCGTTGCAACGAATAAGCGCAGGTGTCCTCCGGTGGGAACTCTTCGGCTGCGCGAGAATTGTGATCCCTAATGGTACGCCGGTCCGAGTTGTTCCACCGTCCCGGCCCTTGAGAAGACCTCGCCCCATGTTTTCTTTCACGCCCGCCGACCTCATCACGTTTCCCCGGAGCGAGGCTCCCAAACTGATTGTCTTTGTCGACGCGGAGGAGGAGTTCCGCTGGCATACCTTTTCCTCGCAGGCCATCAGCGTGCGCAACATCGCCGCGCAGGTCCGCGCGCAGGAGATCCTGAACCAATTTGGGGTGAAACCGACGTATCTGGTCGACTACGCGGTCGCCTCGCAGCAGGAGGGCATCGAGCCCTTGAAGGCGATCCTCGATGCCGGCGATTGCGGCGTCGGCGCGCAGCTCCATCCTTGGGTGAATCCGCCCATCGATGAGGAAATCACCATCCACAACACCTATCCGGGCAATCTGCCGGCCGCCCTCGAGCGTGCGAAGATCGATCGCCTCACGGCGGCGATCATTCAGAATTTCGGCGTGCGCCCGCGCGTGTTCAAGGCGGGCCGCTATGGCGCGGGCCGGAACACCGCCGCCGCCCTGATCGAGGCGGGGTACTGGATCGACGCCAGCGTCATGCCGCTGACGGACTTCTCGCAGAAAGGCGGACCCGACTATACGGGATCGCCGGCGCAACCTTATTGGGTCGACCGCGACCGCCGCCTTCTGGAAATCCCCAACACCGTGGGCCTGGTCGGCCTCATGGACCGCATCGGCCGCCGCGGCATGAGCACGCTGCTCAGCAATTCCAGCATCGCCTGCCGCATCCCGGGTCTTCTGTCGCGCCTCGGCTTGCTCGAGCGCATTCGCCTGACGCCGGAAGGCATTTCATTGGACGAAGCCAAGCGCATGACCCTGTCGCTGTTCCAGCGCGACCGCAGGCTCTTCGTTCTTTCCTACCACAGCTCCACCCTGCTTCCGGGCGGCAGCCCCTATGTGACCAACGAAGCCGAGCTTTCGAAATTCCTCGGGTGGCTCGACGGCTACATGCGGTTCTTCTTCGGCGCCCTTGGCGGTCAGCCGACCACCGCCGAAGACGTTCTTTCCTACGCACAAGGCCGCTTACGCCAAGCGGCGTAAATCACCGGTCAAAGAAGGTATGTGAATGACGGTTCAAACCAAGGCGCACGAACTCACCGATGTGGAACAGAGCCTGCGGTCCGCTGCAAGGCGCCCGCTCCGGGGCCTGCCCACGATCGCACCCGGCGCGACAATCAGGGTCTGCCTGGTCGGAGCCGGTGTCATCGCGAACATCCACGCCGAGGCCTTGAAGACGTTCGAGGACATTTCAGCCGTCGCCATCGTCGAACCATCGGCCGAGCGCGCCCGCGCCTTTGCCGACAAGTGGAATATCCCGGCCGTTTATCAGGATCTCGAAACCGCGCTGAAAGACGGCGACTTCGACGCCGTCCACATCCTGACGCCGCCGGATTCCCACGCCGCGCTCGCCCGCCTCTGCCTCGCCTACAACCGCCATGTGCTGATTGAGAAGCCTGTCGCCGCGCAAGGCGTCGATGCCGCCGATCTCGTCGCACACGAGGCGGAAGCCGAGGGCCTTGTCGCCGGCGTGAACCAGAACTTCATCTACCATCCGGCCTTCGCTCGGTTGCGCGAGACGATTTTTGCCGGCACGACGGGTCCCCTGCGGTCGGTGCAGGTCGCCTACAACGTTCCGCTGCGTCAGCTCGCGGGCCGGCAGTTCGGATCATGGATGTTCCATGTGCCGAAGAACATCCTGCTCGAACAGGCGGTACATCCGATGTCGCAGATCGCGTCGCTGATCGGGCCGATCGAGTCCGTTGAAACAACGGCCGCGCCAGGCGCCTTCATCAGCCCGGGGGTCGCTTTTCACGCCTCTTGCGACACTTTGCTCAAATCGGCGAGCCATACGGCGCACCTTCAGTTCGCGGTCGGCCGGAGCTTCCCCTTCTGGCAGGTCACCGCCGTCTGCGATGACGGCGTGCTGGTCGCCGATATCCTCAACAACCGCTTCACGACCATGGGCCGCGGTCCCTTGATGGAGCCCCTCGATATGCTGAGCCAGGGCCTGGCGACGGCGCGCGCCACCGCCGGTCACACGCTCGGCAACGCCGCGTCCTACGTGCTGTCGCTCGCCAAGCTGAAGGGCCGGTCCGATCCGTTCTTCCTTAGCATGAAGGCAAGCCTCGAGGCTTACTATGCGGCCGTGCGTTCCCGCGCAGCCGGCGGTAACTTGCGCCCGGTCGCCTCGATCCCCTTCGCAGCCAATCTTGTCGATACGTGCGAAGAGATCACAAACCGCGCTTTCGCGGCGCCGATCCCACCGGTGCAAACAGCCGTAGCGGTGAAAGCGACCCACGGTGAAGTGGCCGTTCTGGGCGGCACGGGGTTCATCGGCGCGGCGACGGTCGCACGCCTGGTCGATGCCGGCCATCGCGTCCGCGCCTTCGCCCGCAACACCCGCAACCTCGCGGAGATCTTCTCTCATCCGCAGGTCTCGCTGATCCGCGGCGATATCCGTGACCCGGCGGCGGTGACGCAGGCCATCTCGGGCGCCGC
>JADZAK010000150.1 GCA_020852595.1 Rhodospirillaceae bacterium
CGCGCAATCGCGGCCCGGCTCCGGCGCCAGCGGGCGTAGTTCGCCACATCCCGGCGGATCGAGCCGATCACCAGGGCCACCATGGACATATCGTCGAGATACCCAATCCCCGGAATGAAGTCGGGCATCAGGTCGAAGGGGTTCAGCACATAAAGAAGTGCGAAGGTCGCCGCCAAAGCCGTCGCGCGCGGCATCTCTCTATATGTGCCGTTGCTGTAGTCCTTCACCATGGCGAGCAAGGCACTCACGTCCTCGCCCATGTCGGACAGGGGCCCGTTGATCAGGCGGCGCAGCCCTTTGGACCGGCGGACCACCCGCATAATGTCGCCCCCCTTCATCGTGCGAAGGCCTTTGCGCAGCAGGCGGGTCAGGCTGGTGTGGTCGATTTGCATGGGGAATACCTGTTTTCCAGTGCAGTCCTAATGGCTTGCCGGCCGGAAATGTTGCGCCGTGCCCTGGATTCTAGGTTTTTACCTGGACTTTTAAAGGGGGAAACCCTATACCCCCGCCCATTCCACACCTGGGTGCGGGCGGTTCGGGAGTTCCGGACGTCCATTCCGGTGTCTCCCTTTTGGGGAGATTCCACCACCTGGGGAGGCACAACCGGAAAAAAAGAGGATCACATGGCAGCTCTGCCTGATTTTTCCATGCGTCAGCTCATCGAAGCCGGCGCCCACTTCGGCCACAACACCCGCCGCTGGAACCCCAAGATGAAGCCGTACCTGTTCGGGGTGCGCGATGGGGTCCACATCATCGATCTGCAGCAGTCGGTTCCGATGCTGCAGCGCGCGATGCAGGCCATTCACGACGTCACCGCCGCCGGCGGCCGCGTGCTCTTCGTGGGCACCAAGCGCCAGGCGCAGGAACTCGTGAAGGAATACGCCGAGCGTTGCGGCCAGTATTTCGTCAATCACCGTTGGCTGGGCGGCACGCTCACCAACTGGAAGACCGTTTCGCACTCGATCAAGCGCCTCAAGGACCTCGAAGCCCGTCTCGGCGACGAACAGCAGCTGCACGGCCTCACCAAGAAGGAACAGCTGGAACTCGCGCGCGAGCAGGAAAAGCTGAACCGCTCTCTCGGCGGCATCAAGGACATGGGCGGCCTGCCGGACATCCTGTTCGTGATCGACACCAACAAGGAATCCATCGCCGTCAATGAAGCGCGCGTGCTGGGCCTCCCGGTCGTCGCGATCCTGGACAGCAACTCCGATCCCGCCCACATCACGTACCCGGTCCCGGGCAACGACGATGCCATCCGCGCGATCAAGCTGTACTGCGAACTCGTGGCCAACACCGTGCTCACGGGCATCAAGGACGAAATGAAGACCGCCGGCGTCGATATCGGCGCCCAGGAAAACGCCCCGGCGGAAACCCTCCCGGAAGGCGATGAAGGCGGCCCGGTCGTGGTGAAGAAGCCGCGTAGCCGCGCCCCGCGCGCCAAGAAGGAAGCTGAAGGCGCGCAAGCCTAAGCTTCATATTCTTCTCCGCGGAACGAAAGGCGGCCGTCCGTATTTTCGTTCCGCGGACTTCCTTCGCGGCCTATGGCCGCACTCAAGATATTCCCGAGGACCCCATGGCTGCTATTACCGCCCAACTCGTAAAGGACCTGCGCGAAAAGACCGGCGCGGGCATGATGGACTGCAAGAACGCGCTCAACGCCACGGACGGCGATATGGAAGCCGCCATCGATTGGCTGCGCAAGAAGGGCCTCTCGCAGGCCGCCAAGAAGTCGAGCCGCGTGGCCGCTGAAGGCCTCGTCGGCGTCGCCACGGCCGGCAACGCCGGCGCCGTGATCGAAATCAACGCCGAAACCGACTTCGTCGCGCGCAACGTCCTGTTCCAGGACTTCGTCGATAGCGCCGCGAAGATCGCGCTCGAAGTGAAGGGTGACGTGGAAGCCCTGAAGGGCAAGCCGCATCCGGGTGAAAGCCGCACGGTCTCCGAGCAGCTCACGCACCTCATCGCCACCATCGGCGAGAACATGGCGATCCGCCGCGCGGCCGCGGTGGCCGTGTCGGACGGCGTCGTGTCGTCCTACATCCACACCGCGATCCGTCCGGGTCTGGGCAAGATCGGCGTGCTCGTCGCGCTGGAATCGACCGGTGACAAGGCCAAGCTCGCCGAACTCGGCAAGCAGCTCGCCATGCACGTCGCCGCCGCGAAGCCGGAAGCCCTCGACATCGCCTCCGTCGATCCGGCCGTGCTCGAGCGCGAAAAGGCGATCTACCGCGATCAGGCCCTCCAGTCGGGCAAGCCGGCGGACATCGTCGAGAAGATGCTCGTGGGCCGCGTGCGCACGTATTACGAAGAAGTCGTGCTGCTCGAACAGGCCTACATCCTGGACGACAAGATGAAGATCGGCGCCGTCGTCGAAAAGCTCGCCAAGGACATCGGCGCCCCGGTGAAGCTCGCCGGCTTCCTCCGCTTCGGTCTGGGTGAAGGCATCCAGAAGAACGAATCCGACTTCGCGGCCGAAGTGGCGGCCATGTCGGCCTCCAAGTAAAGAAGCGCTTTCTTCCCCGTTTCTGTGCGCTGGGTTTGGTATATGATGCCAGCCCAGCGCACGGACCGGACTTCAAGGGACGGCAAAACCGTCCCTTTTTCATGAGTTTAAGAAGGTGAGGCAATGGCGCCCCTGCCGTACAAACGCATCATGTTGAAAGTCTCGGGCGAGGGGCTCATGGGCCCCGCCGAGTACGGCCTCCACAACGAAACCGTCGCCAAGCTGGCGCGGGACATCAAGACCGTCACCGGCATGGGCAAGGAAGTCTGCCTCGTCATCGGGGGCGGGAATATCTTCCGCGGGATCTCCGGCGCCGCCCAGGGCATGGACCGGGCCAGCGCCGATTACATGGGGATGCTGGCCACCGTCATTAACGCGCTCGCCGTCCAGAACGCGCTTGAGCAGATCGGCGTGCCGACCCGTGTTCAGTCCGCGATTGCCATGTCCCAGGTCTGTGACTCCTATGTCCGCCGCCGCGCGGTCCGTCACATGGAGAAGGGCCGGGTGGTGATCTTCGCCGCGGGTACCGGCAATCCGTTCTTCACGACCGATACCGCGGCCGCCTTGCGCGCGGTCGAAATGAACTGCGACGGGCTCCTCAAGGCCACCCAGGTGGACGGGGTCTACGATAAGGACCCGAAGAAACATGCCGGCGCGGTCCGTTACGACCGCCTGACTTTTGACAAGGTTATTTCCGACGATCTTCGCGTGATGGATACCGCCGCCATTGCCTTGGCGCGCGAGAACCAGCTGCCGATCGTCGTGTTCGATATGCACAACGAAAACGCCGTGGCCGATGTCCTTGAGGGGCGCGGCCGGTTTACAGTCATCGCCACCAAGGCGGCGGCTTAAAGATTAGGAGAGGGGTGAGGATATGGCTCAAAGCTACGCAGACCTTAAAAAAGACCTCCAGCACAAGATGGAAGTCAGCTTCGAGCACGCCAAGAAGGAGTTCTCCGGCCTGCGCACGGGCCGCGCCAGCGCCTCGCTGCTCGAACCGGTGATGGTCGATGCCTACGGCAGCAAGATGCCCCTGAACCAGGTGGCCTCCGTGTCGGTGCCCGAACCCCGCCTCCTGTCCGTCTCGGTGTGGGACAAGGGCATGGCCAAGGCCGTCGAAAAGGCGATCCGCGAAGCCAACCTCGGCCTCAACCCGATGGCCGACGGCACCCTGATCCGCGTTCCCATTCCGCCGCTCACCTCCGAGCGCCGCCAGGAACTGACCAAGGTCGCCCACAAGTACGCCGAACATGCCCGCGTCTCGATCCGCAACGTGCGCCGCGACGGCAACGACGTCCTCAAGAAGATGGAAAAGGACCACGCCATCTCCCAGGACGAGCACAAGAAGTACAACGAGGAGGTCCAGAAGATGACGGACCAGTACATCGCCAAGGTCGATGAGGCCTTGAAGCACAAAGAAGCCGAAATCACCCAAGTCTAGTCATTGGTCTAAAATCGCCCGAATGCTCGTCAAAACCGCCCCGCTGCAGCCGGACGACGACCGCCCCGATCAGGGCACGCCGCTGCATGTGGCCATCATCATGGACGGGAACGGGCGCTGGGCGAAGGCGAGGGGGCTGCCCCGCACCGCCGGCCACAAGCGCGGCGCCGACGCGGTCAAAAAGGTCGTGAAGAGCGCCGGCAACATGGGCGTGCGCTATCTCACCCTGTTCGGCTTCTCGTCGGAGAACTGGCAGCGCCCCGAGACCGAGGTCCGTGACCTCATGGGCCTGCTGCGCTTCTACCTCGAGAACGATAGCGCCGAGCTGATCGAGAAC
>JADZAK010000151.1 GCA_020852595.1 Rhodospirillaceae bacterium
ACGGCCTTCTCGACCGCCTTCTTCACGGCTTTCTTCACAACCTTTTTCGGGGCTGCTTTCGGCTTCGCGGCTTTCGTTTTGCGTTTGGTCGCCATGGGGCTCTCCGGTCGAGTTAGTGCGGGACCTCGGCGAAGTCCGGCCGGGCTTTCTCGGCGGGCCCCGCGATGAGGCGCTGGAACAGCTCGGAAATAGCCCGGGCCTCGTCCTCCATCAAGCGCTCACATGCCCCGAAATCGTCGGTCCCCACGGCGCGCGCCAGTTTCAGCTTCAGGCCGGGCGGGATGTCGGCCGGGGCAATATCGCTTTCGAAGGTCAGACGCAGCATCTGCTGCAGCCGCGCCCACAGGGCCGCCCCGTCCAGAAGGACCTTGGCGTCGGCTGCGGACAGCGCCTTGTGAGCCACGAGGCTTTCGACAATCGACGGCGGGTCGGTGTGCCTTGATTTGGCCTGGGATTTGGCCTGGGATTTGGCCTGGGATTTGGCCTGCGGCGTGGCGAGCGTCAGGTACTGGATGATGAACTCCACGTCGACGAGGCCGCCCGCCCGGTGCTTGATGCTCCACGCGCCCTGCTCGCCTTTGTCTTTACGCATGCGGGCGCGCATATCGCCGACGGCCAGAACCAGGGCCTTCGGATCGCGGGATTTCGCGAGCACTCCCGCGATCACCGCCTCGGTCTTGGTTTTGAGCGGTTCATCGCCCAGCACGACGCGGGCGCGGGTGAGGGCCATGTGCTCCCACGTCCAGGCGTCCTGGGCCTGGTACTTGGCGAAGGCCTCCAGGCTCGTGGCCAGCGGGCCCTTGTCGCCGTTCGGACGCAAGCGCATATCGACCGCGTAAAGTTTTCCTTCGGACGTCAGCGAGCTGAACGCCGAGACGATGCGCTGGGCAAGGCGAATGTAATAGGCCGGCGCCGGCAGCGAACGTGGACCGTTCGCCGAATAGACATCGAGGGCGGCGTCGTAGATGACGACGAGATCGAGGTCGGAGGTCGGCGTCATCTCGTGGCTGCCGAGCTTGCCGTAGGCGATGACGCCCAGTTGGCCGCCGGGCACTTCGCCGTATTGTTTGGCGAACTCCTGCGCCGCGCGCGGGACGAGGTTCTTGATCGCCACCTCGGCCAAGGTCGTGAAATGTTTGGCGGCGGCGAGCGGATCGATCAGCCCGCGCAAGACGTGCACGCCGACGCGGAACTGCTGATCGTTCAGCCACCGGCGGCACAGGTCCAACATCATCTCGAAGGCGTCCGCGCGGCTCAAGGTCCGGGCCAGGTCTTCGTCGAAGGTCTTGAAGCCTTCGAGCGGTTTGTAGAACTCGGGTTCGAGCACATAGTCGAGCAGCGTCGGCGAACGGGTGAGGTGATCGGCCAGGCGCGGCGCATCGCCCATGATCTCGGCCACGAGGTCGAGCAGGTCCGGGTTCGAGAAGAACACCGAGAGGATCGGCACGCCGGCCGGCAATCCGCCGAGGCACTTGTCGAACTTGATGAGGGCGGCGTCGGGCTGTGCCGTTTTTCCAAACGCGGCCAGCAGCGAGGGAATGACTTCCGTCAGCAATTGCCGGGCGCGGTTGCTGCGGGTGGCGCGGTAGCGGCCGTGATGCCAGCCGCGCACCATCTGCGTGACCATGCCGACGTCCTGGTAGCCAAGACGCCGCAGGGTCGCGAGCGTGTCGGGATCGTCCTCGGTGCCGGTGAAGACGAGGTTGCCGTCCACCGCCAGCGAAGGCGCATCTTCGAACAGCCCCGCGTAGTGTTTTTCGACGAGGCGCAAGGCGCTCTCGACCTCGGCCATGAAGACGTCGAGATCGGTATGACCCATGAACAGGCCGATATGCGCGAGCTCCGAACGGTTCGTCGGCATGGTCTGCGTCTGCTGGTCGGCCACCATCTGGAGGCGGTGCTCGAGCTTGCGCAGATAACGGTAGGTTTTCTCGAGATCGTCGCGCACGCCGGGTGTCACGAAGTTGAGTTCGGTGAGCACGTCGAGCGCGGGCAGCGTGCGCGAAACCCGCGCTTTTTCCATGCGCCCGCCCCAGATCAACTGCTGGACCTGCGCGAAGAACTCGATCTCGCGGATGCCGCCGCGCCCGGTCTTGATGTTGTGGCCCGGCACCGTGACCGTGCCGCCGCCCTTGTGGGCGTAGATCTGGCGCTTGATCGAGTGAATGTCCTGGATGGCGTAGAAATCGAGAGACTTACGCCAGATGAACGGCTGCAGATCGCGCAGGAAGCCCGCGGCGGCGTCCGCGTCGCCGGCCACGGGGCGGGCCTTGATCAGCGCCGCGCGTTCCCAGTTCTGTCCATAGTTCTCGTAGTAGATCTGTGCCGCGCCGCGCGAAACCGCGATGGCCGTCGAACCGGGATCGGGACGCAGGCGCAAGTCGGTGCGGAAGACATATCCCGCCGCCGTGCGCTCGTGCATGATCTTCACCAGGTCCTTCGTGAGTTGCACCGCGAACTCCTGCGGTGTCTTGGACCCGGTATAGTTCAGGCGCTGCTCGTCATAGAGAACGAAGAGGTCGATGTCGGACGAGTAGTTGAGTTCACGCCCGCCAAGTTTGCCGACCGCCAATACCACGTAACCCGATCCGCGTTCGGGATCGTTGGCGTCGGGAAGCGCGATGAGTCCGTTGCGTCGCGCGATCCCGAGCAGGCAACGCACCGCGCTCTTCACGCAGGCATCCGCCAAGTCGGAAAGCGCTTCGATCACCTGGTCGACCGCCCAGATTTCCGTGATGTCGGCGAGCGCGATGAGCAGGGCCGCGCGGGCTTTCGCAATACGCAGGCCCGGCATCGCGGCGGACACTTCGGCGTAATGAGTTCCGTTCACGCTTGCGAGAATCCCGGCGAACACCGCATCGGGACCATCGCCTGCGAAGGCGGCGAGGATGTCGGGATGATCGCCGAGAAGCTTGCCGAGGAACGGGCTGTTGCCGAACACGGAGTCCAGCACGGCGGTCCATACGGGCTCTCGCGCGGGGCCTTGCGCGAAGGCTTGCACGCTGTCCGTGTGAGCGGCGGCCGCCGTCAGCCAGTCGTGGCGCTGATCGCGCGCGCGCGCATCGTCGAAGGGTGGCGGAAGCCTTGTAATATCAGGGTAAATCAAGCGCAACTCGCGGTATTTACTGTTGTTTCGGCATACAGTGGGATATAGAGGGCGGGGTGGTCAAGCTGCGGTGCCGCGTCAGCAATTTGCCAACATTTTGTACGATTGTCCTTTGAAACGGATAGGGCTCCGGGATCTTGGCACACGGCGCAGTCAGATTCTTGCTTCGCGTTCTCGAAGCGACATTGCTCGTGGTGTTGCTCGGCGCCGCTATTATGGCCTGGCGCCTGAGCCAGGGCCCGGTCGCGCTGAATTCGGTCGCGCCCTACGTCGCCTCGCTGCTGAGCGATCTCAATCCTTCTCTCCAATTCCGCATCGAGCGCGCGGAGTTCCGCTGGCAAGGTTTCAAGGGCAGTCCCGAAATCACCGCGCGCGACGTGCGTGTGCTCGATAACGGCGGCGGTGTCCTCGCCGGCCTGCCGACGATGGTCGTGCGGCTGGAATCCTCGGCGCTCCTCAAGGGCGAGATCGCGCCGACGCATATCGGTCTTTCCAATCCCATCATCCGTTTCGTGCATCGGGCGGATGGCACCTTCGGTCTCGGCGTCGAAGGGCCTGCGCCCGCCGCTTCGCCCGCTGCGCCCGAGCCCACCGGCAACGTACTTGCGTCCACGCTGCTCGACGCGTTGAACGGCGACGCCACGGGCGGCCTCGCTTTCCTGCAAACCGTCTCGATCGATCACACGACGCTGGTTCTGGTCGACGAAGCCTCGGGCCAGCGCTGGCTTGTCCCCGATGCAACCCTGGACTTCACGCGCGACAGCAGCGCGATGCTCGTCCAGGCGACGCTGCCGGTGATCGAGGACGGCAAGTCGTGGCAATTGACCGCCAAAGGCATGATCCCGGCGGGCAGCCGCATGCTCAATCTCGATATCGACGTCGACGGCCTGCGGCCCGCCCGTCTCGCGGTTCTCGCGCCCCAGCTTGCGCCGCTGGCCATGGTCGATCTGCGTTTGAAGGGAACGATTTCCACGAGCATGGCCCTCACCGATCGGGGCGCGCGGATCACCGGCGTGAAGTTCGATGTGGAGGGCCAGGCCGGACAGCTGCGCCTGCCCGAGCCGATCTCCAAGGACTATCCGATCCGCACAGCGAGCCTGCGCGGGACCGCCGGCGACGCGCTCGATGAGATCAAGATCGATCGCTTCAGCATGGAGATCGATCGGGGCAAAGAGGCCGGCCCCGTGCTCACCATGACGGCGGACGCCAGGCAGCTCAATTCGTCGCCGGTCGTTGAAATCGAAGCCGGGCTCGGTGAACTCTCGATCCAAGGGCTCAAGGACTACTGGCCGCCGGCGGTGAAGCCGAACACGCTCCGCTGGATCGGCGACAATCTCACCGACGGCAACCTCACCGGCACGAAGCTGCGCATGAAACTCGCCGGCCCCTCCATGGAAGAGATCGATGCCGCCGAGATGCTGCTGACGTCGTCGTTGCACGACATGACCGTGGGCTACATGGACGGCATGCCCAAGGTGCGAGGCACGAACGGCAGCATGGCGCTGACCCTCAAGGATATGAGGATCGACGTCACCTCGGGTCATGTGCCGGACGATTTCTCCGGCAAAGGCCTCAGGATCGCGAGCGCCGATCTCAAGATGCTGGGGCTCGGGTCGGGCACGGAGGTCGCGGACTTCGATATCAAGATCGCCGGCGATTTCGGCGACGCCATGCGGCTCATCGACAACGAACCGCTGCGCTATTCCACCAAGATGGGCGTCGATGCCGAGAAGGCCACGGGCGAAGCCGATGTCGATCTTTCGATCAAGTTCCCGCTGGTCTCGAATCTCGCGCTTGACGATGTCAGCGTCGGCGTGAAGGCGCAGACCCGGAACGTAGGGCTCGCGGATGTCGCGTTCGGCCTTCCGCTCGAGAACGGGCGCATGGATCTGGTGCTCGACGGCGCCGGCATGGATGTCACCGGAACCGGGTCTCTCGGCGGCATCAAGACCGGGATCGACTGGCGTGAGAATTTCACCGGCGGCGAGTTCCGCAGCCGCTATGTGCTCGATCCCGTGATCTCGAACGAACAGCGCCCGCTGGTCGGCCTCACCACGATGCCGTTCGTGTATCCCTATCTCGACGGCGATGTTTCGGCGCATGTCGTCTATACCGTCTTCCACGATCGGGCCCGCCACATGGAAGCCGACGTCGATCTGACGGCGCCGGCCATGTCGCTCCCGGAACTGAGCTGGAAGAAAGCCGCCGGCGTTCCGGCGCAAGGCAAGGTGGTCGCGCGTTTCACCGATGACCGCCTCGACGAAGTGCCGTCCTTCATCGTCACGTCGGGGGACGATCTCAGCGTCGAAGGGTCGGCCACCTTCGGCGAGGGCAAGACGATGACCTCGCTGATCATCAAGCCCAGCACCGCGGGCGAGTCCAAACTGAGTCTCGACGTGAAACGCAATGGCGACGGTTACGATATCGCCGCCGAAGGTTCGGCGTTCAACGCCACGGACTTTCTGAAAGAGATGAACCGCGATGACCGCCAGACGGCCGAGGAGAAGGCCGCCGGTCCGATGCCGATGAGGGTGAATGCGAATTTCTATCGCATGTGGCTCGCCAAGGATGACGACTTCCGCAATACCACCCTCACGTACGAGCGCACCAAGGCCGGCGTGCAGGCCATCGACTTCAAGGGGTCCGTGAACGGCACGGCCCCGGTCTCGCTGATCTTGAAGTCTGAAAACGGCGCGCGGACCTTCAAGGCGGAAAGCATGGATGGCGGCGCCGTGGTGCGCGCCCTCGGCCTCTTCAAGGATATCGTCGGCGGGAAGCTCGAAGTGAACGGCAGCGTCGCGCCGGACGGCGCCGTCACCGGCATGGCGGGCATCCGCGACTTCCAGCTGGTGCAGGCCCCGGTGCTGGCCCGCCTGCTGTCGGTCGCCGCCCTCACCGGTATTCTGGACGAATTGCGCGGCGGCGGGATTTCCTTCAGCACCCTGCGCCTGCCGTTCTCCTACGCGAATTCCCAGCTCTCGATCCAAGACGGCGAGATGTTCGGAAGCTCGCTCGGTTTGACCGCCAAGGGCACCTACAGCTTCACGACCGCGTCCATGGATATGGAAGGCACGTTGATCCCGGCCTACACCATCAACTCCGCGCTGAACTCGATCCCGCTCATCGGCGATCTGCTGACCGGCGGCGATAAGGGCGGCGGGATTTTCGCCGCCACCTATACCTACCGCGGGCCGATCGCCACGGCGGAGCCGTCCGTGAACCCGCTCGCCGCGCTGGCGCCGGGGTTCCTCCGGCACATCTTCGATATTTTCCGCGCGAACCCGCACGAACAGGCGGCGAAGCCGCCCACGCCGTCGGTCGCCGAAACTCCCGCCAAATAGGCGCTAACCGACCTTCACGATGGCGTGGCGCTTCTTGCCCGCGCTCAGCTTGATGACGCCGTTCACGGCGGCGTCCGCCGTGACGTTCAAGTTCTCGTCGTCGAGCTTCCGATCGTTGAGCTTCGCGCCGCCGCCGCGGATCAGGCGGCGCGCTTCGCCGTTGCTCTCCGCGAGGCCGGCTTTCTGGAACAAGCTCCACGCCGGAATGCCCGCGCCGAACTCGGCCGCGTTCATATCGATGGCCGGCAGATCGTCGCCGATGCCGCCTTGCTCGAAGGTCTTGCGCGCGGTTTCCGCCGCGTCGCTCGCCGCCGCGTCGCCGTGCAGGAGGCGCGTGGCTTCCAGCGCCAGCACCTTCTTCGCCTCGTTGATCTCGCTGCCGGGCAGCTTTTCCAGGCGCGCGATTTCATCCAGCGCAAGGTCGGTGAACAGCTTCAGGAAGCGGCCCACGTCGGCGTCGTCCGCGTTCCGCCAG
Organism: Rhodospirillaceae bacterium; assembly: GCA_020852595.1. GTDB lineage: Bacteria > Pseudomonadota > Alphaproteobacteria > Rhodospirillales > Rhodospirillaceae > SHVO01. The sequence goes on from JADZAK010000151.1 coordinate 6,923, forward strand.
TATTGATAATAGTCGTAGGGGCTGAAGCGGTCGGCATTGAGCCACACGGCGCCGGCGGCGGTCTTGCCCATCTTGGCGCCCGAGGCGGTCGTGATCAGCGGGCAGGTGAAACCGAACAGTTCGGCTTCGGCCACCCGCCGGCCGAGTTCCACGCCCTGCACGATATTGCCCCACTGGTCCGAGCCGCCGAGCTGTAGCGTGATCTTGTGGCGCTTGTAGAGTTCGAGGAAGTCGTAGCCTTGCAGGATCATGTAGTTGAATTCGAGGAAGGTCAGCGGCTGCTCGCGTTCGAGACGCAGCTTCACGCTGTCCATCGTCAGCATGCGGTTGATCGTGAAGTGGCGGCCGATATCGCGCAGGAACGGAATGTACTGTAGGCCGTCGAGCCATTCGGCGTTGTTCAGCATGACCGCGTCCGTCGGACCCGAACCAAACGTCAGGAACCGGTCGAAGCAGCGGCGGATGCCGGCGATGTTCTGGCCGATCATCGCATCGTCGAGCAGCTTGCGGGATTCGTCGCGGCCCGACGGGTCGCCGATCTTGGTGGTGCCGCCGCCCATCAAGGGCATCGGACGGTGACCCGTCTTCTGGATCCAGCGCAGCATCATGATCTGCACGAGGCTGCCGACGTGCAGGCTGTCGGCCGTCGCGTCAAAGCCGATATAGGCCGAGATCGGGCCCGCGGCCGCTTTTGCGTCCAGGCCCTCGAGGTCGGTGCACTGGTGCAGGAAGCCGCGCGACGTCAGCGTCTCGATCAATTCGGATTTGTAAGCAGCCATGGATCGCTCGGGGGTCTACGGGTGATGATTCGTTCGGGCCGGGGTGTTATCATAAAGCGCACGGCCAGACAAATCGCGCCCGGTGTCGAAATGCCCTCATTTGCTGCTCAAAACCGCATTTTTCGCGTCATTGGATTGATGAGCGGGACCTCCATGGACGGGGTGGACGCCGCCCTGGTGGAGACCGACGGGGAGAGCCGGCTGACCCTGGGCCCCGCGACCTCCTCGCCCTTTGACCCGGCGTTTCGCACGAAGCTCCGGACCTTCGTCGCCTCGGTGCCGGACCGCGGGAGTTCCCGCGAGATCGAGAACGCCGTCACGGATCTGCACGTCGAAGCGGTGAACCGGCTTCTGGAGAAGGCCAAGCTCACGCGCGAGGCCGTCGATTTGATTGGCTTTCATGGCCAGACCATCTGGCACCGTCCCCAGGTCCGCGAGACCTGGCAGATGGGCGATGCCCAGCGCCTTGCCGACGCCACCGGCATCACGGTCGTTTCGGATTTCCGCACCGCCGATGTGAAAGCCGGCGGGCAAGGCGCTCCTTTGGTGCCCATCTTCCACGCCGCCCTTGCGCGCAATATCGAGAAGCCGGTCGGTATCCTCAATATCGGCGGCGTCGGGAACATCACCTGGATCGGCGAGGACGCGTTGCTTGCCTTCGATACAGGTCCGGGCAACGGCCTGCTCGATGATTGGGTCTCCAAGCGCGCGGGGCTGCCCATGGACGAAGACGGGCGCATCGGCGCCGCGGGGCGCGTGCACGAGGACATCGTGCAGAAAATGCTCGCGAAGGATTTCTTCGCCAAGCGTCCGCCGAAGTCCTTGGACCGTTATGACTTCTCGCTCGATCTCGTGTCGGCGCTTTCAACCGAAGACGGCGCGGCAACGCTCACCGCGTTCACGGCGGCCTGCGTGTCCGAGGCTCTGAAGCATTGCCCGTCGCGCCCCAAACGCCTGCTGGTCACGGGCGGCGGCCGGCGCAATCCCACGATGATGGCGATGTTCACCAAATACACCGGAATTGCGGCCGAAAGCGTTGATGCGCAAGGCTGGCAGGGCGATGCGGTGGAGGCCCAGGCGTTCGCCTATCTCGCGGTGCGCAGTTTCCGCGGATTGCCGGTCACGTTCCCGGGAACGACGGGTGTCTCGCAGCCGATGACCGGCGGTGTCGTGACCCCGCCGGTCCGCCGGAAAGCCGCGACGGCTTAGCCCTGCGCCGACTTCTTCTTGGTGTTGCCGGGCGCGGCGCCCGCGCCCATGCGCATATCGAGGTACGAGTTCACCGAGGTGGTGAGCTGGTCCATGTGATCCTTGAAGAAGTGGTTCGCGCTCTTCACCAGCTGATAGTCGATGGTGATGTTCTTCTGAAGTTTAAGTTTGTTCGCGAGCTTCTCCACCGAGGGCTCCGGCACCACGTCGTCGTCGGTGCCCTGCAGGATCAGGCCCGAGGACGGGCACGGCGCGAGGAACGAGAAGTCGTACATGTTGGCCGGCGGCGCGATCGAGATGAAGCCTTCGATCTCGGGGCGGCGCATCAGGAGCTGCATGCCGATCCAGGCGCCGAACGAGAAGCCGGCCACCCAGCAGGCCGAGGCGTTCGGATTGACGGACTGCAGCCAATCGAGCGCGGCCGCCGCGTCGGACAGTTCGCCCTGACCGTTGTCGAAATCGCCCTGCGAGCGGCCCACGCCGCGGAAGTTGAAGCGGACGACCGAGAAGCCCTTTTTCACGAAGACATAGTACAGGTTGTAAACAACCTTGTTGTTCATCGTGCCGCCGTGCTGCGGATGCGGATGAAGAATGACGGCGATCGGCGCGCGCGGGATGTCGCTGTGGTGGTAGCGGCCTTCCAGACGCCCCTCGGGGCCGGCAAAAATCACTTCAGGCATATGTGGTCCTTCAAGGTAGGCGGCGATTATTTAGGGTAACGCCTATCCTGGTGCAAACGGCAAATCTTGGCCGACACTATATATCCAGGTGCGGGCCAAATGCCTCCAAATTCTGCGTTTAGGCCTATTTTGTAACGTTATATCAATGGGTTGTCGTCACCCGAAGAACGCTTCTGGAACAGGGGGCTTGGTGCTAAAAGCCCTCCATGGCCGACGCCGCTCATTCGTACCTCGATTACAACGCCACCGCGCCGCTTCTGCCGCAGGCCGAAGCGGCCGTGCGCGAGAGCCTCGGCGTGTTCGGGAATCCGTCGTCGGTCCACGGCGCCGGCCGGCGCGCGCGGGCTCTTGTGGAAGACGCGCGCGAACAGATCGCCGCGCACACGGGCGCCTCCACCGCCGAAATCGTCTTCACGTCGGGCGGCACGGAAGCCAACGCACTGGCGCTCAAAGGCGGACATTACGCGGCGATGATCGTCGCGGGCATCGAGCACGCGTCCGTCCTCGCCGCGGCGCCGGGCGCGGCGGTCGTCGGCGCAAATGCGCAAGGGATCGTCGATCTCGATGCGCTCGAGGATGCGCTCAAATCCGCGCCCCGCCCCGCGCTGGTCGCGGTGATGCTGGCCAACAATGAAACCGGCGTTCTGCAGCCGCTCGATGCGGTGATCGCGCTTGCGAAGACCTACGGCGCGTTTGTTCACTGCGACGCCGTACAGGCGCTTGGCAAAGTGCCGGTCGACTTCACGTCGGGCGTGGACAGCATGAGCCTGTCGGCCCACAAGATCGGCGGTTTGAAGGGCGTCGGCGCGCTGATCTACCGCGGCGATCTCGACGCCCAGATCGCCGGGGGCGGCCAGGAACGCCGCCGCCGCGCGGGCACCGAGAACGTTGCCGGGATCGTCGGCTTCGGGGCCGCGGCCCGCGAGGTGCCGCGGCTGCTCGCCGATATGCCGCGCATCCGGGCTCTGCGGGACAGCCTCGAAAGCAAGGTCCGCGCCGCCGCTCCGCAGGCCAGGATTTACGGCGAGGGGACGCCCCGCCTCGCGAATACGAGCTGTTTCTCCCTTGCGAATGTCTCCAGCGAAACACAAGTCATGCGCCTCGATCTGGCCGGTGTTTCGATCAGCGCGGGATCGGCCTGTTCGTCGGGCAAGATCGCGCCGTCGCACGTCCTGCTGGCGATGGGCGTGAACCCCGCCGAAGCCAAAACCGCGGTCCGCGTGAGCTTGGGCTGGACGACGCGCGAAGCGGACGTCGCCCGCTTTATCGACGCCTGGCAGCCTCTGGCGCTCAACGCCGCCGCATAAGTGAGTGAGTAGGTCATGACGAAGGTTGTGTTTGTTGAAAAGAACGGTGCGCGGAAGGAGATCTCGACGGACTCCAAGACCACGCTGCTGCACATCGCCCAGGCCAACGACATCGACATGGAAGGGGCCTGCGAAGGCTCCATGGCCTGCTCGACCTGCCATGTGATCGTCTCGGACGAGTGGTACGCCAGGCTGCCGCAGCCCCGCGAAGCGGAAGCGGACATGCTCGATCTGACTTACGGCGTGAGTCGCACCTCGCGCCTGGCGTGTCAGATCGTCGTGACCGACGCCCTTGACGGACTGACGGTCCTTTTGCCGCAATCGACGCGGAACATGATGGAATGAGCGCAAAGCGGCGCATCGTAGTGGCGATGTCGGGCGGGGTGGACAGCTCCGTCACGGCCGCGCTGTTGCATTCGCAAGGCTACGACGTCGTCGGTCTGACGATGCAGCTTTACGATCACGGCGCCGCCACGGCCAAGAGCAAGACCTGCTGCGCCGGCCAGGACATCTATGACGCCCGCCGCGTCGCCGACCGCATCGGGATCCCGCACTACGTCGTGGACTACGAAACCAATTTCAAATCGGAAGTGATGGACCGGTTCGCGGAGTCCTATATCCGCGGTGAAACGCCGGTGCCGTGCGTGCTGTGCAATCAGACCGTCAAGTTCCGCGATCTGTTGAAGGCCGCCAAGGATCTCGGCGCGGATGCGCTGGCCACGGGCCACTACGTGCAGCGCATCGAGGGCGCGCGGGGCGCCGAGTTGCATCGCGCCGTCGATCCGGACCGGGACCAGAGTTACTTCCTGTTCGCCACCACGCAGGCGCAGCTCGACTTCGTGCGCTTTCCATTGGGTGGTCTCACCAAGCCCGAAGCCCGCGCCCTCGGGGTGACGTTCGGCCTGCATGTGGCCGAGAAGCCCGATAGCCAGGATATCTGCTTCGTGCCGAACGGCCGTTATGCCGACGTCATTCAGAAGCTGCGGCCGGACGCCGCGCATCCGGGCGATATCGTGCACGTCGACGGCCGCGTGCTTGGCCGCCATACCGGCGTCATCAATTTCACGGTCGGGCAGCGGCGGGGGATCGGCGTCGGCGGCGAAGCGGAGCCGCTCTACGTCGTGCACGTCGATCCGGAGAACGCGCGCGTGATCGTCGGTCCGAAGGAAACGCTTCTCCGCAATGCATTCGAGATCCACGGCGTGAACTGGCTGGGCGCGGGGCAGGGGCCGTCCGAAGGCGGCACGCCGCTGCATGTGAAGCTGCGCAACACACAGCCGCCGATGGCGGCGACGGTGTTCGGCGAAGCGGGCGGGAAGGCGCGGGTGGTTTTGGCGGAAGCCGAAGCGGCCGTCACGCCGGGCCAGGCCTGCGTGTTCTATGACGGCGAACGCGTGTTCGGCGGGGGATGGATCGCGCGCGATGTGGGCATCGCGCATCTGCCCCACAACCTGCGTCGTGGGGCAGCCGCGGCGGCCGTCTAGCGGCCGATTGCTTTTTCGACTTCGTCGAGGATCTCGCCCGACTTCACGAGCTTCTGCATCGCGTTGTGGTCCGGGAACAGCGGACGGTCGATGTCGAGGTGCTTCACGTATTTACGGATGACTTCGCGGGCCTTGTTCGTGCCCTTGCCGGGCGTGAACTCGCGGAAGTCGAGCGCCTGCGCGGCGCCCATGAACTCGATACCCAGCACGCCGTAGGCGTTCTCGAGGATCTGGCCGTTCTTGAGGGCCGTGTTCATGCCCATGGAGACGAAGTCTTCCTGGTCGGCGGCGGCGGGGATCGACTGCACCGAGGCCGGCGCCGAGAGGATGCGCTGTTCGACGATCAGGTGATCGGCGGTGTACTGGCTCAGCATCAGGCCCGAGAAGAAGCCCGGCTGGTGCGCGAGGAAGTCCGGCAGGCCTTGCGAGAGGGCCGGGTTGGTGAGGCGGTTCAGGCGGCGTTCGGAGAGCACCGAGACCATGGTGATCGCCGCGCCGGCCATATCCATCGGCAGCGAAACCGGCGAGCCCTGGAAGTTGGCGCCGGTCAGCGTCAGTTTTTCTTCCGGCACGAAGATCGGGTTGTCGGCAACGCCGTTCAGCTCGATTTCGACCTGCGAGCGCGCGTAGGCGACGGCGTCGCGGGCGGCGCCGATGACCTGCGGGGTCGAACGCATGGAGTAGGCGTCCTGCACCTTGGTCTTCATCTTGCCGGTCATGAGATCCGAGCCGGCGATGATGCGCGAGATGTGGGCGGCGGAGGCAATCGCGCCCTTGAAGCCGCGCAGTTCGTGCAGCTTCGGGCCGTAGGGGCGCATGTTGCCGAGCAGGGCTTCGATGCTCATGGCGGCGGCGATTTCCGCCTGCTTCAGCCAGCGTTCCATGTCGTAGATGTGCAGGGCCGACATGCCGGTGAGCACGTTCGAGCCGTTGATGGCGGCCAGACCGTCACGCGCCTGCAAGCCGGGGACGGGGATGCCGGCGCGCTTCAGGGCTTCGGCGCCCGGAAGGCGTTCGCCCTTATAGAAAGCTTCGCCTTCGCCCATCATCAGGAGGGTGAGCTGGGCCATCGGCGCCAGGTCGCCGCACGCGCCGACCGAGCCCTTCTGACAGACGACCGGGGTGACGCCCTTATTGAGCATCTCCACGAAGGTCATGGTGATTTCCGGACGGCAGCCCGAGTTGCCGTGGGCGTGCACGTTGATGCGCCCGGCCATGGCGGCGCGGACGTGCTCGTGCGGGATCGGTTCGCCGATGCCGGCGGCGTGGTTGTAGATGAGGTACTTCTGGAAGTCCTTCACCTGCTCGTCGGTGAGCTTCGTCTCGGAGAATTCGCCGATGCCGGTGTTGATGCCGTACATCGTTTCCTTGTTGGCGAGCTTTTCTTCGAGCATCGCGCGGCAGATCTTGATCCGCTCCAGGGCGGCCGGCGCAAGCTGAACGGGCTCGTTGAAACGAGCGATGGCGACGAGCTTTTCGATGGTCAGCGACGAGCCGTCGAGAACGATAGTCATGAAGGTCCCCTTGGAATGAGCGGTAGTGTGCGGCGCATTATGTCTAGACAATATGGGATGTGTCTATAGCCGGGTTCAACAAACCCGTCCAGCCGAGGCCGGTTTCGGCGGGCCGGCGACCGGCTAGGGAATATGGTCAATAGATCAATGTCTTAGGAGTTTTGGCCGGTTCATTGTCGACGTTTGACAATTCAGGACCGCCCACTTAAAACCCACCCCCTGCATCTACGGCAGCCGGGGCGGAGTAGCTCAGCTGGTTAGAGCGATGGAATCATAATCCACAGGTCGGGGGTTCGAGTCCCTCCTCCGCTACCACTGTTCTAGATGCACAATGAAACGCCCGGACGTACGGGCCTTCGTACCGGCATACGTGCGGTCCGCACGAAACACCGAAAAATCATCTCGCCACATCAGGTTCGGAATACGGGTCATCCGACCGCGCTGTCCAACGCGGACGCCTATCTTCTGAACTGGTCTATGCGAGCACGCGCAGGGCTTCTTGATGGAGTTCGATGGCCAGTTTGCGCGATCCGGTTAGATCGATGAATTTCTGTATCCGTTCTTGGGAGAGGAAGCGTTCGATATTGTCTAAGTCGTTATTATTCAGTGCACATTGACTGTGTTCTCTTCAGGACTCATATTTCTAATTGAAAAGCCGAGATAAGATCGGCAGTCGCCTTCGGGTGGACGGATCCTCGGCTTACCCATTTTTGAAAGGGCACCCAAATCGGGTGCCCTTTCTATTTAAGCCTACTCGGCTAAGTTGTGCGACCCAAGATGATCGCTGTTGGCGTCGTGCTCGGTGGTGTGCTCGAACTCGATAAAGCCGCCACCTAATTGGACGGCGGCGCGTCCGGGATCGGGAGAGCGGCCGCGCCGAAAACCTTGCCGGCGACGAAGATGCAAAGGCCGACGGAGAGCCACGCCACTCCGGCCATTTGCGCGAACGGCTCCATATTCCACAGAACGTAGCCGATGAACGCGACACCGATCGCGGGCGCGGCGAGATGGCGTCCCCACCGGCCGTCTTTTTGCCGCACCGTGTAGTGCGCGATGACCGAAAGATTGACGAAGATAAAGCCCGTCAAAGCGCCGAAGTTGATCATCGACGCGAGCGTCCCGACGCGTTCCTCGAAATAGGCCATCAGGGCGATTGTGACGGCGCTGACCAGGAGAACCGCGCGGTCCGGCACACGGCGCCCTTCGCTGACATGGGCGAGAAAGCGCGGCAGCTTGCCGTCGCGCGCCATGCCGAACAGCAGGCGCGAGGTCGCGGTCTGCGCGGTCAACGCCGAGGGGATGCAGGCCAGCGCGCCGCCCGCGAGCGAGACGAGCACCTTCAGCCAGGTTCCGCCGATGTCGCCGGCGATGTTGTAGCTCGCCTGATCGGTGGCGTCGCCGCTGGGGAGGCTGGTTTGCCCCAGGATGAAAAGAGACATGATGTAGGTCTGGCCGATGAACAGCAGCGCCGCCACGACGAGCACGATGATGGTGGCTTTGCCGACCGTGCGGCCGCCGCCTTCGGACTCCTCGGCAAGAGTCGAAATGGCGTCGAAGCCGAGGAAGCTGAGCGCCGCAATGGAAAGCGCGCCGAAAATCACCCCGGGAGAAATGCCGGCCGGATTGATGAGCGGCGCCGTCGAGAAAGATGCGCCGGCCGTTCCATCGGTCACGGCGACGATCGCGATGGTCATGAACAGGGCTAGGAACAGGAGCTGGCACATCATCATGAAGGCGCTGACCTTCGTCGTGTGGGCCACGCCGAACAAATTCGCCGCGCCGTTGCAGACGAGAAGAACGCCGAGCCAAACCCACTTCGGTATCGCCGGAACGACGGAGGTGAGCGCGATGGCGCTGAGCAGATACATCAGCGCGGGAACAAGCAGATAGTCGAGGAGGATCGCCCATCCGGCGATGAAGCCGGCGCTCTGGCCCAGGGAGCGCGAGGCGTAGGCGTAGACCGATCCCGCGATCGGAAACGCCCGCGCCATGGTGATGTAGCTCCATGCCGTGAACAGCATGGCCGCGAGGCCCACCGCATAGACGAGCGGCACCATGCCGGCGCTGGCGTTGAAGACGTAGCCGAAGACCGCTACGGGCGCGATCGGCGAGATCATGGCCAGCCCATAGCCGACCAGATCCCGCAATTTGAGGCTGCGCTTCAGTTCCTGTTTGTAGCCGAACGATTCAAGTGAAGCGGTCGGCGAACCCTGGGGCGCGCAAGCGTCCATATCACAGCCTTTCGTATGAGGCGCCGCCGCATACGTTCCCTGGCGCGAGGCGCCATAGTAGCCATGAAACAGGGACGCTGAGAAAGGGGCTATTGCGGACGGCGGAACAGGCCCACGTAGACCGCCTTGCCGAGGATGTGCCCGTTCATGGCCTGATAGACCTTGGTGCGGGTGTCCCACGCGTCCGCACCGGCGGCCACGTCGATCTTCGTATCCAGGGCGAACAGCTCGAAGGTGTAGTGATGCAAGGGGCCGGTCGCCGGCGCGCCCGGACCGCGGTACACCGCGCCGCTGGCGCTGATCTGCTGTGCGCCGTCGGCGAGTTTTTCGCCCTTCGGCACGCCTTCCGGCAGGCCTTTGGCCGTGCCGGGGATTCCCCACACCAGCCAGTGCACCTGATCCTCGGTGGTCTTGTTGCGGGCGACGTCGGGGTCGCGCATGTGCAGAACGAAGCTCTGCGTGCCTTCCGGAACGTTGGTCCAGGTGAGCGCCGGGGAAATCTGCTCGCCCGCCTGCGTGTACTTCACCGGAATCTGCGTGCCGTCCGCGAAAGCGGTGGTCGTGAGTGTGAGGGCAGGACGCGCCGGCGCCGCCGGAGCGGGGGCCGGTTCAGCCGCGTTCGCCGCGAAACAGATCGGCATGACACTCAGAGCGAAAATGGCGCGAATCGTGCGGTGCATCATAGGTTTCCTCCACCTTTGGGTCCCGGGGGTGAAATCATATTGGCGGATCATTGTTCTGAGCAAGATGTCGAGCAAGGTGTCCCGGCGCAAAATTGCGCTCTCCGACGAAACATGCTGTAAGTACGCCCACATTTGTAACAACGCTTTGTGCGGAGATTTAGGGCCGTGTTCGAAGCTCATGCGATCGACAGTTCCAACAAGACCGAATTCTACCGTGAACTCACCTCGCAGCTGGGCGGTTTGCTCACCGGCGAGCGCGACCTGATCGCCAACGCCGCCAACACCTCGGCGCTGATTTTTCAGATGCTGCCCGACCTCAATTGGGCGGGCTTCTATTTCCTGCGCGCCGACGACGAGCTGGTGCTCGGCCCGTTCCAGGGCAAGGTCGCGTGCGTGCGCATCCCGAAAGGCAAAGGCGTTTGCGGCGCCTCCGTACAGCGCCGCGCCTCCGTGCTGGTCGAAGACGTGTATGCGTTCCCGGGGCACATCGCCTGTGACTCCGCCTCACGATCCGAATTGGTCGTGCCCCTGATCGAGGACGGAAAGGTTCTCGGCGTGATCGATCTCGACAGCCCGAACGCGTCGCGCTTCGACGCCGACGATCAAGCCGGCATCGAGAAAGTCGCGGAAATTTTCCTGGCTTCGACCGATTTCTAAAAACGAACGGGGCCGACGGTCTTTGAAGACCATCCGCCCCGTGTGTCGTCCGCACAAGAGTGCAGGCGCGCGCGTCCTACGGCTTCTTGCGAACCGTAAAGCGGGTCAACTGCAGCTTCGGATCTTCCCATTCCGGCTTCAGAGACGATGCCTTCATGTAGTCGAGGTAGGCGCGGCGCACGTCGCCGAGCTCTTCATACGCGATGCCGCGATTGTAGTAGGCTTTTTCGAGTTCGAGCGCGCCAAGTTCGATGCCGCGATTGAGCGACGGAACGGCGTCGGCCCAACGCTTGAGCGCGACCATGCTGGCGCCGCGATTGATGTGCAGTTCGCCGATCTCGTTCTGATGGCGCAGGCCCTGTTCAAAATCCTTGATCGCTTCGTTGAACATGTTTTGCGAGAAGTAGATGACGCCGCGGTTGTTGTAGGTGCCCGCGAGGTCGCGCGCGGTGAGATCGCCGGCGCTGATCGCGATGGAGCAGATATCGAGCGGCGCAACATCGATGCGCGAACCCGTGATTTGCGCCGAGTAGGGTTCGTCAACCGCGCGCGCGGCTTCGTAGCACATCTGCGCAAAGCCGCCGCCGAGCACGATCACGGCCGCTTCGGCGTTCATCGGCAGGGACGCGCACAGGACGCTCCCCGCGATCATCATCAGTTTCCGGAAACCCATGTTTTCCTCCCAAGGGCCGTGCGTCCGGCGATAGCACCGAACGCTGTGTGCGGTCAGTATACGCCCGGCGCATCCCCTTTGCCGTATGAGAATTTAAGGGCGAGCCTATTCGGGGCTCGCGCTCCTGGGAGCGGGGTCACCTGAAATATTTATGGAAATCAACATCGTATGGGATATATCCGAAGGAGATACCGGCGGCCCCCCGCCGTGATAGTCATGTTTACCCGCCCCCTTCGTTCCTTGTGAGGTTCCTCCATGAAAACCCGCGCCGCCGTTGCCTTCGAAGTCAAGAAACCCCTCGAGATCGTCGAACTCGATCTTGAAGGCCCGAAGGACGGCGAAGTGCTGGTCGAGATCATGGCAACCGGGATCTGCCACACCGACGCCTACACGCTGGACGGCTTTGACTCGGAAGGCCTGTTCCCGTCGATCCTCGGACATGAAGGCGCCGGCGTCGTGCGCGACGTCGGCAAGGGCGTGACGTCGGTCGCCGTGGGCGATCATGTGATCCCGCTCTACACGCCCGAATGCCGCAAGTGCAAATCCTGCCTGTCGGGCAAGACGAACCTCTGCACCGCCATTCGCGCGACCCAGGGCAAGGGCGTGATGCCCGACGGCACCTCGCGCTTCTCGTACAAGGGCAAGCCGATCTACCACTACATGGGCTGCTCGACCTTCGCGAACTTCACCGTGCTGCCGGAAATCTCGGTTGCGAAAATCCGCACCGACGCGCCGTTCCAAACCACCTGTTATGTCGGCTGCGGCGTAACGACCGGTATCGGGGCCGTCGTGAACACCGCGAAGGTGGAGCCCGGCGCCAACTGCATTGTCTTCGGGCTTGGCGGGATCGGTCTCAACGTCATTCAGGGCCTCAAGATGGTGGGCGCGGACATGATCGTCGGCGTGGACATCAATCCCACCAAAGAAGAGTGGGGCCGCCGCTTCGGCATGACCCACTTCGTCAATCCGCTGAAGGTCGAGGGCGATCTGGTGCAGCATCTTGTCGCGCTGACGGGCGGCGGCGGCGACTACACGTTCGACTGCACCGGAAACACGGCGGTCATGCGCCAGGCGCTCGAATCCTGCCATCGCGGCTGGGGTGAAAGCATCATCATCGGCGTCGCTGAATCCGGCAAAGAGATCTCAACGCGTCCGTTCCAGCTCGTGACGGGCCGCGTTTGGCGCGGATCGGCCTTCGGCGGCGCGAAAGGCCGTACGGACGTGCCGAAGATCGTCGACTGGTACATGAACGGAAAGATTCAAATCGACCCGATGATCACGCATGTGCTGAAGCTCGACCAGATCAACAAGGGGTTCGACCTCATGCACGAGGGCAAGTCGATCCGTTCCGTCGTCGTCTTCTAAGGGCCTTCGCGCCTGACCGTGATGATCAGCGGGGTCCACCCCTGCGCGAGGATCATGATCTCCGCCGCCAGGGCGCTGAGGCCCAGGCGGCGGGCGGTCGACACAAGCCGCGCGATCGCCGAAAGCCCGCGCATGCCGGGCACGTCCGCCGCCTTCATCCGGTCGCGGAATTTTTCCTGACCAAGAGTTTGCAGCCTGATCGGCGCCGTTTGGCCGATCAGCTTCAATTGCCTGCGGACCCATACGGGATTGATCTCGGTGCGGATGGTGCCGGCAAAGGCCGGATCGCGCCGCCACACCCATTTGATCCACCAGCGGAAGAAAGCGTTGGAGAAGATCGGCGGGTGGAAGGCCGCATAATGGCCGTCGAAATAGGACAGGTAATTCGGGCAGACGATTTGCAGCGTGCCGCCCGGTTTCAGGACGCGCACAGCCTCGCGCAATACCTGCGCGGGATCGTTCGTGTGTTCGAGGACATTCGTCGAGTAGACGATGTCGAAGCTGGCGTCGGGGAAGGGCAGGGCTTCGCCGGTCGCATTGACGATGCGCGATGTGTCGAGGCCGTTGGCGCGGATGAGATCGCGCGCGATCGACGCCGTGTCGCCGAAGCCTTCCCCTTCCGGTTCGACGCCCCAGCCGTCGATGCGATACGCGTTCGACCAGACGATGTGCGTGACGCCTCCGCCCGATCCGATCTCGAGGACCTTCTTTCCCGTGAGCGGCGCGTAGGCTGAAAGAACGCAGGCTTGATCCAGCGCGCGGCGCGGATCGAGCATGTCGGTCGCAAAGCGTAAGGACGGAACGCGCATCAGCGGCTCGAAGTAGCGCCCCTGGCCGTCACGCGCGCGCGCAATGGCGGAAGACGTGATCCGGCACTCCGGCGTCGAGAGGCGCTCGGCCAGGTGTTGCAGATCGCCGTCGGTTGCGTTCGGCTGTGAGGACATCGTTGCTTTGTTACCATAAACGTGAAGAGGAAGGGGCCGCCTTCTGGACGTCTCGCCATAAAGCCGTCATGGTGGCTTTCCATGCTGAGGCTCGGTTGAAACCCTTTCGGGGGACCAATGCGTAGAGCGGCCTATATCGGATTTATCGCGGCGCTGTCGGCGTTCGCCGTCGGTGCGGCGGCGCAGGACGCCGCTCCGGCGGCGGCGGAAGCGGAAGCGCCGTCGGAACCGCCGGTTCAAGAAGGCGCGTGCGATACCCATCCATTCTCGATGCAGATCACCGTGGAAAATGTGCGCGCGGCGACCGGAACGATCACCGTCGATGTGCACGACGACGATCCCGCAAAATTCCTGAAATCCGGCGGCAAGCTTGCGCGCATCCGCGTGCCGGCGGTTCAGGGCGAGACGCAGTTTTGCATCACGGTCCCCAAGGCCGGCATCTACGCGCTCGCGGTCTATCATGACCGCAACGGCAATACGAAGTTGGACAAGACCTGGATCGGATTGCCCAGTGAGCCGTTCGGACTTTCGAACAATCCGCCGCGGCGCCTCGCGATGCCGAAGCACAAGGACTCGGCTTTCGAGGTGAACGGCCCGCGTACCCCGGTCGTCATCGACCTGGGAAAGTAAGTTTACGACCCGAGGCGCTGAACGCCGACAATCCGGTAAATTCCGCGCAGTTTGGCGCGCACGAATGTCTCGCGGGTGCGGGGCGAGAGCGTCGTCAGCCGGACTGTGTCGCCGCCGGCGGCAATCCCGGCGGCAATCAAGGAGCCGACGACAAATCCTCCCTCGGCGCGCTCGGCGACGACATCGATCTTTTCACCTTCCAGCGCGCGGGCCGGGCTGACGTAGAGCATGTCGCCCGCGTCGAAGCGCGGCATCATCGACTCATCGGGCATGAGCAGCGCAAAGGCCCGCGGGTCGTTGCCGAGAAACGGCGGACGCTGGGTTTTAAGCGGCGCGCGCACGAGATCGCCCGCCTGCACGTTCACGTCGCGCGTCGTGGCGAGCACCACGGCGAGATCCGTTGAATGAGCGGCGGCGGGAACCTGCGGCATGTCGGCCGTCAGCGCGGACTTGGCCTGTACCAGGGTGCTTTGGACGTCGGGCGCGTGCTCGAGAATGCCTTTCTCATAGACCGCGATGGCGGGCGCGAGTTCGGCGAGGGCGGCGCGGTCGAAAGTCGGCGCCGGCTGGCGTTTGAGGGCGAGGAAGGTTTCGGTCATCAGCGCAAGCATGGTGCGCTGGCTCAAGGTGTGGCGCACCGGCCGGTGCATGAAGCGATTGACGGTCGAGGGCGTCAGGCCGGCGGAGCGGGCGAGGCCGCTGGCGGTGCGCCCGGTCAGCGCCATCATCGCGCGCACGAGCCGGCGCGTCTGCTCCTGATGGGCAGATACGTCCGTCGTCCGCGCGCGCGGCTGAAGGTCCTCGGCAATCACAGATGCACCCCAATCCCAGGCAACCGTATCACCGGCTCAAATACGAAAAAAAGCGCTCATGACGCGCAAATAGAAGCAAAATCACTTAATAAAATGCACACCACAATCATTTGCGATGCGCTGTTAAATCGGCGCAAATTGTAGAGGTTGCACGCGGTAAGAGTAAAAAAAGCATTTACATGTGAAATTTGGTGTGTGATATTTCACATCGTGAGATTTCCGGAGGGTGTGAGTGTGTTTCGGGATGATCACAGCGGGCCTCGGCCCGCGGGGCTTTGTTATCGGTCCTCTCCTCTAAGACACTTTTGCCCGCCGTCCCTGTGACGGCGGGCTTTTTTACAAGCGCGCGTGAGTGAGAAAAATCGTTGCCCTGGCGCAACTTAACGGGATGTTAAGTGAGGCATATGATGGTCCAACCTGATAAACTGCGGGCTTCGCGTCCTGATGGGCGCGCGGGGTTTCATGGGACCGATGGCCGTTGGCGAATAAGCGCGTGACGAACAAGCGATCGCACAGAGACATGAGAACAATCGTATCAGTGCTGGCGGTGACGGCCGGATTGTCGGCCTGCGCAAATTTTCCAGGCCCGTTGGGCGCAAGCCCGCCGGCGCCGGAAGCCTCGGCCGCGAATAACGACATCAGTATCGATCCGCTCGACGCGCCGCCGCCGCCGATGGCCGCCGCGTCCGCGCCCGCGGCCGGTGAACCTGCCGCCGCGCCGGCCTCCGACCCGCTTCTTCTCGTGCCCGCGCAGAATCAGGTGGCGTCGCAGCGCGTACCGCTTGGCACCTTGAACGCCAGCAGCGATCCGAAGCCCGCCGCGAAACCGCCGACCCCGCTGGCCGCTAAAAGCGCGCCCTCGGCACCTGCGTCCGCGCCGCCGGCCCCGGCTCCAGCGCCGGCACAAATGGCCGCAGCTCCCGCGCCGCCGGCCGCAGCGCCGGTGATCGCAAAGCCGCCGGTCAATTCCATCCCGTCCTCCACGCAAGCGGCCGGAAGTTTAACCGCGCCGCGCGGCGCACCCGCCCGTGCCGAGCCCCCCGCGGACGTGCCGGCAGTGGAAACGCCGCCGGAGCCCCAACCTGCTTCGCGGGCGAAGGAACTGCTGCCGGACGAGCAGGAGACCACCATCATTTCATCGACCACCGCCCCGCCGGCGGTGCAGAGCCGTGAATTCATCCCGGCCTCCGTCGTGCCGGCCGTTGCGGCCCCCGCGCGCCCGGCCCTTGGCGAAATGCCATTCAGCCAGGCTGAGAAGAACATCGCGCGCCGCTTCGAGACCTTGTCTCGCCTGCGCGACGACGGCCTGATCACACAGGACGAGTTCGCCCGCCGCCGCGCGGCGAATCTGGGCGCGATCCTGCCCTATAGCCAGGATCCGCCGGGCGTTGGACTTGACCGCGCGGTCCCGAGTAGCGACGCCATCGCGGCGCGCCTCGGCGCCCTGCGCCGCTCGTTCGAAATGCGCGCGATCACGGCGCAGCAGCATGCGCTTGAGCGCACGATGATCCTCAACGCGCTTCTGCCTGAAAACCCGGAACAACGCACGGCGCGCAAGCCGCCGCCGGAAGACGTGATCCAGGGCGCCGCGATGGTGGGCCATCTGGAAGCCTTACGTGAAGGCAGCGTCATCACTCAGTCCGAGCTCGATGCGGAAAAGCGTATGATCGACGCCGTCCTGCGTACCGGCCTCTTCCCGCCCAAGGGCGGCGAAGCCGCGGCCGCGAAGCCGGCGCCGGCCAAGACCGCGGCGAAACCCGCGGCCGCCGAAGCCGGCGGCCCGGAAGCCGGTGAAAGTCCGATGACGCGGCAGATCACGGGCCCCGTGCTCCACCTTGCCTCTTTCCGCTCGGAAGCCTCGGCGATGAGGGGCTGGCAGGAAGTCATCGACCGGAATCAGGCGACCATCGGCGCGCTGAAGCCGATCGTCCGCCGCGTCGATCTCGGCGAAGGCAAGGGGATCTTCTATCGCCTGATGATGGGAAGCTTCACCTCGATGGCCGATGCCGAAGCGACCTGCGTGAAGCTCAAGCAGAACAACCAGTTCTGCCGCGCCAGCGCCGACGGCAGCTAAGCGCGCCGAGGCGGGAAATAAAAAAAGGCCCGGTGAACCCTGGCCCCTCGCGTCAAGCGGGAGGGTGAGGGCCGCGCGACAAAAGCGAAAGGCCCTGCGGTGAACCGGGGCTTTTTTGTTGAGATTTCGTCCGCTTATTTCGGCTTCTGGAACAGCATGGTGAAGCGGTCGCTTTCACCGATGGCGGTGTACTTGCCTTTGTCCTTATCGCCTTCCGCGTAGTTCGGCGGCAGGGTCCAAACGCCCTCCGGATAGTCCTTCGTGTCCTTCGGGTTTGCGTTGATCTCGGACTTCGAGACGAACTTGAAACCCGAACTTTCAGCGGTCTTGATCGCGAAGTCTTCACGCACGTAGCCGGACGCGGCTTTCGGATCCTGCGGGGCCGTGGTCGGCGCACGGTGTTCCTTGATGCCGAGATAGCCTCCCGGCTTGAGCGCGGCATACATCGCGTCGAACATCTTCTTCTCTTCGCCGCCGCCCATCCAGTTATGCATGTTGCGGAAGGTCAGGATCATGTCGACCGAGCCCGGCGCAACGGCGCCGTCGGGGAATGTCACGACCTGCATCTTCCCGAAATTGGCGGCGTCCTTCGTGCTCTTCTCCTGCAACGCGGCGACCGCTTTCGCGTTGGCTTGCGCGGCGATGTATTTGCCTTTCTCGGCCAGCGCCGGCGCCAGGAATTCCGTCCACCAGCCGCCGCCCGGCCAGATTTCCATGACCGTCATGGTGTCCTTGAGGCCGAAGAACTTGAGGGTCTCCAGAGGATGGCGGTAAACATCGCGCGCCTTGTTCGCGGCGCCGCGCTGCGGTCCGGCGAGATAGGTCTTGAGCTTCGCTTCCGTCGCCGCGTCCGTGCCGTTTGAACCGTCGGCGGCCGACGCGCCGCCCACGACGAGCATGAGCGTGAAAGCCGCCGCGGCCATGCGGGTCAAAGCGGCGGGGCGGCTCAAAAACCTACGCATGTGAATCTCCCTGAGAGCGAGAATAAGCGGGTGGCACGGTGTCATCGCCGCCGCTGTGTGGCAAGGCGAAAAACGCTTATATGTGAAGCTGTTACATTCACGCCGCGTCCCGGGTAGACTAGAGTCTGTAACACGTTTGATTTCAGATCTGCGCGCGTAGGACCGATCGATCCCATGGCAAATGTGCTGTTCTTTCCGGCGCTTCCGAACCGGCCGCTTCTGCTGGACCAGGTCTTTCGGGCTGTATGGCATTTCCTGCCCGCGCTTAAGAAGCTCGACCGGCTGATCTTCCCCTACGGCGGCGACGATTTCGCCCTACTGGATGCCGACCAGATACTCGGCGCCGCGCGCGCTTATCTGAGCCGCGATTTCGATCCCGCCATCGCCGGCTACGCGCCGCGCTTTCAAGGCAAGATCCAGTTCCTTCATACGCAAGCCGGCGATTTAAGCGACGTCGCTTCGCAACTGCCGCCGCTCAAAACCGTCGTTGCCTGGAACTTGAGCGACGGACGCTTCGCGGCGGTGGCGAGAGAGATCGCGGACCGCCACGGCGCGGAACTCGTGCTTGCCGATCCGGCGGTCGTGCAGCAGGAAACGCTGCTGACCCTGCGCGGGGTGCACAAGCTGTTTGAACAGCGCGAACTCCACGATCTGGTCAACGATTCCTACCGGCGTTTCTCGGCGCATTTGAAGGCGTGGAAGGGGCAAACCATCAGCCTCTTCGGTAATGGCCCCTCGCTTGCCAAGGTCGTGGCGTCCAAGGCGCCTATCCGCTCAAACCTGCGCGGCATTTGCAATTCGACCATCGGCGATGCGGCGGCGCTCGACTATCTGAAGCCTCAACTGATGTTCTGCGGCGATCCCGTGCAGCATTGCGGCGTGTCGCTTTACGCGGGGCGCTTCCGCGCGGATCTGGCGCGCGCCATGGAAGACCCGAGCCGGGTTCTACTGACGCAACTTGGGTATGTGCCGTACTTCCGCGAAGCGCTGCCGGCATCGGCGCATGACCGCGTGATCGGCATCGGCAACGACCGGCGTCCGCAATTCAATATCGACCTCGATAAGGAATTCCTGACGGCCGCCACCGCCAACATCTTCACGATGATCGTTCTTCCCGTGGGCCTCACGATCTCGAAGCAGGTGGATATCTACGGCTGCGACGGCATGTCGTTCGCCGCGGCGACCAAGCCGTGGTCACATGCCAACGAAGACGACTACATGGGTAAGATGGCCGTCACCCACCGCGTCCATGCCGGCTTCTGGAAACGCAATTATGAGGAAGAGTTCTGGAGCTATTGCAAGGATATGGAAGATATCCTCGCCGCCGCATCCGCGCGCGGCATTGAAGTTCACGCGCGGACGCCCTCGTACGTACCCGCCTTGGCGAAGCGGTTCAGATCGCTTTAGGATCTATTTGCAGGCTGGCGAATCAGCCGCCCGCTCGGTCTTCAGGAATTCGATCACGTCCGCGCGGTCCTTCTCGTCGTAGAGGCCGGCAAAACCCATGTTGGTTCCCGACATGAAGGTCAGCGGCGATTCGATGAACTGGCTGATATTCTCTTCGGTCCAGGTCAATCCGGATGCCTTGATGACGTCGGAGTATGGGTAGCCGGGGACCGAACCGGCCTTGCGTCCGACAACGCCGCAGTGCGGCGGTCCGACGAGCACCTCTTTGGCGGAATGGCAGCCGTTGCAAGCCTGCTCTTCATAGACCTTGGCGCCGCGCGCGGCGTCGGCGGCAAAAGCGGCGCCGGAAACAAAAGATGCGAATGCAATCGCGGTGGCGCCGATCAGCGCGGTTTTAGGAAGTGACAACGTGAAGGCTCCTCGTGATGACATGGGTACAAGCCTCCTCTTAACGCGCAGGCGATTCAAGTCAAGCCATGAGGCCGTGCGTAACAGACGGGTTACATTTTCTTACAGAGCGGCCGCCGGACGCCGGTCCTATGTCAGCCCTGAAGGCTTTTCGTTACAAGCTCGCGGACATCGCGCGAGATTTGAGAAGCGCTCGCCAGACGCTCCAATTGAGCCTTCATGAGATCCTGGCGCGCCGGATCGAAGCGGCGCCACCGGCCGAGAGGCGGCACCAGCCGCGCCGCGACCTGCGGATTGAATTTATCGATGGCGAGAATCTGTTCCGCCAGGAAGTCATAACCCGAACCGTCCGCGGCATGGAAATTCGCCGGGTTGGACAGGCTGAACACGCCGATCACGGCGCGCAACTTATTCGGGTTCTTGAGATCGAAACTCGGGTGCGACAGGAGTTTGCGGACCGTCGCCAGCGTGCCGGGCAGCGGGCACATGGCCTGGACCGACAGCCATTTATTGACGACCAAGTGGTCGTTCTTGAAGCGATCGTAGAAGGCCGTGAGCGCGGCCTCGCGCTCTTCGACGCCGAGCTGATTGAGGATGGCCAAGGCGTCCATGCGGTCGGTCATGTTGTCGGCGCCGTCGAACTGGGCCTTCACGAGGCTGACGCTGTCGCCGCTTTCGAGCGCGCCGATGTAGCCGAGCGCGGTGCGCTTCAACAAGCGCCGGCCCATGCCCGCCGCATCGGGCACATAAGGCGCGTTGACGCGCTGGCTGTCATAGATGCGGCGGAAATCGCCGGCGTGGGCCTCGGCGATCGCGCGGCGGACCTGCTTGCGGACGTGATGCAGGTGGAGCGGCGATTCTTGGGTCATCCGGTTGGCGAGATAGTCCTCGGCGGGCAGGCCCAGCGCGGAGGCCTTGAAGGCGGGCTCGAGCTTATCGTTCCGCGCGATCGCGCCGACGGCCGACAGGAACAGCGGACTGATCTTCGGGCTCCCGCCGTCGAGCGCCGTCGCGACGCCTGAAAGAATAACGCTGCAGGCGAAATCCTGGGCGGCGTTCCAGCGATTGAAGGAGTCCGAATCCTGCGCCATGCGGAACGCGAGGTCTTCCTCGGCTTCCGTGCGTTCGACGATGACGGGCGCGGAGAAGGCGCGGTTGAGCGAAAGGCGCGGGCGCGTGGCGGCAATGCCGGTGAACTCGAAGGTCTCTTCGGCCTTGCGCAGTTCCAGGACGCCGCCGTCGATCTTGCCCTTGGCGAGGGCGAGCGGCAGGTCCTTGCCGTCGTCGCCAATGACGCCGAGGGCGAGCGGTACGTGGTAGGGCTTCTTGCCGGGTTGACCCGGCGTCGGCGGGCAGCTCTGGCGGACCGTAAGCCTCAGCGTTTTCGTGTTCGCGTCGTAGCGGTCCTCGATGGAGATCCGCGGCGTGCCGGCTTGGCTGTACCATAACTTGAACTGCGAGAGATCGCGGCCGGAGGCGTCCTCCATGGCCTTGACGAAGTCGTCGCAGGTGACGGCCTGGCCGTCGTGCCGTTCGAAATAAAGATCCATGCCGGCGCGGAACGCTTTCGCGCCGAGAAGCGTGTGCATCATGTGGATGACTTCGGCGCCCTTCTGGTAAACCGTCGCCGTGTAGAAGTTGTTGATCTCCACATAGCTGTCAGGGCGCACCGGATGGGCCAGCGGGCTCGCGTCCTCGCGGAACTGCGCGGTGCGCAGCGTCTCGACGTCGTCGATGCGCTTGTTGGCGCGGCTGCGCATGTCGGCGGTGAATTCCTGATCGCGGAAGACGGTGAGCCCTTCCTTCAAACTGAGCTGGAACCAATCGCGGCAGGTGACGCGGTTGCCGCTCCAATTGTGGAAGTACTCGTGCCCGACGATGGACTCGATGAGGTAGTAGTCGAGATCGGTGGCCGTGTCGGAGTCGGCGAGGATATAGCGGTCGTTGAAGATATTGAGGCCCTTGTTCTCCATCGCGCCCATGTTGAAGTCGCTGACGGCGACGATATTGAAAACGTCGAGATCGTATTCGCGCCCGAAGGCGACTTCGTCCCACGTCATCGAGCGCACGAGGGATTCCATCGCGTATTTGGCGCGCGCGGCCTTGCCGTGTTCGACGTAAATGCGCAAGCGCACCTTGCGGTTCGACGCGGTGGTGAACCAATCCTCGATATGCGTGAGATCGCCGGCGACGAGGGCGAAGAGGTAGCAGGGTTTCGGATGCGGATCGTCCCACACGGCGTAGTGCCGGCCATCGGGAAGATCGCCGGTTTCCACCGGATTGCCGTTGGCGAGCAGCACCGGGCACTCTTTTTTGGGAGCGCGGATAGTCGTTCGGAACGTCGCCATGACGTCCGGGCGATCGAGGAAATAGGTGATGTGGCGGAAGCCCTCGGCTTCGCACTGGGTGCAGAAGACGCCTTGCGAACGGTAAAGGCCTTCGAGGGCCTTGTTCGCCTCCGGATCGATCTCGACTTCGGTTTCCAGGACGAACGCCGCCGCCGCCGGCGCGAGCAGGGTCAGCCCATTTTCCGTGAGGCGATAGGCGGACGGAGCGAGAGGTTGGCCGTCGACGGAGATTTTAAGAAGTTTGAGGCCCTCGCCGTTCAACTCCAGCGGTTGCGGCGATGCCGCGCGGCGTTCGATCGCAAGGCGCGAGGTGACCCGTGTCGCGGAAGGCAAAAGGTCGAACGCGAGATCGACGGTCAGGATCCCATAAGGGGGCGGGGTGTAGTCGGCCAGCCGGATGGTCTTGATTGCCGAAGAATCGTCAGGGGTCATGCGGTCCTCAACTGGCCTCTTTAGGGGTCTCTTAACCCCGTTTGTCCTAATCTAAACTCGGCGGATTGTCCCGTTTTCCGAGAGTGAGTGGAGCTTCTGATGCGCACCGTTGCGTTCGTACCGGCAAAGGGCGAGAGCAGCCGTATTCGAAATAAGAATACCGTTATTCTCGACGGCGAATACCTTTTCAAGCGCAAGCTGATTCAGCTCCTGGCGTGCCCGGAAATCGACGACGTCTATCTCGATACGGAATCGGAGAAGATCATCGAGATGGCGTCAGATCTTCCGGTGAAGATCCTGAAACGCGACTCCAAGCTCGCCTCCAATTCGACCGACGGGCACGAACTCTTCGCCAACGAATGCGCGAAGGTGGACGCCGACCTTTACATCCAATGCCTGTGCACCAGCCCGTTCATCACCGCCGAGACCATGACGCGCGCCATCCGCGCGATGAAGGCCGACAAGTCCGCCGACTCGCTTGTCGCGGTTCAAAAGCGCAAGCAGTACACATGGGCGAAAGGCCGCCCGGTGTATGGTGAAGGCCGTATTCCCAACTCCGTCGATCTGCCCGAGACGATCTTAGAGTCCATGGGGCTCTACATGGTGAAGCGCAAGGGCAAGGCCAAACCGAAACGCCGCTTCGGCGACAAGGTCGTATTCTTCGAACTCACCGATGAAGAAGCGTTCGACGTGAACTGGCCGGACGATCTGGCGTTGGCCGAGCGCATCTGCGCGGGCTACCGCGCCGCGCACAACGCGCAGCTCGACGCCATCCGTCCGCACCTCTGCGCCTCGCTGCTGGCCGACATCTGCAAGGAGCGCGGGCTCAAGGCGCTGTTTCCGCCCGGCTTCCGCCGCGTGAGCGGCCGCTCGGTGCTCGGGGTCGCCAAGACCCTTGAACTGCGCAAGCTGCGCAAGAAGGACGATTGGAAAGGTATCTACACCGCCCTCGGCACCTATGACTTCATCCGCCCGGGTGATGTGATCGTGGTGCAGAACGACGTGAAGGACAAAGCCTACTTCGGCGACCTCAACGCCAATATCTCGATCCGCTCGGGCGCCGTCGGCGCCGTGGTCGACAGTTTTACCCGCGATTCCGCCGAGTTGAACGGCCTGGAATTCTCGGTCTTTGCCCGGGGAATCTACTGCGACGACATCAAATACGAGGGCACGGTTCACGCCATGAACCGCTCCATCAAGATCGGCGACGTGACCATTAACAACGGCGACTATATCTATGCCGACGATGACGGGGTCCTGGCCATTCCCAAGGACTTGTGGCCTTCCATCCGCGATGAGGCCATGGCGACCTTGAAGAAGGAATTCGATATCCGCTATGCCATCATTATGGGCGAGGATGTCGGCAAGGTCTTAGGGACGCACGGAGCGTTCTGACGGTCGGCGCCGCCGTCGGGGGCATGGGCCCCCGCGCACCATAGGCGTTGAAATCCATGTTCCATACGATCCTCCTGTCCGGTGACCGTCCTGGGGATGCGCTTGCGCAAATGTCCCCCGGCAAGCGCAAGGCGTTCCTGCCGCTCAATGGGCGGCCGATGATCTGCTACGTGCTCGATGTGCTGCTGTCGGCGCGCGGTGTCGGGCCCATCACCATCGTCGCCAACCGGGTTGCGGACTTCGAGACCAGCGCCGATATCGCCGCGCTTCTGGCCGCGCGCGGAGCGAGGGGCCGGGTCTCGTTCGCCGAAGGCGCGGAGAGCCCGGCGGGCAGCGTCCTCAAGATCGCCGAAAGTCTCGGGCCGGACATTGCGACCCTTGTCACCACCGCCGACAATCCGCTGCTGAGTGTTGCGACGCTGGAGCAGTTTTGCGACGGCGTGAAGAATGACCCGGAGCTCGACGCCGGGGTCGGGCTGGCGCGCGAAGCGGACATCCGCGCCGCTTTTCCGGATTCCAAGCGCACCTTCATTCGTCTCGGCGGCGCCGGCTTCAGCGGCTGCAACCTGTTCGCCCTCATGCCCGGCGTGGGTCCCAAGGCGGCGCGCGCCTGGCGGGAAGTCGAGGGGCGGCGCAAGAAGCCCTGGCAACTCATCCTGCATTTCGGCGCTTTTACATTGCTGCGCGCGGTCCTGGGCTTGCTCGACCTGAGCAAGGCGTTTAAAGCCGCCTCGAAGACCTTGGGCTTGCGCGCCAAGCCCATCGTGCTGGATGATGCGGTCGCTGCGATGGATGTCGATCGTCCAGAGCATATTGCGATTGCAGAACAAGTTCTTGCGAGCCGAGGGGAAGGCGCACGCGCCTCATCGTGAACGCCGTATCGAAGCCAACAGTGACGTCGGCCGAGCGTCCATTGCGCGTCGGGTTTCTTTACAACCACGAAGGCGTGCATCAGGTGCGCCACAGCGCCGTGGTCATTCCGCGGATGCTGGAGCGGCACAAGAATATCCAGATCGCCGTGCTGGCGACGTCCGAGGCGCTGATCCAGGCGGTCATCGATGTGTGCGGGCCGGAGCTGATCGGGCGTGTCGAGATCGTCAAGCTGTCGCGTCCGGCTTGGCGCAAGCCGATCGCCGGCGTGCTGGACAGAGTCAGCCCGTTCAGCCGGCTCGACAATCTTTACAGCAACCGCGATCTGTTCGCGAAGCTCGACGCGCTCATCGTCACGGAAGGCACCAGCCTTTTCCTGAAAAAGCTGCGCGGCCTCGAGCACCTCAAGATCATCCGCATCGATCACGGCGCCGGCGACCGGTCCATCGGTTTTAAACCTTCCTTCGGCGGCAACGATCTGGTGCTCATCGCCGGTGAAAAGCAACGCGAGCGGTTTCTGCGCCTCGGATATTTGCGCGACGATCAGATCGCGGTGGTCGGCTACACCAAGTTCGATGCCGTGAACGCCGCGCGGGCGCCGCGCAAGAAGCTGTTCCCCGACGACAAGCCCGTGGTCCTCTATAATCCCCATCCCGAACCGAAGCTGTCGTCCTGGTACAATATGGGGATCGAGGTGCTGGATTTTTTCCGCACCAACAGGGACTACAACCTCATTTTCGCGCCGCATGTCATGTTGTTCCGGCGCAAGCTGCACGTCTCGCTGGAATCCTGGGTCGCGCGCGTGCGCCGCGACCTGCCGCGGCGTTTCAAAGACTGTCCGCATATGCTGATCGACACCGGCAGCCCGGCGTCGGTGGACATGACCTACACCCTGGCGGCCGATATCTATCTCGGCGACGTGAGCAGCCAGGTCTATGAATTCCTGGTCGAACGCCGGCCCTGCGTTTTCCTGAACGCGCACGGCGCGCGTTGGCAGGACGATGTCAATTATTCGTTCTGGAAATTCGGCCCCGTGCTCGACGACGTGCGCCACCTTGGCGCGGCGCTCGACGGCGTCGCGGACTCCCACTCTCGGTATCGTCCGATCCAGGAAGAAGCCTTCCAGGATACGTTCGATCTTCAACCCACGGCATCGTCAATTCGTGCCGCGGACGCCATCGTTCAATTCTTGAAGGCGCGCTATTTGGCGGCCTGACTCGGCGGCGGCGCGTCGACCTTCGTGATCTCGATCACCGTGCAGATATATTTGTCGGCGATGACCTTGCTGAGGCGTTCGCCGGTCTCGATTTCCTCGGTGATGAAACGAAGGCCCTTATCGTTCACGAACTTCATGCAGGTCTCGTACGTGTCGACGCGGTACCAGCCGTTGTCCTGGCCCTGGACGTAAACGATGGTGTCCTTTTCACCGGCCCGCCAGCTTTTCACACCGCCGAGGTCCGGAAATTGAAGCGGCTTCGCGGCCGGCTTCTTCGCGACAGGTTTGGCGGCCGTCTGTGCCGCCGGCGCGGGATTCGCGGGCTCGGCCGCGGTGGCGACGGATACATACGCAAGGGCGGCGGCGCCAGCGATCAGGAAATGAAAGTACCGCATGGAGACCTCCAGGTTGGACCTTTAATTGTAGCGCAAAAGGCTTTGGAATTGAATGCGCGTGAGCGCTAAAGCAAGAGGTCCTGGCGGCGAATCACGGTGACTTGATCGGGCAATTTCTTGGCGTCCGCCGCGACTCCGGAGCCGCCCACTTCCGCAATGTTCGCGGTCACGGCGTGTGCGACTTGCAACCGGCTGGAGAGACCAAGCGCATAGGTTTGACGCCGGCCGGCGCGCTGGCGGAAGGTCAGCATCGCCTGAAAGAGTTCGTCGTCGCCGTGGCGCGCGGCGCGCGAGAGCTCGAACCCGACGACGACATGGTCCAACGCCAGCACCTGATCGGCCGGCGCGAACAGGTCGAGCAAAAACGCAACGTCGCGTGTGTAGGGGCGGAAGAGTTCGCGGATCGGCACCAGCGATTCCGCGCCGATGCGCGCCGGAACATGCGTGATCTCGATGCGCAGGTGCACCAGGCGGCCCTGCTGCGGAAGGCGCGCGATCAGTTTCTGGATTTCGGGAAGCGCGGCTCCCCGCAGCGCGGGAAGCGGAATGGGAATCGTGAAAGTGGCGCGCAGGCCGCGTTCGCACATCTCGGAAAAGGCGCGTGTCGCGGCGGCGAGAAGATCGAGCACCGTCGCGTCGTTCGGCGGCGGCGTGCCCGGCGCGAAAACGTCCGCCCCGTCGAGCTTGGCGGCCCGGAAGAAATACGAATTGAGGCTTTGCGTTTCCGCGTTCCAGGCGGGGTGAAACGAGATGGACAGCTGCGTGAATTCCGATTTCGCGGCCAGATCGGCCTTCGCCGGAACGATCGTCGCGGCGGGCGCCGCCGGGCGCGCCGATGTCGGGGATTTTTTGATCGCGGCCTTCGCGGCGCCGGCGCCCAGCGCGGTCGCCTGACGCACATTTTCGACCGCGGTCCTCATGCGCTCGAGGTTCAAGGAGCCGTCGGCGTTGAGCGCGCCGCTGAGATCGAGCTTCGACGCTTCGGGCAGCGGCGGCGGAGACTCGGTGAAGTGCGCGCCGACAAGCTTTTCACCGATGCGCGCGGCGATGGCGTCGGCGCGCTTCAGGGCGTCCGGTTCCGATAGCGCGGGAAATAGAAGCAGCCATGTATCCCGGTCCTGGGCGATGAACGTGTTGCCCTTGCCGATCATGCGCGAGATCGTGGTCTCGGCGATCAGGAGAACGCGCGGCGCGTATTTATCCCAGAGTTCGCCGACGGCGGCGCGGAATTCGCCGAGCGTGATGACCTGGACACGCCCGCTGGCGCGCGTTTCGGCTTCGTGCACGAGGTCCGTAAGCGTGAGCGCCACGCCTTCGTCCCAATACACGCGGGCGGGTTCGAAGGTTTCTTCTTCCTGTACTCCGGCAAAGCGGCGAATCGCGGCGCGAACGTTCGAAAGCGCCGTCGCCAGCATCGCCATCCAGGTCCGGATCATTGGACGGGGGGCGTCACGCGGCTAGGCGCCGCGGCCGAACGGAATCCGTTCGAGCGGCTTCATCGGCTGGCCGAGAGCGTCCTGCGCGAAGACGACGATATCGCGGATGCGGAGCGGCTGGCCGAGGATGGGTTGCGCGAGCTTGGTCAGAAGCCCCATGACCGCGTCACGTTCACCGTCGTCGTCGATACGGTCCGTCAGCGAGATGTGGAAGCGAAACTCTTCCATGACGTACGGATAGCCCCAATGCTCAAGCATCTGCTCCTGATGCACCGTGAGCTTGTTGAGCTTGTAGTCTTCTTCCTGCTGCGTGGAGAGCGGGGTGCGGAAACCTTCGAAGGCGCGCACACAGGCGGCGGCCAGGCGTTCCAGCGCCGCCGATTCGGCGACGGGCGTCAGCGCGATGAATTTTCCGATGACCGCGAGTTCAAGGGGCGGCAATTCGATGGGGCTCCGGCTGCGGGCGAATACCCGGGCGGCGGCGAGCAGACCTTCGGCGCGGTTGGCGACGTTCAGCTCGAAAGGCGGTTTCAACGTGCCGTGAAAACCGTAACGCCGCGGGCTTTCGGTGAGCTGGCCGATGCGCGCGATGGAGACTTTGCCGTCTTTGCCGATGGCCGCGGCCAAGGCCTCGGGGCCCCGATGCCCCAGCCACGTTTGGCCAAAGGTATCGAGCGCGCTGTCCGGATCGGGCGCGTAGTAGATGGCGTATCGCGGTGCTGTTGGCGCAGCCAAACGTCAGTTCCTTTTGCCGGCGCACAGGCGGGGCTTTTGCACCCCGGGCGTAATCAGCAGGCAATCAGTATGTTACGTAGTCCCAATAGGTTAACAAATCGATCACGCCGCTTCCGCCCGCCGGCCGTCAAGCTCGGCGGCCAGAGAAACGAGCTCGGTAATATTCTTGCCCTCGCGTCCGAAGGTCATGACGCTGGTGCGCCAGCCCCGGGCCCCGGGGCAGCCGTGGAACAGGCCGGCGGCGTGACGCAGAATGTGATGCGCATGGACGCCCGCCGCCATTTGACTGCGGGTGTAGTCCACATAGGCGGCCATGACCTCGGCGCGCGTCGGCGCCGGCGCCGGATCGCCGAAATAGAGGCGGTCGACCTCGGCGAGGATATAGGGCGTATCGTAGGCCGCGCGGCCGACCATGGCGCCGTCGAGCGCGGGGCCATGCATCCCGGACATATGCGCGACGCCGACCCGGATATCCGTGATGCCGCCGTTCAGGATGAATTCGAGATGCGGAAACCGGGCCTTCAGCATGTGGACGCGCTCGTAGTGCAGCGGCGGAATCTCGCGGTTCTCTTTCGGGCTTAAGCCCTTCAGCCAGGCTTTCCGGGCATGAATGGTGAAGCTTTCGCAGCCGGCCTGCGCGACGGCGGCGATAAAACCGGCGAGATATTCCGGGCTGTCGAGGTTATCGATGCCGATGCGGGTCTTCACCGTGACCGGGATCGAGACCGTGTTTCGCATCGCCGCGACGCAATCGGCGACGAGCTGCGGTTCCGCCATGAGACAGGCGCCGAAGCGGCCGGACTGCACACGGTCGCTGGGGCAGCCGACGTTCAGATTGATCTCGTCATAGCCCCGGTCGGCCGCCATGCGGGCGACGGCGGCGAGTTCCCGGGGATCCGATCCGCCCAGTTGGAGCGCGACCGGGTGCTCGATATCGGAGAAGCCCAGAAAACGCTCGGGCGTGCGCCCCCGGACGAGGGCGGGACTCGTGACCATTTCCGTATAGAGCAGGGCCCGGCGCGAGATGAGGCGCATCAGGACGCGGCAATGCCGGTCCGTGCGGTCCATCATGGGCGCGACGCTGAAACGGCGGGAAAGGGACACGCGGTCATCGGGTTTCATAGAGGGGTCATTTAACAGCGGGAGGCCGCCAAAGACAGCCGGACAACCATTTTGCGAAGGCGCTTGACTGTTCGTTCCATATTTGTTCTTATCCACAGAAGGAACAAACGAGGAACATAGGAGAGACCGATGTCTGCGACGTCTTTTTTAAAGGAAGCCTCTGCTCTGATTGGCCTTTTCGTGACCCTGTATATGTGGTCGCTCGTCGCGCTCGCCCTGCAAAGCTGACCGAGAGCCCTCAAATTCTCATCCGAGGGTCTTAAGGACTCATTAAGCTTTGAAAAGTAATAATTTTTTTACCATGGGAGACACCGCGCCTCACAGAACATGAGGTTCGATGTTTGATCCAGGTCATTTGACTTGCCGAAGAACGGCGCAATATAAGTGATCTGTGGAAAACTATATAATTTCTACGTCAGCGCTTAGGGCGCCGGGTGCGCCCAAATGAGCACCGCTCAGGTCTCCAATGCAGGGATCGTCGGCGCCAGCCCCCGGATTCCGCTCCATCGAAACTCCGTCGCGTCGGCGCATGAGTTCGTGGACTCCATGGGCGGCGCCTACGCGCCGCCGCCGCGCGACCAATGGCATCCCTACGACGACGATATGGGCGGCTTCGATACGAACCCGCGCCGGCGTGGGCACCATGGCCCGTTCCAGGAGCAAGTGGTCAGCTTTGGCGGCGTACTGGTGTCGCGTGAAGTGGGCGCGACCATCATGCAGGCGCAGGCCGCGCATGCCGCCAACGTGACGCCGCCGTTCGCCGTGGAAGCTGAACGCGGCATTGCGATCTACGAATTCAATCAGGCCCTCATGGGCGCGGCCCAGGCCATCACCGGCGTCGGCTATACCGCGACGCCGGCCAGCGCGCCCTAAGGCGCTCGGGATAGCGCTAAAGCGCTCGGGATAGCGCTAAAGCGCTCAGGACAACGCGCTGACGCGTTAGGGCTTACGCCAGCGTCCGCCGGCGTCCATCACAAACCAACCGTTCCGCGCCGCCGCCTGGGTCTGGCGTTCGCCGGCCACGGCCTGTACGGCTTCCAGAGGCGTGCCTTCCTTCTGCGCCAGCCCGCGATAGGCGTCGAGGCGCGCCTTGTTGATGCTGTCCACCAGCGCGCGGACCTCGGCATTCGCATCGGGCGAAACCGCGCCCACGAGACCGTCGGACCGTTCGCCGATCTGGCCGGCCGCGCGGGCCTGATCGAGATCGAGAGCCGCGGCGGGCGTGGCCGCGCCGAAGGCGAACAACAGCGCGCCGGCCAAGGCTGCGCGCAGACGATTGGACGTTGTGTGTGTCATGGGAGGGGTCCTCACACCGAAATTGGAAGATTCTTGAAGCTAGAAGATCTTGGGATTTTTCAGCATCGCTTCTTCGACGCCCTTCTCGAGCTTCACGCGGACTTCCTGCTCGATCTTGACGTTGAGATTGATGACGATGGGTTTGTCGGGCACTTCCAGCCGTACCGTCGGCGAGCATGCGCCGAGCGCTGTGATCATTGCGCAGAGCGCGATCGTTTTTTCGCGGAGCGCGATCGTTTTTGCGCAGAGCGCGATCGTTTTTCTGTCGAGCACGAGGCCGGTCCTCTTCATGGGTGAGATCGGTAGCTTTCAGTATTTTAGCCGAAAATGGCCGCTTTGCGGCAAGACCCTAACCGCCCGGGGTTTTTTGCGCACCCCGGATCTGTTGTTCGATGTTTGCCGGAATTCCGTAACCGACGAGGCCCTGCTTCAGGATCTGCGTCAGGCGGCCGGAAAGGTTCAAATTGAACTCGATGGGGTAGCCGCCATAGAGGTCGGGATTGCGCCCCGCGAGCGAGACGCCGAGGACGATATCCTCGGTGACGGGACCGTCGAGGCCGATCGACAAGCGGTCGTAGGCGAAATTCGAGAGCGCCTGCAAGAGAAGGGAACCGCCCTGGTTCTGCGCGAGGGCGTCCGGCGGCGCGGCGGGTTTATAGACGAGGCGCCCCGGTGCGTCGGCGCGCAAGGTTCCGTCCGCGAAGTGGAGCCCCGTTTTGTCACTCTTCAGCGGCACGGAGCCGGAAAGCGTGCCGGTGACCGACAGGCCGTCGACCTTCGCGAGTGCGGAGAGTTGCGCCATGTCGATCTTCCGAACAGCCAGCGAAAAGGCGCCGTCGCGCCCGTCGATCGGAATGGACGCGTCCGCCATGGTGATTTGTCCGCCGGCGATATCGAGGCTGCCGCGCGTGATGGTCGCGGTCTCGTCGCCGTTCAGCACAATGTCCATGGCGAGGTTGGTCAATGGCAGGCCCGCGGTGACCGACTGAAGAGTGACATGGTGCGGCGCCGCGGACCTCAAGGGGCGCAGACCGGCGAGGTCGATGGTGGCGCTGAGGCCCGCGACGCTCACGTCGCCAACCGCAAATCCCACATCCTCGAGGGTCGCGACCGCCGTCTCGGTGCGGCGCGCGCCGTTCCAGCTCGCTTTTGCGTCGAGGCCGATCGTGCCGGTCAGGTCCGAAACCGCGGTCATAAAGCCGATGTCGGCGGAATCGAATTTTCCGCCGCGTTCGAATTTCTTCTTGGGGATCGACAGCGCCGCCGTGCCGCGATCCGCGTTGGTGGCGATACGCGCGCTGTATGTGCCCAGCGCCGCGCCGCTTGAAGCGCTCAGCGTTCCTCTGAGATCGAGATCGTCGCCGCGGGTGGTGAGGTTCGCCGTCGCGGTGAGCGCGCCGGTTTGCGTTCGCTCATCCTCCGGCGGCGGACCGAGGCGAACGATTTGCATCGTGCTCTTGCCGGAAAGTTTGCCGCCGTCATAGGCGGCGTCGAGGCGTGCGTCGCGGATTTCGGCCGCGGGATGGCGCAGCGCGACACGCGTGGCGGCGACCTTAAGATCGGAGCCCTTCGCGCTGAGCTTGATGTCGGGGGCGTGCGCTTCGACCGATACACCTTCTTTCTCGAGGGTGAGCGCGGGCAGCGAGAGGGCAAGGGCCCCGTTGATCCCGGAGAGCACGCCTATAGAGACTGTTTGCTCGCCTGCGGTGAGCCCGAGGCGCGCCGGGGCCGCCAACGTCCATCCCGCAAAAGCCGCGCGCGCGACATCGGTTTGAAGTGTCTTGAGGTTGAGCGTGGCCGTGCCGTCCAGGACGTGAACGGCGCTGTCGAACGAGACCTGCGCTTGCCCTAGCTTTGTCTCGCCGACCGCGACGTCGGTGAGCATGGCGCGGGCTTCGATGCGCCCTTGGGCGTCTTGGACCGTGCCCGCGAAGTCGGACAGGTTCACCGCGCCCGACACCGCGCCGCCGCCGGCGGGGAAGTTCTCGATCTCCGCGCGGCCGCGTGTGATCTCAAACCGGGGAAGCCCGCCGGCCGTCTGCGTGCCGCCGCCGGCGGCGGCCAAGCGCAGCCGGCCATTCCCGGCGCGCGCCGTGGCGGCGAGATCAAAACGTAAGGCGCGCTCGTCGCCCTTCTTCGTGGCCGCCAGGGCCGCTTGCGACGCGGAGGGCGCGATCGTGATGGACCAGGGAAGGGTATCCAGGCTTTGAACGCCGAGCGGCGGCGCATCGAAGGAAAATGTCAGCGGTTTGTCGACGGTGAGCGCAAGCGCGCCGCCGCCGGCGGTAAGAGTCACGAGGCCTTCGGCATCCAGCCGATCGGTGAACCCGGGAACTTTGAGCTCATCGATATCGATCTCGAACGTGCCTTGCCCCGCCGATTGCGCCGGGTCCGACGGTGCAATGACACCGCTCCAATCCATGGCGACATTGACGCCTGCGCCGGTCAGCTTCGCTTTCACCGCCGAGCGCCAGCCGTCGTCCGTCGCTTCGGCGGACAGCGAGAACGGCGCCTGGAGCAGGGTCGTTGGCGCGGCGATGGTGAGCGCGCCCTCGGTCAGGGTGAGGCGGCGGATGTCGGGCAGCGACAAGGGTTCCTCGGACGGCCGAAGCTGGAAGTCCCCAAGCCTCAATCCGTCCTCGCGCCAGGACAGCGCGGCGGCGAGGTTGTTCACCTCGAGGGCGTCAATACGTGAGCGCAGCAATCCGAATGGCGTGAATACGGCGTCGATCCGCGCAATGCGCAATGCGCCGCCCTGTGCCGTGAGGTCTTCAATGGTCAGGCCGTCCAGGCTCAGGCGCGCGACGTTCAGGGACGCGCCCGATAGCCCCGCTTTCGCAAGAGCCTCTTCAATCATGTATTCCGCGATCGGCTTGCGCGCGAGAACGGCGGCGCCGGATAGGACCGCGACGGCCAGCGCGGCCAACCGGGCGGGTTGGCGGCGCTGAGGGCGTTCTCGTGAAAAGGGCGTGTCGGCGGGCATCGAAACGTTGTCTTGTCCTGGTGACTTGCGGCACACTTGAGCGCGCCGCCGCGGCGAAATTGCGGCAGCCCGCGAAGAGGTTGGAAGAGTAAGGATGCGTGCGACGGCTGTCGACTCGAGCTTCGAAGTCGCTTTCTGGTTTCTCGACCGCGCGGTGGAGGACGGCGAGTACCTTCAGCCCCAGAAGCTTCAGCGCCTCATGTACCTAGCGCAGGCCTATTTTGGCGTGCTGCAACATGGGGCCAAGTTGATGCCGGCGACCTTTGTCGCGCGGGACGAAGGCCCGATCGAGCCGACGGTCTTCAAGGCCATGGCGCGGGGGCGCCCGGCGATCGACATAAAACCGATCGACGAAGTGCCGCGCCATGTCCTCGACAGCGTCTGGCGCCAGTTCGGCGCCCATTCCATCGATTACCTGGACAAGCTCATCAAGCGTCATCCGCCGTACGCGGATGCTTTGGCCGCCGGTGTCGGCGGCGAAATTTCGCTTGAAGCGATGATCGAATTCTATGGAACCCAAGGCGCCTCGCGCCGCCCGGCCGTCGCGCAGGACGCGCCGTCGGCGAGCAAGGTCTTGCGGCCGAAGGTGATGCGCAATCACAGCGGAAAGCCCGTGAGCGCCACGCGCTGGATGCCCAAACGAGTGGATTGAAATGGCGAACGTGAATGTGTGGAAAGTCTGCGCGGCGGTGTTCGGCGCATCGCTCGCGCTTTCATCGTGCGAGAAAGCCGCGCCTTCCGCGCCGCCGCAGAGCGCCGTCGCGGCGGCGAGCCCGGTCGAGGACCCGGCGCCGCACGAGCCGCTCGATCCCAAGAAGGCGCAATCCCTGCCCGAGGCTCCGCTGACCATCGCGGGACATAGCTTTACGGTCGAACTCGCCGATGACGACCAGGAACGCGAAATTGGATTGATGCACCGCGGCCGGATGGCGGACGATCACGGCATGCTTTTCGACTTCATGACCCCGCGCCGGGTCGGCTTCTGGATGCGCAACACCTTCATCCCGCTCGACATGCTGTTCGTGAAGTCCGACGGCGAGATCGTCGCCATCATGGAAAATATCCGCCCGCATGTGGAAACGCCCGTGGGCCCGGACCGGCCGGTGCGGGCGGTCCTGGAACTGAACGGCGGGATCGTCAAGAAGCTCGGCCTCAAGGTCGGCGACGTCGTGCACCACGGCGCGTTCAAGAATCTGCCCTAGGACGTTCGGACTGCTTGGTCGAACGGATGGCGCCCGCGGACCTGAGATTTGGTGTCGTCTGAAGCAGGTCCGCAGGTACTGTGAATCTGGTTAGGTTTGAAATGCGGCGTATGTCCGCAAGGGCGTCAGCCATTGTCGTTTAGAAGGTCTATGTAAGGCTTGTATCTGAATACTCTGTTGCGGATTCTTCCCGTGCTCTCTTTCAGGATGCCCAGCTTGACGAAGTTGTCGACCATCGCGTTTGCGCTCGGAAATTGAACGCCGGCGATCTGCGAGACGGCGTTTATAGATACGAACGGCTGCTGATACATTTTTTCGAGAAGCACAATAGCGCGGCCGGCCCCCTTGCCGAGCTTGGATCGGACCAAGTCTGTATGTTCCTGCTTGAGGGTGACGATCCTACGGGCCTTTTCAGTTGCTTCATGCGAGACCGCTGCGACACCCGTAAGGAAGAATTTGAGCCAGTTCTCCCAGTCACCCCGATCTCTTATCGCCTGCAGATGCCGATAGTAGTCGTCGCGGTTTCGCTTGAAGAAGTGAGATAGATACAGAAGCGGCCGTTTGAGCACGCCTTTTTCGCAAAGCAGAAACGTGATCAGCAATCTGCCGATACGTCCGTTCCCGTCCAGAAAGGGGTGGATTGTTTCAAATTGGCCATGAGCAAGCCCGACCTTAATCAAGATCGGCATTGGCTTCTTGTCGTGGAGAAAATTTTCAAGCCTCCCAAGGTGATCGGGAACCTCGGTCGGAGGAGGAGGGACAAAAGCCGCCTGGTTCAAATTGCAACCAGGTGCTCCTATCCAGTTTTGTGTGCTGCGAAGCTCTCCGGGATTTAGGTGCTTCCCGCGCACGCCATGCAAAAGATTTGCGTGAATTTCCTTGATCAGTCGCACCGATACCGGAAGGTTGCTGAGACGCTTCAGGCCAATATTCATGGCGGCGATATAGTTCACGACCTCGTCGATGTCTTTCGGCGCGTCCGGCCGGCTCGCTTTAGCCTCGGCTTCTAGCAGGTCGGAAAGCGACGCCTGGGTCCCTTCGATTTGGCTGGAGAGGACCGCTTCTTTGCGTACGTACATCATCACGAACATGTCGGGATCCGGCAAAGTATCGGTCGAGCCGTCGAGCCTCCCAAGCGCGCGATCCGCATCGGAGAGGAGAGCCAGGAGTTCGTCATCCGTCGTAACGGGTGGCTGCGGCGGAAGCGGCGCCGGGATAAATGCGCGGTAGCCGCTCGCCTGCTGGACGTAATGCCCGGCTCGGGTGGCGCTATTAATGTGTACCAAAGCAGCCCCCGACGTTATTAACATGAAATGAATTTCACAATAATAATAAGAAATTTGTTATCCGTCACTTAAATAGCGAGACCAAAAGGAGAAAATCGCGGTTTTTCACGCCGCGAAGCGTAAGAGGGTCAAACTTTTATGCTGTCGGATCAACCAGCTGAGAACCCTGGTTTTTATCTGTCCAACCCAATCGCCCAAGCGCTCATTCGTTATGCCCGAAACGGCCTAAGGGGCGCTGTCAAATCCTCCGCACCGATCGGCTCTTCCCCCAACCGCTTTCTCAAACTCTCGTCATCGACAATCACAGGCATCTGACTGTGGTGATCATCATCGTCATCATCATCATCATCGGCGCCGGCGGGCTGTTCTTTGGCTTCCATTCCAGCCCCGCAAGTGAAGAGGTGTGCGTCACAGGATCTCTTGAGACCGGCGACCGTGATGTCGAGAACTTCGTACAGCTCGCGGAGGGGAGGGGATTCGCTCATGCGCCGGTATAGGCGCGGCTGCGAACCCTTTCTATCTTGAGAACGCGCCAAGAACATTGTCCGGAACCGGTTCGG
Source organism: Rhodospirillaceae bacterium (assembly GCA_020852595.1). Classification (GTDB taxonomy): domain Bacteria; phylum Pseudomonadota; class Alphaproteobacteria; order Rhodospirillales; family Rhodospirillaceae; genus SHVO01. Next base: position 44,018 of record JADZAK010000151.1, read on the forward strand.
GACTTCCCGGCCCAAACCGGCCCGAAACGGTCGATTTTCGCGCTCTGTTCCTTGTTGCTTATTGGGCGACAGGCCGTTAGTTTGCGCCGGAAATTCGGGCCTAAATGCCGATTTCGGGGTGTAGCTCAGCCTGGTAGAGCGCCAGCTTTGGGAGCTGGATGTCGTAGGTTCGAATCCTATCGCCCCGACCATCCCACGCTGTGGCTTTGCGTGGTCGCCGGCAACGAATTAGACTGTGATCCCGCGCAAGCGTTCGAGAGTGGTGGCATGAGCAAGTCCGTAAGAATTTATAAGCCGGCGAAGACCGCGATGCAGTCCGGCGTCGCGAACACCAAGCGCTGGCTCTTGGAGCATGATCCCGCCGATGCGCAGGAAGCCGATCCCTTGATGGGCTGGTCGGGTTCCGCCGACACCGACCGTCAGGTGAAGCTGTGGTTCGCGAGCAAGGACGAAGCGATCGCCTTCGCGGCCCACGAGGGTTTCACCTACCGCGTCGAAGAGCCGCACAGCCGCACCATCAAGCCGAAGTCCTACGCCGACAATTTCGCGTTCAAACGGGCCTAACGGTTCTCAACGACCCCGTAGCTCAGCTGGATAGAGCACCCGCCTTCTAAGCGGGTGGTCACAGGTTCGAATCCTGTCGGGGTCGCCACGCCTTCTGGGCCCGTTCTCCTGTTACACGCGCGATACAAATTGCGACGCATCTGCAACCCTGATCCGCATTGACGCCGCGCCCTCTTCATTGAGACTAGAACCTCAAATGCGGACACCTTGGCCACAAGGTTCGTTTCGCCTCGGGGGGACTCATGGACATCACCAGCCGGCTTTGCGCGCGCCCGCGCGGCGAAGCGCCGTCGCACACGGCGCGGCGTGGGGTCCGCACCTGTTTGCTCGCATCCGTTTTCAGTTTCTTTCCGCTTGCGCACGCTTTCGCGCAGTCGGCGACCAACGTCGCGACGGTCGCGGTCGATGCGTTCGGCGAAAAAGTCGGTTCGGAGCAGATCGGTCTGTATAACGAGCAGGCCGTGCGCGGCTTCAGCCTGCAGGATTCCGGCAACTACCGCCTCGACGGCGCTTATTTCATCCGCTCGGCCAATATCGTCCCGCTGACCCTCGACGGCACCACCATCCGCGTCGGCATCAATGCGCTCGGCGTGGACTTCCCGGCGCCCTCCGGCATTGTCGAATACCGTCTCGCGACTGCCGCGCCCGGCATGCGCGAGGAGTTCGAAGCCTCGCCCGTGCGCGATTACGGCGGCCATGCGTGGCTGCTCAAAGGTTCGGCGGCGACCGGCGACGGCGTGATCGGCGCGGCCTACGGCGTCAACATCATGAACGACACGGGCTACGACGGGCAGAAGCGCCGCCCGCGCCACTTCGCGTTCGTGCCGACGTGGCGTCCGGGCGACAAGTTCCAGGTGCGCGGCATGTTCTCCGCCGACCGCTTCTACAAGCCCGGCGGCGACTACGGTTTCGTGCTCTCGGGCACCACCTTGCCGGACGCGATGCCGGTTCCCAACCGCTACTGGGCGGAGTGGGCGCACTTCAGCCAGTGGCAGTTCGCCGCGGGCGCCATCGCGCGCTACAACTTTTCAGACCGTGCGGCGCTGCAGACGTCGTTTGTGTGGACCAAGCTCGACCGCTGGCGTCAGGACTTCACGACCCTCACGATCGACGGCACCGGCACGGGAACCGCGACCGTCGTCCGCGGCCGGGAAAGCGACGCGAGTTCGAAGGCCGTCGAAACACGCCTGCACTGGCAGGTGACGGACGGCCAGCGCGTGTTCGGGACGTTGCGGTGGCGCGTCTCCGACAGCAATTTCCGTCCCGGCGCGGCTGTGCCGCTGGGTTTCTTCGACATGGACGCCGGGCTTCCGACGTCGATGCCGGCGCCCGCGCCGTTGCCCGATGCCGCGCCCACGTTCGACGAAACGCGCCAGGTGATGGCCGGTATCGGATACGAGGCCGATCTCACGGACTCCGTCTGGGTGCGCGGCGCTGTCCTGAAAACGCGCTACGAGAAAGACCGCACGCCGCCGGGCCAGGCGACCTTGAGCAATCAAGATTCCCCCTGGCTCTACGACCTCGCGGCAACTTTCACGCCGACGGAAAGTCTGACCCTGTTCGCGACCACGGTGCGCGGCCTGGAAGAGTCGGGAACCGCGCCCAGCAACGCCGCGAACCGCAACGAAGTGCTGCCCGCCGTGCTGGCCACGCAGTACGAGCTTGGCCTGCGCTACCGCATCTCGCCGGCGATGACCTTCATCGGCTCGCTGTTCGAGATCGAGAAGCCGACGCCGGGGCTGGACGCGAACAATGTCTACGGCCTCATCGGCGACGCGCGTCACCGCGGCCTTGAACTCTCTTTCGTCGGCCGTCCGACCTCGTCGATCAATATCGTGAGCGGTCTCGTGCTTCTGGACGCGGACCGGCGCGGCGCGCTCATCGATCGCGGCGTTCTCATCGGCCGCGCCGTCGGCGTGTCGAAGCTGAACGCGCTGCTCAACGTGACCTATCAGCTGCCGGTCCTGAAGGGCCTGTCGATCGACGGCCAGGTGAACTACTACTCGAAGATGCTGCTCAATCCGCGCGCCGGCGTTTACACACCCGGCTACGCCACGCTGGATCTCGGCTTGCGCTACAGCTTCCAGCTTGGTGATGTGCCGGCGACCTTGCGGGCGCGCATGGGCAACGTGTTCGACGAAGACACCTGGACGGCGAACCGCAACGAGACCCTGAACCGCATGGCGCCGCGCGCGTTCCGCCTGTCGCTGACGACGAACTTCAATCACTGAA
>JADZAK010000152.1 GCA_020852595.1 Rhodospirillaceae bacterium
GTCCCCGGCGCGCGCGGCCCAGGTGCGCGCCGAGCTGGCCAAACGCGCGGTGGCCTATGTCGGCGCCGCCGGCGATGGGGCCGTGCACGCGGACGCCATCGATCCCGATCTGGTCGACAAGGCGTTGCAAGTGGCGGTGCAGGATCGCGGCGCGCCCTTCGTGAAGGATATCCTCGCGCACCTCAAGACCGAGCGTAGCGGTATCGTCCGTCAACGCATGCTGTCCGCCCTCACCCGCTCGACCGATCCGGCCATCGCCGCGCAAGTGCGCACGCTGGCCCTGTCGGAGGACCTGCGCACCAACGAGATCCCGACGATCATCTACGGCATGATGTCGGAGCCGGCGAACCGCGCGGCGGCCTGGACCTGGTTCAAGGATAACTTCGAGGCCGTGAAGCAGCGCACGCCGCCCAACAACCGCGAAGCGCTCGTCGGCGTGGGCAGCTATTTCTGCACGGCAAGCGAAGCGGCGGACTATGAGGCGTTCATGGCGCCAAAAGCCGAGGACATGCGCGGCGCGCCCCGCAGCCTGGCCCAGACGTTGGAGCGCATCGAAGCCTGCGCGGCCCTGATCGAGAAGCAGCGGCCGCTGGCGCAAAAGACGCTCGCGGCGCTGAAGTAGGGAACGCCGAAGAAAAACGCCGCCAGGCACGCGCATCTTTGTTTCTTTCTGCATCGATGCGCTTGACGGCATGGAAAGGCCGCGATACAGACGCTTCATGACCAATTTCGGCACACGACTTCGACTTAGCATTACAGGCCCAGCGCTCTAAGAGCGCTGGGAAGAGTTCCCCTGTTTTCTTTGTCGTACGTCGTGGATGCCCCGTGTCATGAAATCCCCTGCCGCCTACAGCTCTCTTTCCATACATGCGCGTCCTGAATTCGTTCAGGCTTCGTCCGCGCTCGAGCTTGTGCGTCTTCCGGCGATTATTTCCGCGCTCCTTATCATTCGACTTAGGTCCAGCCGCCAGGCGTAACGGCGCGTCGGCGGCTCATCTCAGCCGGACTCCGATTCCCTAACTCAGACTTTCTTTTCTTGAAGGTGCGCCGTGCAGCCCTCTGCGTGGCGGCCAAGGAGCACGCATGCGCGCGAACCCCGCGTCGAAATATCAGGCCTTTGAACCGATCGCCCTTCCCACACGGCAATGGCCCGGCCGTGTCATCGCCAAACCGCCGGCCTGGTGCAGCGTGGATTTGCGCGACGGCAACCAGGCCCTCGCCGATCCAATGGGACTGGAACGCAAGCAAGTCATGTTCGACGCGCTGATCGCCGCCGGTTTCAAGGAAATCGAGGTGGGCTTTCCGTCGGCTTCGCAGACCGAATTCGATTTCATCCGGCACTTGATCGACAACAAGTCGATCCCCGACGATGTCGCGATCCAGGTGCTCACGCCGGCGCGCACGCCGCACATCGAGCGTACGTTCGACAGCCTGCAAGGCTGCCGGCGCGCCATCGTTCATCTGTACAACTCGACCTCGACCTTGCAGCGCCGCGTGGTCTTCAAGTCCGACCGCAACGGTATCCGGGCGCTGGCGGTGGACGCGGCCCGGCGCATCGCAAACCTGGCGGCGAACAGCGATACGGACGTGACGGTCGAATACACGCCCGAGAGTTTCTCGGGCACCGAACTCGATTTCTCGCAAGAGATCTGCGAGGCGGTGATGGACGTCGTGCGCCCGACCCCGTCGCGCAAGATCATCTTCAATCTGCCGGCCACGGTGGAACTCGCCACCCCCAATGTCTACGCCGATCAGATCGAATGGTTTTCGGAAAACATCAACGGACGCGATTGCGTCATCCTCTCGGTGCATCCGCATAACGACCGCGGCACCGCGGTGGCCGCCGCCGAGTTGTCGCTGATGGCCGGCGCCGACCGCATCGAAGGCACGCTGTTCGGCAACGGCGAGCGGACCGGCAACGTCGACCTCGTCACCTTGGCGCTCAACATGTTCACGCAAGGTGTCGACCCTGGCCTCGACTTCTCCGACATCGGACGTTTCGTCGAGGTGGCGGAACACTGCACGAAAATCCCGGTGCATCCGCGCCATCCTTACGCGGGGGAACTGGTGTTCGCGGCCTTCTCGGGCTCGCACCAGGACGCCATCAAGAAGGGCTTGGCCGCGCAGAGCGAGAGCAATTCCGGTTTATGGGAAGTGCCGTACCTGCCCATCGACCCCGCCGACGTCGGCCGCCGATATGAGGCCGTCATCCGCATCAACAGCCAATCGGGCAAGGGCGGCGTCGCTTTCGTGCTCGAACATGAATACGGCCTGGTCTTGCCGCCGGCCATGCAGGTCGAATTCGCCAGGACCGTGCAGGGCCATTCGGAAAAAGCGGCGGAACTTCACCCGGGCGATATCTGGCAATTGTTCGAGGCCGAATTCCTGCGCGCGGACGATGTGCTTCTGTTCCGCCAGTACACCTGCCGGCACCTCAGCCCGTTCAAAGTGTCGCTGAGCGCAACCGTATCCATACGCGGCGCGATCCATGCCGTGCATGGCCTCGGCACCGGTCCGGTCGAAGCCTACTGCAACGCCATCAAGACTATCGTCGACCTGAACTTCGATATTGTCGACCTCCAGCAGAAATCGCGCGGCGGCGGCGCGGGAAGCGACGCGGCGACTTACGTGCAAATTCAAACCGCCGATGCCCAGCGCTTCTACGGCGCCGGAATCCACGAAGACGTGCTGCTGGCCTCGCTGCACGCCGTCACCAGCGCGGTGAACCGCGCCTATCGCGCGCAGGGAGACCGCTAAAATGACCCACGCACGCACCCTCTACGACAAGGTCTGGGACAGTCACACGGTCACGGCGGACGACGGCGGGCCGGCGCTTGTCTACATCGACTTGCATCTCGTGCATGAGGTCACCTCGCCCCAGGCCTTCGAAGGTTTGCGCACGGCCAAACGCAAGGTCCGGCGCCCGGACCTGACCTGGGCGGTGGCTGACCACAACGTGCCGACCACGGACGGCCGCGAGGGGCATGTGGCCGATCCGGAAAGCCGCGCGCAGCTGGCGGCGCTGGATGAAAACGCGCGCGGCTTCGGCGTGGGTTATTTCCCGCTGACCGATGAGCGCCATGGGATCGTGCATGTGATCGGCCCCGAACAGGGCCTGACCCAGCCGGGCAAGACCATCGTCTGCGGCGATTCGCATACCTCGACCCACGGCGCGTTCGGCGCGCTGGCGTTCGGGATCGGCACGTCGGACGTCGAACATGTGCTCGCCACGCAGACTTTGCGGATGAAAAAGTCGCGCAACATGCGGGTGACGGTCGAGGGCAAGTTTGGCCCCGGCGTGACCGCCAAGGACCTCGCGCTGGTGGTGATCGGCCGCATCGGCACCGCGGGCGGCACCGGCTATGTCGTCGAATACCAGGGCGAAGCCGTGCGTGCGCTGTCGATGGAGGGGCGCATGACCCTCTGCAACATGACGATCGAGGCCGGCGCCCGCGCCGGTTTGGTGGCGCCGGACGACAAAACTTTCGCCTACCTGCAAGGGCGCCCACATGCGCCGCAGGGTGGGCGATGGACGGAAGCCCTCGCCTATTGGCGCGGCCTCGTGTCCGATCCCGCTGCGCAGTTCGACCGCGAAGTCGTCATCGACGCCGCGAGCGTCGTGCCGCACGTCACCTGGGGCACGAGCCCCGAGGATGTGGCGCCCATCACTGCGCATGTGCCGATGCTCGACAAATTCGCGGACGCCGGCAAACGCACGCAGGTTGAACGCGCCCTTGCCTACATGGGGCTCGGCGCGGGCCAGGACCTCGACGGCCTCCGCATCGACAAGGTGTTCCTGGGCTCCTGCACCAACGGACGTATCGAGGATTTGCGCGCGGCGGCCGAGATCATGCGCGGACGCACGCTGGCGCAAGGCGTGGTCATGCTGGTGGTGCCCGGCTCCGACGCCGTGCGCCGTCAGGCCGAAAGCGAGGGGCTGCACGACATCTTCCGCGCCGCCGGCGCGGAATGGCGTAAATCGGGGTGTTCCATGTGCCTCGCCATGAATCCCGACGTCCTGGGGCCCGGCGAGCGCTGCGCCTCGACCTCCAACCGCAACTTCGAAGGCCGCCAGGGCCGCGACGGCCGCACACACCTGGTTTCACCGGCGATGGCGGCGGCCGCGGCGGTCACCGGCCACCTCACCGATGTCCGCCGTCTCGCGCCGCAAGGAGACGCACGATGACCCCGTTCAACACACTGACAGGACCCGCGGCGCCCTTGCCGCTGGCGAATGTCGACACCGACGCGATCATGCCGAAACAGTTCCTGAAGACCATCAAGCGCTCCGGGCTCGGCAAGTTCGTTTTCTACGACATGCGCTTTCAGGCCGGCGGCGGCGAACGGACGGACTTCGTCCTCAACCGCAAACCGTACCGCCGCGCCACCACGCTGATCGCGGGCGCGAACTTCGGCTGCGGCTCCAGCCGCGAGCATGCGCCGTGGGGCCTTGCCGACTTTGGCATCCGCTGCGTCATCGCGCCGAGCTTCGCCGACATCTTCGCCGCCAACTGCGTGAAGAACGGCATTCTCTGCATCGCCTTGCCGGCGAACGAGGTCGAGGCTTTGGCCGCCCTCGCCGCCAATCCGGCGACCAGCGAGATGACGATCGATCTACCGTTACAACTGATCATCGCGGCCGATGGCCATGGATGCCGGTTCGAGATCGAGCCCGAGCGCAAAAACCTCCTTGCCGCCGGCCTCGATGAGATCGGCGTCACCCTTCAGCAGGAAAGCGATATCGCCCGGTTCGAACTGGCGCGCGTCCGGCGCGAACCTTGGCGCAACACGGAGGACTCCCGCCCATGACTAAAAATGTCCTCTTTCTGCCCGGCGACGGCATCGGCCCGGAGGTCGCATCCGCCGCGCGCAAGGTGCTGAACTGGTTCGGCACCCATGAAAACTTCGCGGTGAAGGTCACCACGGGGCTGATCGGCGGCGCGGCCATCGATGTCGCCGGCGTACCGCTGGCCCCGGCAACCCTCGCGGCGGCCTGCGCCGCGGACGCGGTGCTGCTCGGCGCCGTCGGCGGGCCGAAGTGGGCGAACCAGTCCTTCAATCTGCGGCCCGAAGCCGGATTGTTGGACCTGCGCGGCGCGATGCAGGTGTTCGCCAACTTAAGACCCGCCGTTCTTTTCCCGAGCCTCAGCGAAGCGTCGACCTTGAAGCCCGAAACGGTCGCGGGGTTGGATCTCATGATCGTGCGCGAGTTGACGGGAGGCGTGTACTTCGGCGAACCGCGCGGCGTCACCGAGCTTCCGGATGGCAAGCGCCGCGGGATCAATACGCACAGCTACACCTGCGATGAAATCCGGCGCGTGGCGCGCGTGGCCTTTGAACTCGCGCGTGAACGTAAGGGCGTCGTCTGTTCGGCCGACAAGGCGAACGTGATGGAAGCCGGTTTGCTGTGGCGCGAGGAAGTCCAGAAGCTGCGCGACGCCGAATACAGCGACGTGAAGCTCTCGCACATGCTGGCGGACAACTGCGCCATGCAACTTGTGCGCGCGCCGCTGCAGTTCGACGTGATCCTGACCGACAATCTGTTCGGCGACATCCTGTCCGATCAAGCCGCCATGCTGACGGGATCGCTGGGCATGTTGCCGTCGGCTTCGCTCGGCGCGCCGGGGAAGCCGGGGCTGTATGAGCCGATCCATGGCTCGGCGCCGGACATCGCGGGCAAGAACTACGCCAATCCCTGCGGGATGATTCTCAGTCTTGCCCTCGCCTTCCGGCACACGTTGGAGCGGCCCGACCTCGCCGCGCGCCTGGAGTGCGCGGTGTCGCGGGCTTTGGAAAACGGCGTGCGTACCCGGGACATCGGGGGCGCCGCGTCGACCGCCGAACTCACCGATGCCGTGCTGTTTGCATTGGGCGAAAAGGTGGTTCATGTCGCCGATGTATAATTTTATTACTTATAATTATAATTTATGTTCGTTTATTACAAATTTATCCGCATTTTTTTCCTTAAATTGTTGACCCGGCCCAGCCCCATGAATAGGTTCCGCCCCCTTAACCGCCCGGCCGAGTGTTTTTCATGAGCAAACAGAAGTTTTCCGGCGCCCACCTTGTGTTGAAGGCCCTCGAGGATCAGGGGGTCGACGTCCTGTTCGGCTATCCGGGCGGGGCCGTGCTGCCGCTGTACGACGAGCTGTTCAAGCAGAACCGCATCCGCCACGTCCTGGTGCGCCACGAGCAGGCGGCGGTGCATGCGGCCGAAGGTTATGCGCGTTCGACCGGAAAGGTGGGCTGCGTGCTCGTGACCTCGGGCCCCGGCGCGACCAACGCCGTGACGGGTCTCACCGACGCGCTGATGGATTCCATCCCCATCGTCTGTTTCACCGGCCAGGTGCCGACCAGCCTGATCGGCAGCGACGCCTTCCAGGAAGCCGACACCATCGGCATCACGCGCGCCTGCACCAAACATAATTACCTGGTGAAGGACGTGCGCGATTTGCCGCGCATCATTCACGAGGCCTTCTATGTGGCGCGGTCGGGGCGTCCGGGCCCGGTGGTGATCGACATCCCGAAAGATGTGGCGCTGGCGCTGGGATCGTACACCGCGCCGCCGCGCGATATCCCGAGCGCGCAACACAAGACCTATCGTCCGCGCACCGTGCCGGACATGGCTGCGGTGAGAATGGCCGTGGATCTTATGGCCGAAGCCGAACGTCCGCTGTTCTACACCGGCGGCGGGGTGATCAACGCCGGCCCCGAGGCTTCGGAACTGCTGCGCGAGCTGGTGGAACTGACAGGTTTCCCCATCACCTCGACCCTCATGGGCCTCGGCGCCTATCCCGCCGCGGGCCGCGCGTGGCTGGGCATGGTGGGCATGCATGGGCTTTATGAAGCCAACCTCGCGATGCACGACTGCGATGTGATGATCAACATCGGCGCGCGCTTTGACGACCGCGTGACGGGCCGCCTGGACGCCTTCTCGCCCGGTTCGCAGAAGATCCATGTCGATATCGACCCCTCGCAGATCAACAAGAACGTGCTCGTGGACGTGCCGGTGGTGGGCGACTGCGCCGAGACCCTGCGCCTGATGATCGAGGAATGGAACAGCCGCCCGCGCCGCCGCGATACCGGCGCGCTGAAAGCCTGGTGGGCCAAGATCGAGGAATGGCGCGAACGCGATTGCCTCGGCTTTGAGCAGCGCGGCGCCACGATCAAACCGCAGCAGGCCGTACAGCGCCTGTACGAGCTGACCAAGAGGTCCAACGCCATTGTCACAACTGAAGTGGGCCAGCACCAGATGTGGGCGGCGCAGTTCTACCGCTTCCAGGAGCCCAATAAATGGCTCACCTCGGGCGGTCTCGGGACCATGGGTTACGGGTTGCCCGCGGCGATCGGCGCGCAGATCGCACATCCCGACGCGCTGGTGATCGATATCGCCGGGGAAGCCTCGATCCTCATGAACATCCAGGAACTCTCGACCGCCGTGCAGCACCGCGCGCCGGTGAAGGTGTTCATCCTGAACAACCAATACATGGGCATGGTGCGCCAGTGGCAGGAGCTGATGCACGGCGGGCGCTATTCGCAGAGCTATAGCGAGGCCCTGCCCGACTTCGTGAAGCTGGCCGAGGCGTTCGGATGCACGGGGCTGCGCGTCAGCGATCCCGCGAAGCTGGACGAGACCATCGGGAAAATGATGGCGACCGACGGGCCGGTGATCGTCGACGTCCATGTGGACCCGACCGAGAACTGTTTCCCAATGATCCCGTCCGGCAAGCCGCACAACGAGATGATGCTGAGCGCGACGGACGAAGGTTTCGCGAACGTGACGGCCGAAGGCCGCGCCCTGGTCTAAGGCGGAACTCCCATGCGAAAGAACAGAACGCGCGCGCGCAAACCCGCCGCCACGCCCCGCCCGCCGCAGATGCGGGCCGAGAGTCCGGCGGTCGCGGCCCCGCCGCGCCTGGCCACGCTCGACGTGCACCGCCACGTCATCTCGGTGCTGGTGGACAACGAGGCCGGGGTGCTGGCGCGGGTGATCGGCATGGTCGCGGCGCGCGGCTACAACATCGAAAGCCTGACGGTGGCCGAGGTCGATCCTGCCCGGAACCTGTCGCGCATCAACATCCTGACGGCGGGCACGCGCCGGATCATCGAGCAGATCAAAGCCCAACTTGGCCGCCTGATCCCGGTGCACGAAGTGCGCGACCTGACCGAAGAAGGCCCGTCGGTGGCGCGCGAGCTCGCGCTCGTGAAGGTGGCCGGGACCGGCGACAAGCGCAACGAGGCGCTGCGCATCGGCGATATCTTCCGCTCCAACGTCGTGGATTCGACCGTCGAATCCTTTGTGTTCGAGATCGTGGGCAACAGCCAGAAGATCGACGCCTTCATCGACCTGATGCGCCCTCTGGGCCTTCTTGAGATTTCACGTACCGGAATCGCCGCCATCGCGCGCGGCACGGGCGGACTGCGCCCACACGCCTGATCCGCACGCTTAACCCACGCTTCAAGAAAGAACGAGGATACCATGCAAGTCTATTACGATCGCGACGCCGACACGAACCTGGTGAAGGAAAAGCGCGTTGCCGTCATCGGCTACGGCAGCCAGGGCCACGCCCATGCGCTGAACCTGCGTGAATCGGGCGTCAAGAACGTCGCGGTCGCGCTGAAAGAAGGCTCGTCCACCCGCGCGAAAGCGGCGCAGGAAAACTTCACCATCATGACGCCGGCGGATGCCGCGAAGTGGGCCGACGTCGTGATGTTCCTGACCCCCGACGAGCTGCAGGCCGACATCTACAAGGACGAGGTGCGCGACAACCTGCCCAAGGGCGCCGCCATCGCCTTCGCCCACGGCCTCAACGTGCACTTCAACCTGATCGAGCCGCGCAAGGACCTCGACGTGTTCATGGTGGCCCCGAAAGGCCCCGGCCACACGGTGCGCGCCGAGTACACGCGCGGCGCGGGCGTGCCGGCCCTGATCGCCGTGGCGCAGGATGCGTCGGGGACGGCGAAGCAGATCGCGCTCTCCTACGCCTCGGCCATCGGCGCGGGCCGCGCGGGCATCCTTGAAACCACGTTCCGCGAAGAGTGCGAGACCGACCTGTTCGGCGAACAGGCCGTGCTGTGCGGCGGCCTCTCGGCCCTCATCACAGCGGGCTTCGAGACGCTGACCGAAGCCGGTTACGCGCCGGAAATGGCCTACTTCGAGTGCTTGCACGAAATGAAGCTGATCGTGGACCTGATGTATGAAGGCGGCCTCGCCGACATGCGTTATTCGATCTCCAACACGGCCGAGTACGGCGACTACACCGCCGGCCCCCGCATCGTGACGGACGAAACCAAAAAGGAGATGAAGCGCATCCTGGGCGAGATCCAGCAGGGCAAGTTCGTCTCCAACTGGATGACCGAGTGCAAGGCGGGCCAGCCCAGCTTCAAGGCGATGCGCCGCAACAGCGCCAACCACCAGATCGAAGACGTGGGCGCGCGCCTGCGCGGCATGATGCGCTGGCTGAAGAACAGCCGCATGGTCGATAAGGCGCGAAACTAGGTTCCGCGTTTAGCCGCGACGCGGTACAGCCCCCACGCCAGGGCCGCGTAGACGAGCGGACCGAGCGCCTCGGCGGCTCCTGCGAAGGAGTCGCCGACGAGCGCCAGCGGCGCGTCGTTGCCGCTGCCGACGATGAGACCGGCGAGAAGCACGCCGAAGATACTCTCCCCAACGATCATGCCTGAGGCCATCAGCACGCCCATCTGCTTCAGGACGGCGGGATTGGCCGCGCGTTCGGCGCGCCGCTCATAAAGCCGGCCCAGCACAGCGCCGACAAAGACCGGCACGGTGATGGTCATGGGCAGATAGATGCCGATGCCGACCGCAAGCGGCGGGATGCGCAGCCAGCCTTTGCGGGCCAGCGCGGCGTCGACGAGCAGCAAGCCGATACCGGCGGCGCCGCCGACGGCGAGCAGGCTCCAATCCAGATCGCCGCCCAGCACGCCGCGCGCGAGGCTGGAGATCAGCGTCGCCTGGGGCGCCGGCAGCGGATCGGTTGTCAGCCCTTCGGCACGCACAGCGCCCGCGAAGCCATAGGCTTGGTTCAGAAGATCGAGGATCGGCGGGATCACCGCGGCCCCGGCGGCGACACCGAACATCAGCGCAACCTGCTGACGCCAAGGGGTGGCGCCGACGAGCTGCCCGGTTTTCAGATCCTGGAGATTGTCGTTGGAGATGGTCGCGGCGGCGAAAATGATGGACGTCACGAACAATGCGAAAGCAATGAGCGCCTGACGCGTTTCATCCGAGGCCGAGACCGCGAACGGGGTCAGCAGCAGGGACGCGCCGAGGATCGCGAGGATGCCGACACCAGACAATGGGCTATTGGAGGAGCCGATGAGGCCCGCCATGTAACCGCAGACCGAGGCGACAAAGGCGCCGACGATGACGATGTAGATCAGGCTGGCAAGGACAAAGCCCGGCATGCCGGCGGCCAAAGGGCCGCCCACGAGGAACCGCCACAACAGAACCGCGATAGGGCCGAGGGAGAGGAGCGTAATGAGCCCGATGATATTGCCGGGGATATCGCGGTCTTCACGCGCCGCGACGCCGGCCTGGGCGCGGGACGCGCGCGAGGCGGCCATGCCGCGCCAGATGGGGCCGACGAGTTCCAGGAGTTTCCAGAGCGCCGCCACGCCGATCGCGCCCGCGCCGATGAAACGGACCTGCGCCGCCCAGACCGTGCGCGCGATCGTCATCGCGTCGCCGTCGGCCGGATGACGAGCCGTGAGAATAGGTGTCGCGACACCCCAGGCGATCAGGAAGCCGCAGAACATGGCCGTGCCAACCGAGAGCCCGACGAGATGCCCCGCCCCGAGCAAAGCGAAGGACAGACCGCCCGCGATGCCGGTGGCCGACGAGCCGACGCGGAAATAAGTGGCGAGTTCGCCGGATAGAAGCTTCGCACCGATGAGCGCGGTGTGCGCCGCCGATACAAGCGTGCTGACGACGATGACCGCGAAACCCGCGCGCGCTTCCTTCGCGCCGTCGCGTGTTTCGGTGCCGACTTTGAGGACTTCGGCGGCCGCGACGCCTTCCGGGAACGGCAGCGACGACTGCACGACCAGCGCACGGCGCAGGGGGATCGAGAACATCACGCCCAGGATGCCGCCGGCGGCGCAGATTCCGAAGGTGGTCCAATAGGGAAAGTCGGTCCACCAGCCGATCATGATAAGGCCGGGCAGGACGAAGATGATGGAGGAGAGCGTGCCCGCCGACGAGGCCACGGTCTGCACGATGTTGTTTTCAAGGATGCCGGCGTCGCGCACCTTGCGCAGGATCGCCATGGAGATCACGGCCGCGGGGATCGAGGTGGCGAAGGTGAGCCCGACTTTCAGGCCGAGGTAGACGTTGGCGGCGGTGAAGATGAACGTGATCGCCGCGCCGATGAGAATCCCGCGTACCGTCAGCTCGTTCGTTTCTTTCAAGGCCGTCCCCCACCCGTTACCGCGCCGGAGTGTGGCACAGTTCGCGCACGCAAAAAAAGCGCCGCGAGGGAGGCCCCGCGCGGCGCTTTGGCGAAAGTTCGTAAGTTAAAGGGCCCCCACGATCTCCTCGGTCATCTTCTTGGCATCGCCGAGCAGCATCATGGTGTTGTCGCGGTAGAAGAGCTCGTTGTCGACGCCGGCGTAACCGGCGCCCATGGAGCGCTTCACGAAGAGGACCGTCTTTGCCTTTTCGACGTCGAGGATCGGCATACCGTAGATCGGACTCGCGGGATCTGTTTTGGCGACCGGGTTCGTGACGTCGTTGGCGCCGATCACATACACGGCGTCGGCGGTCGAGAACTCGTGGTTGATCTCCTCGAGTTCGAACACTTCGTCATAGGGCACGTTGGCTTCGGCAAGGAGCACGTTCATATGACCGGGCATGCGGCCCGCGACCGGATGAATGGCGTATTTGACCGTGACGCCTTCCTTCTTGAGCTGGTCGGCCATTTCACGAAGGGCATGCTGCGCCTGGGCGACGGCCATGCCGTAGCCGGGGACGATGATGACCTTGCTGGCGTTTTTCATGATGAAGGCCGCGTCGTCGGCGGAACCGGCTTTATGCGGCCGCGCTTCTTTCTTACCGCCCGCGGCCACGGCGGCGTCACCGCCGAAGCCGCCGAGGATGACGCTGAAGATCGAGCGGTTCATCCCCTTGCACATGATGGAGGAGAGGATCGCGCCCGACGAGCCGACCAGCGCGCCGACGATGATGAGCAGGCTGTTGTGCA
>JADZAK010000153.1 GCA_020852595.1 Rhodospirillaceae bacterium
CCAAGCCTTACGCAGAACTATCTCATCGCTTTATTCCCGCAGCTAATTCATATTAATTGCAATTATAAGAACAAATTTTGATGTAATTCGGGAGCCCCGCAATGGACATCGTCTTGGCCCGCACCTTCCTGGAAGTCATCGCGAGCGGCAGCTTCGTTGTCGCGAGTGAAAGACTGCACGTCACGCAGACGGCGGTGAGTTCGCGGATCAAATCGCTGGAAGACCATCTTGGGCGGCGCCTCTTTGTGCGTAACAAGGCGGGCGCTCGCCTGACGCCGGCCGGCGAGCGTTTTCGGAAATTTGCCATGACCTTGGTGCAGGTATGGGAACGCGCACGGCATCAGGTGGCGTTGCCGGCCGGGCGCTCGGAGATTGTCGGGGTCGGCGCCGAGTTGAGTCTGTGGACGCCGTTCATGGCGAATTGGCTGATTTGGATGCGTCGGAAATGTCCGGACATCGCGCTGCGGGTCGATGTCGACCTCGTGGCGCGTTTGCTCGACGGCATCGAGAACGGCTCGCTCGACGTCGCGGTGGTTTATAAGCCTCCCTCGCGTCCCGAGCTGGTGTCGGAGCTTCTGAGCGACGAAAAGCTCGTCATGGTGACGACGGCGCGCGACGGCCGTCTTGATCCCGACCGCTACGTTCACGTCGATTGGGGAGGCGGTTTCAAGACAAACGTTGAAAGTGCGTTTCCGGAACTTGCCCTTCCCAGCGTGACGATTGCGCTGGGTCCGCTCGCGCTGTCGTATCTTTTGAGCGTCGGCGGCTCGGGATATTTCCGTCAACGCGCCGTTCAGCAATATATCGACGACGGAAAATTGAGATTCGTGAAGGGCGCGCCCGCCTTTTCCTACTCGGTCCACGCCGTCTATTCGAGTAAGGCCGAGAGAGGGACGCTTGATCGGGTGCGAAACGGCTTGCGGGTATGCGCCGGCTCAAACGAAGGGCGCGGCGGACAGCGGCCGCGTTCGAGCAAGCGCGCTGCCCGGGTGCGGAAGGCCTAACGCTGGTCCAGTTTCAGTTCGATGCGGCGGTTGCGCGCGCGGGCGGTGGCGTCGGTGCCCGGATCGATCGGTTGATATTCGCCGAAGCCGGCGGCGGCGAGGCGCTCGGCCGGAACGCCTTGTGTGATCAGATAGCGCACGACCGAGATGGCGCGCGCCGCCGACAGCTCCCAATTCGAGCGGAACTGCGCGGTGCTGATCGGCGCGGTGTCGGTGTGACCGTCGACGCGCAGGATCCAGTTGATGTCCGCCGGGATCTTGCGCGAGACGTCCAGCAGCGTGCGCGCGAGCTGGGACATCTGGCGTTGGCCTTCAAGGCCAAGGTCCGCTGAACCGGACGTGAACAGCACTTCCGACTGGAATACAAAGCGGTCGCCGACGATGGTCACGCCGGGGCGCGTGCCCAGGATATCGCGCAGGCGCCCAAAGAACTCCGAGCGCGAGCGCTGCAATTCCTGGACCTTGCCCGCCAGCGCGCGGTTCATGCGCCGGCCGAGGTCGGAGATCTGCGCCTTCTGCTCGGCGGTCAGCTTGTCCGAGGCATCGAGGGCCGCCGCGAGCTTTTCCAGCTCCTTCTGCATGTCCTGCAGTTGCTGGCTCATCAACGCCGCCGCCGCTTGGGCCTCCACCGTCAGCGCGCGTTCCTTGGCGATTTCGCCGCCGGTCTTGGCGGTCTGCGCGCCCAGTTCCGCGATCTGCTTTTCCAGGCTCGCCTTCAAGGCTTCCATCGCCTTGATGTTCTGCTGAAGAAGGGCGAGCTGCTGGGCCTGTTGTTTGATGGTGGCGCTCTGGTCGGCGCCGGTCTTGTTCAGCGCCGCGATCTCGGCGTTGCGGGTGGTGATCTCCGCCGTCGCCGCGTTGAGTTTCTCGGTCAGTTGCTCGTTGTCGAGCTTCACCTGGGCGAGAACATCGAGCTGCTGGTTCGCCGTCTGCAGGTCGGTCGACAGGCGGCCGATCGTGAGCTCGAGGTCGGATCGCGCCTTGCGCTCGATGTTGAGCATGTCGGTGAGGCTGGCCATCTGCGAATTCAGCTCGGCCAGCGCGCTGTCGCGGTTCTGCAGGGCCTGGCCCAACAGAGCCTGTCCCAGGACGAACACGAGCAGCACGAAGATGATGATGATCAGCAGCGTGGACAGCGCGTCCACCCAGCCCGGCCAGGCGTCGACGACGGTGCGTTTGCGGCGCAGGAACCCGGCCATCGCGGCTTAGGATCCCGCGCTCTCGCGCGAGCCCGCCGTCGCAATGGTCTTCGCGAGCAGTTTGATCTCGCCGCGGATCTCGCGCACGACTTCCTCGCGGCCCGTGGTGATGGACGAGGCGAGGCGGGTGAGGGCGCTGTCGATATTGCGGATATGTCCGCGCGTCACATCGTCCATTCCGCCCGCGTTCGAAACCGCCGGGGCGGTCACGGCCGAGGCGATGTCGCTCATGCTGCGCACGATGGCCGACAGGTCACGCTGGCCTTCGGCGAGGCGCAGCAGCACCTGCTGCTCGGCGCGCATCTGATCGGCCAGGATCGACAGCTTGTCATTCAGCTGATGAAGCTGCTCATTGCCCGCGACGCGGCTCTGCTCGCCGCGCGCCATGATGTTCTGGAGTTCCTGCAAGCTCTCGGCGGTCTGCTCCAGAAGCGCTTCGGTGTAGGCCGACACGCCCTGCTCGCCCTCGGCGCCGACGCCGCCCGACGACAGGCGCGTCACGCCCGACAGCCATTCTTCGAGTTCGTTGTAGAAGGCGTTTTGAGCCTGACCGGCTTGCAGGTCGAGGAATCCGAGCGCCAAGGAGCCGCCAAGGCCGAACAGCGAGGATGCGAATGCGGTGCTCATGCCGGACAGCGGCGATTCCAGTCCGCTTTTCAGGTTATTGAACACGGTTGCCATGTCGCCACCGGTCACCGACAGATTGCGGATGACGTCGGCGATGGAATCAATCGTGCCCAAGAGGCCCCAGAAGGTGCCGAGCAGGCCGAGGAAAATGCAAAGGCCGGTGAAATAGCGCGACAGCTCGCGGCTTTCCTCCAGGCGCGCGCCGATCCCGTCGAGCAGTGTCCGCATCACCGGCGCGCTGATGGTCAGGCGTCCGCGCGTGCGCTTTTCCTGCAGCATGCGCGCCATCGGCGACAGCAGTTTCAGTTTGCTTTCGTTCGGGTGCAGGCGGTCATCGGCGAGGCCGTCGCCCGGCGACGGGTTGGCGCTGGTCTGAAAGCTTTCGATCCATTCGGCTTCCGGCGCGATCTGTATCACTTGCCGGAAGTTGAGGATGATGCCGGTGATGATCACGCCGAAGATCAGCGTATTGAGCACCGGGTTCACGAGGAAGATGTTCAGAAGCTGCGGCGCGACAAAGGCCGATCCCGCGCCGACGATGGCGAGGAAGACGATCATACGGGTGAGGTATGTCTTGGTATCGGTCATCCGTATTCCTTTTACGCGCGCGAAAGATGTGCGCGGTCTGACTCTCGCTATCTATTACGGCAAAGCTGGGGCGCGTAAATGACCCGCTTGTAACGGGACTAGCGGCGCACCAGCAGCACGTCGACGCGGTCGGGCGCGCCGCCGCCGGATTGCTCACCCAGCGCGCGCAGATTGATGCGCGTGGATTCAACGCCGGCCGCCAGCAGTTCCTTGCGCACGTTCACCCCGCGCTCCGTCGACAGACGGCGCGAGCGGCTGACGCTCTTCTGCGGATCCGAGGCGTAGGCGATGAGTTCAACGCGCAAGGCCGGGTCTTTGACCATGCGCGCGGCGAGGGCTTTCAAATTCGGGTTCGCATCGGCCGGAACCTCCGATGCGTTGACCGCGAACGAGATCGTGTACACGTCCGGCTGACGCGGCGTCGGCGCTTTCACGGCCGACGGCGGCAGCGCGGCGACTTGTGTTTCCTTGGGCGGCTCGGCGGCCGGAGCGGTGGTCGGAGCGGCGGCGGGCGCGGCCGGCGTGCTCGGCACGAGAGTCGCGGGCGCGGCGGCAACGGTCTTCGCCGGCGGCGCGGCGGCGGGCCCGGTGATCGGCGTCGGTGCGGACGTTGCCGTGTTTGCGGGGGCGGTGCTTGCTGGGGCGGCGCTTGCGGCCGGTTTAGCGGCGGCCGGCGGAGCAGCTGCCGTCACGGGCGGCGTCACAACGGGTTTCGCAGCCGCTGGCGCGGCTGGAGGCGGCGCCGGGGGCGCGGCGGGCTTCGCGGCCGGCGGCGCCGCGGGTTTTGTGGCGGAGGGCGCGGCCGGCGCTTGCGGTTTCACGGCGGCCATCTGAACCGGCTTCGCGGGCGCAGGCGGTGCCGCAGCGGCAGGCGCGGGCGGCGCGGCAGGCTTCGCGGCGGGTGGCGGCGCGGCCGCGGTTTGAGCCGCAGGCGCGGCGGGCTTTGCAGCCGGCGGTGTGGCCTTTGCGGTCGACGTGGGCGGCGTTGCGGGCGCGGCCGGTTTCGCAGCGACCGGCGCGGCCGGTTTCGCGGCGGCGGGCGGCGGTGTCGTGGGCGCGGGCGGCTTCACCGGTTCAACGGCGATCGGCGCGCTCGGTTTTGTCTGTTCCGGCGCGATCGCGCGCGCCATCTGAATCGATGCGCTCGGGATCGATGTGCTCGGGGCGATCGGCGTCACGCCCGGCGGCGGACGCAGGCGGATTGCTTGCGGACGGCTGATGGACGGCGCGATGCCCGCGGGCGGGCGCAAGATCACGCGGCCGCTGGCGCCGCCCGGCGCGACACGCGGCGCGGCCGGCGCACCGGCGCCGGGCACGAGCAGGCGGCGGCTCGCGGAGCCGCCCGCTTCGAGGACGGAAAGATCGACGGAAACGGAGGCGTCGGCGCGCGTGACGGGCGTGGCCGGCTTTGAGCTCGGAATACCGTCGGCGCGGACGGGCACGGCGCCGGCCAGCACGACGGCGAGCGCCCAAAGGCTCGACGTCCGCAGCAGCTTGCCTTTGCCCGTGGCGTTTCTCATGCGTTTCACGTTCGGCCCCCACACATACTACGCTGGCCCGCCTCTTCGCGCGTTTTGGCCAAAGCCGTTGAAAAGTCTTCGCTTTGGCCTTTTCCCCGGGTTCAAAACTACAACAGCCGTCCAAGGCGAGACAACTGATTCAGGCCCGGGAAGGCCAGTCCGTCAGATATAGGCCAGGGGAGGTCAATCGGGAGTTAACGAAGCGGTGAGCCGGAACGGTTTAACCCTTCGTAACAAGATCCAAAATTTGCTTATGGAGCTTGCCGTTAGCGGCGACGACGTTGCCGTTGTGGACGACGTCCTTGCCGCCCTTGAAGTCGGTGGCGAACCCGCCGGCTTCCCGCACCAGGAGGACCCCGGCGGCGATATCCCAGGGCTGAAGCCCCGTTTCCCAGAAGCCTTCGTAGCGGCCGGCGGCCACGTAAGCCAGGTCCAGGGACGCGGCGCCCATGCGGCGGATGCCCGCCACTTCGGCCATCACCCGGCCCATTTGGTCCAGGAACGGTTTGTGGCCCGGACGGCCCAGGAACGGGATGCCCGTCGCGATCACGGCGTCCGACAGACGGTTGCGCGAGGAGACGCGCAGACGGTGATCGTTCAGGAACGCACCCTTGCCCTTCTCGGCGTAGAACATCTCTTCGACGATCGGGTTGTAGACCAGGCCCGCGATGACCTCGCCTTCCATCTCGAGCGCGATGGAAATCGCGAAATGCGGGATGCCGTGCAGGAAATTGGTGGTGCCGTCGATGGGATCGATGATCCAGCGGTGCTTGCCGTCTTCGGCCGGCACTTCGCCGCCTTCTTCCATCAGGAAACCGAAGCGCGGACGCGCCTTCTGAAGTTCGGTGCGCAGCGTCTTCTCGGCCTTGATGTCGGCGGCGGACACGAAGTCGCTCGGTCCCTTGTTGGAGACCTGCAACTGTTCCACTTCGCCGAAGTCACGGCGCAGCGCGCGCCCGGCCTTCTGCGCCGCCCCAGTCATCACGGTCCAGAGAGCGGAACCACGCGCCATCGGAAAGCCCTAACGAATCAACAAAAGCCGGTATTTCGCGAATTACTTCGCGCGCTCGACGTAGCTCGTGTCTTCGGTGTTCACCACGATCTTGGTGCCCGCTTCGATGAACGGCGGGATCAGGATCTTGAGACCGTTTTCGAGGATGCCGGGCTTGTAGGACGAAGCGGCCGTCTGGCCCTTCACCACCGGATCGGCTTCCACGACGGTCAGCACGACGGACTTCGGCAGGGTCACCGACACCGGCTTGCCTTCGATGAAGTCCACCGAGACGTCCATGTTGTCGGTCAGGAACGCGGCGCGTTCGCCAAGCAGTTCACCGTTGATGCCGAACTGATCGTAAGTGCTCTTGTCCATGAAGGTGTACATCTCACCTTCCTTGTACAGGTATTGGCAGTCGATCTCGCGCACTTCCAGACGTTCCACCGAGTCAGCGGTGCGCCAGCGGGCCTGGCTCTTGGTGCCCGAGGCGACGTCGCGCATTTCGACCTGGATGAAGGCGCCGCCCTTGCCGGGCTGGACGATCGCGTGCTTGATCACGGACCACTGCTTGCCTTCGTGCTCGATGACCATGCCGCCGCGGATCGAGTTCGCATTAATCTTCATAAGGAGCGCCTGTTCGTCTCAATAATGTGCGGAAAACCGGGGCGCTTGTATCAGTTTGACCCCTGATCTGGAAGCTCTAAAAGGGCGTATGACCGAGACGTGGTGGCACCCTGAAACCCTCGCGCGAAAGCGCCCCTTCCTTGACGCCCGCCGCGCGGCCGTTAAGGCGGTGAGGGCTTATTTCCAGGCCGAAGGCTTTATTGAGGTCGAAACCCCGGCCATCCAGCGCTCGCCGGGGATCGAGCGCCATATCCGGCCCTTCGCCCTCAGCCTGCGGGAGCCCTTGGACGATATGGGGGACGAGACGGGCCAGCCCCGCTACCTCCACACCTCGCCGGAATTCGCCATGAAGAAGCTCCTGGCCGGGGGCTTGCCGAAGATCATGCAGCTTTGCCGGGTCTGGCGCGACGGCGAACGCTCGCCCCGGCACGAGCCCGAGTTCACGATGCTCGAATGGTACCGCGCCCGGACCGACTACGGCGCGATGATGACCGATTGCGCGGCTCTTGTGCGCAATGTCGCCAAGGTGGCGCAGCGCAGCCTCGCCAACGACGGCCTGTTCCGGCGCGGCGATCAGGTCTGCGATCCGGCGCGCGAACCGCGCCGCCTTACCGTCGCCGAGGCCTTTTTCGAGTACGCGAAGATCGATCTCCTCGCCGCGGCGGACGGCACGCCGATGCCCGACCCCGAGGCCTTGCGCGCCGCCGCGCGCGGGCAGGGGATCCATGTCAGCGACACCGATACGTGGGAGGACATCTTCTTCCGCGTCATGCTGGACCGTATCGAACCGCGCCTCGGCCTGGGCGCGCCGACGATCCTGTGCGAATACCCCGCCAACCTCGCCGCGCTCGCCCGCAAGAAGCCGGGCGACGGCCGTGTGGCCGAGCGGTTCGAGCTCTATGCCTGCGGCGTCGAACTCGCCAACGCCTATTCCGAACTCACCGATCCCGTCGAACAGCGCGCCCGCTTCGAAGCCGACCGGGCGCTGCATGCGCAACTTTACGGAACGGCGCCTCCGGTCGATGACGAATTATTAAAGGCTCTGGGGCAACTTCCGCCGTCCTCGGGTTGTGCGCTAGGCTTCGACCGCCTCGTCATGCTCGCGACCGGGGCCGACACAATCACCGATGTCTTATGGGCTCCCGTCACATGAAAATGAATCCTGAAGTCGATGCTTACATCGCCGCTTATCCGCCGAAGGTGCGCGCGCTGATGAAGACGATCCGCGCCACCGTTCACAAGGCGCTGCCCGACGGCGAGGAGAAAATCAGTTATGGCCTCGTCGGCTATTTCCGCGACGGCGCGGTGGCCTACTTCTCGGCCTTCAAGAGCCACATCGGCTTCTTCCCGCCCACGGACGATCCGAAGCTCCGGAAAGCGACGGCGAAGTTCGCCAACGCCAAGGGCAACCTCAAATTCCCCCTGAACGCGCTGCCGCCCTACGACATCATCTCGAAACTCGTCACCGCCCGCGCCGCCGCCAACCGCAAGAAAGCCGAAGCGAAAGCCAAGGCGGAGAAGAAGAGCGCGAAGAAGGCGGTGAAGAAGAAGCCGGCCAAGAAAGCCGCCAAGAAAAAGGCGTCGAAGAAGAAGTAGTTGTTTAGCCCTCCCCTGAAAGGGGAGGGTCAGGGAGGGGTCGTTTTCTGTTTACGAACAGAAACCAACAAACGACACCCTCTTAATCTCCCCCTTTCAAGGGGAGAAATATGTCCCCAACTGCGATCAGCCCTGAAACGGATACCTTTCGAAGATCGCATTGAAGGCCCGGACGGCGGCCGCCGGTCCCTGGGGGTAATTCCACACACCGCTGCACACGGCGAGGAAGTCCGCGCCGGCTTGCACGAGGGGCTCGCAGTTCTCGACCGTGATGCCGCCGATGGCCACCGACGGGATCATGGTGGTCTCGGTCCAGATTTCAATAATCTCGGGGGTGACGGTCGCGGCGGTGTCCTTGGTGGTGGTCGGGAAGAAGGCCCCGAAGGCCACATAGTCGGCGCCGGCTTCGGCCGCTTCCATGGCGGCGTGGCGGGAGTCCTTGCATGTCACGCCCACGGTCGCGTCGGGCCCCATCAGGGCGCGGGCGTCTTCGTAGGGCATGTCTTCCGGCCCGATATGCACGCCGTCGCACTTCAGGCGCGCGGCGAGGTCGGGGCGGTCGTTCAGGATGAAGGCGACGTCATGCGCATGGCAGATCGGCATCAGCGCCTTCACGGCGGCGATGATCGCGTCGTCCTTCACGTCTTTCAGGCGGAGCTGCAAACAGGCCACGTCACCGGCCGCCAGCGTTTCCTCGAGCTTTTTTTCAAAGCCGTCCGGAAGCGCGGGCGGGGTGATGATGTAGAGCCGGCAGCTTGGCGTTTGCGCGGGCATGCCCGGCTCAAGCAAGGCGGGGCCTAGTTCTTGCCCTGGTAGATGTCGACCAGCTTCTGGAGCAGGGTCAAAGCTTCAGCCTTCGGACGCTGGAAGGCGTTGCGGCCGATGATCGAGCCGTTGCCGCCGCCGTCACGGATGGCGCGCGCGTCGTCGAAGATGCTGTCTTCGCCCTTCTTGGCGCCGCCCGAGAACACCACGATACGACGGCCGCCGAAGCAGCTCTGCACGACATGCTGGACGCGTTCGGTCAGGGTCGCGCCCGGGATCTTCGCCGACTCATAAACCGTCTTGGCTTCCGCGAGGTCGAGGTGCGCGTTCGGCAGCTTCACCTTGATGACATGCGCGCCCATGAGGGCGGCCATGTGGGCGGCATAAGCGATGATGTCGAAGCCCAGCTCGCCGTCCTTGGTCACGTACTTGCCGCGCGGGTAGGACCACACGACCACCGCCAGGCCCTTGGCCTTGGCTTCGGCGGTCAGTTCGCGCAGGTCGTTCAGCATGTCGAAGGCTTTTTCCGAACCCGGGTAGATGGTGTAGCCGATCGCCGAGCAGCCAAGCCGCAGGGCGTCGTCGACACCCGCCGTGATGGCTTGGGTCGGGGCGTCCTTCTCGCCGTTGAGCGAGTTGGCGCTGTTCACTTTAAGGATGGTCGGGATCTGGCCGGCGAAGCTCGCGGCGCCGTCTTCGATCATGCCCAAGGGGGCGGCGAAGGCGGACAGACCGGCGTCGATCGCCAGTTGCCAGTGATAGTGCGGCTCATAACCCGGCGGGTTGACGGCGAAGCTGCGGGCCGGACCATGTTCGAACCCCTGGTCGACGGGAAGGATCACCAGCTTGCCGGTGCCGCCCAGTTTGCCCTGCATCAGGATGCGGGCGAGGTTCGCCTTCGTACCGGGATTGTCGCTTTCGTAAGCGCTGAGGATGGTCTTTACCCGGGAGGTCATGGTCATGAAGCGTGTCCTTCTATGGTCGGTCGGAAATGTACCGGCTGCGGCACGAACGGAGGCGTGCCCGGCG
>JADZAK010000154.1 GCA_020852595.1 Rhodospirillaceae bacterium
AAGCGTCCGGCATGGAAAGCAACGCCTTGCGCGTGATTGCCCGCCGACATGGCGATGACGCCGGCTTTCTTCTGGGCTTCGGAAAGTGTGGTGAGTTTTGCCGCCGCACCCCGGGCCTTGAACGATCCGGTGTGCTGCATGTTTTCGTACTTTACATAAACCTCCGCCCCCGTGAGTTGGGAGAGCGCGAGGCTATAAAGTGTCGGTGTGGCCGCGATGAGGCCGGAGGTGCGCGTGCGGGCCGCCAGGATGGTCTCGGCGCTCACGGGCATTGTGTTAGATCCGGGCGAGGGAATAGGTCTCGAG
Organism: Rhodospirillaceae bacterium; assembly: GCA_020852595.1. Taxonomy (GTDB): domain Bacteria; phylum Pseudomonadota; class Alphaproteobacteria; order Rhodospirillales; family Rhodospirillaceae; genus SHVO01. The sequence goes on from JADZAK010000154.1 coordinate 307, forward strand.
CGCACGCGGCAGTTCCGCGCCGTCGCCGGGGACCGCCAGAATAACGGCGAGCAGCACAACCAGTGCGATGACGAAGTACCACATGATCCCAGGCATCGAAGGCGCCTCCGGCAGATGAAAGTCCGTAACCGTTCTATTGTTCCACGGCGCCGCGGGCAAGTCCGCGAGAAACGCGGTCCTTCGCTTGCGCGCCCGTCGATGAAACCGGCGATCGTCTCGCGCCGGTCTACGCCGTGCGGTTTGCGTCAATAAAAAAGGCGCTCCGTTAAGAGCGCCTTTTCGTTTTAAGCCGCGAAGCCCGGGCAACTGATGCCCTTGCCGCCGATGCCGCAATAGCCGCCGGGGTTCTTCTCCAGATACTGCTGGTGATAGTCCTCGGCGTAATAGAAGGGCGGCGCGTTCAGGATCTCGGTGGTGATCGTGCCGGCGTTCTTGCCGGACAACGCCTGCTGATAGGCGGCCTTCGAGGCTTCGGCGAGTTTGCGTTGCTCGGCGCTGTACACATAGAGGCCCGAGCGGTACTGCGTGCCGACGTCGTTGCCCTGGCGCATGCCTTGGGTCGGGTCGTGGTTCTCCCAGAAGGTCTTCAGGAGTTGTTCGTAGTTGATGGTCTTCGGATCGAAGATCACGCGCACGACCTCGGCATGGCCGGTGAGGCCGGAGCAGACTTCCTTGTAGGTCGGATTCGGCGTCGCGCCCGCCGCGTAACCGGCTTGCGTCGAATAGACGCCGGGCAGCTTCCAAAACAGGCGTTCGGCGCCCCAGAAGCACCCCAACGCGAACATCGCCGTTTCAAGGCCCTCGGGAAACGGCTCCTTCATCCGGTTGTTGTTCACATAGTGCAGGCCGGGAACGGGCATTGCCTCCGCGCGCCCGGGCAACGTTTCGTTCGCGGACGGCAGGGCGGTCTTCGAGACGACCATGGGCGTATCCTTTATTCGACGGGTGTATACGGAGCATTTTCCGGCGAGGTGGTGGCCGGCTCGCCGAAGAAAATGCGACCATTTATCAAACTAAGTCAAAAACCGACGCTAAGTCGGATTTTGACTTAGCAGCGCCATCGGCGGCGCCTCCGGCGTGGCCCCATCCCAACCCCCGCCAAGGGCCTGAGTCAAGCCAATGACGGCTGTGAATCGGGTGAGGCCGCTTTGCACAACGGACTCTTGCGTCTGGAAGACGTTGTTCTGCGCGGTCAGCATGGTTTGGAACGGTTCGGCGCCGGCGCGGTAACGCAGCTCGGCCAGCTTGTAGGCGTATTCCGCCTGCGCGTAGGCCTCTTGCGCCAAGGTGTACTGGCGGCCGTTTTCACTGACGGCAGTCAGCGCGTTTTCCGTGTCGCGCAAGGCGTTGAGCACGGACTGGCGGTAAGTCTCAAGCAGCGCGCGATAATTCGCTTTCGCGCCGCGCTCCTGGTTGTAGAGGCGCCCACCCGCGAACAAGCTCTGCGCGGCCGAGCCGCCAAGGCTCCAGAAGAAGGTGCCCGGATTGAGGAGTTCGGAAATCAGGTTGGAGGACGAGCCGCCTTGTGCCGTGAGGGAGAAACTCGGCAGACGGGCGGCTTTTGAAGCGGCGAGGTCGAAGTTCGCCGCTTTCAGGTTCGCTTCCGCCGTGCGCAAATCCGGGCGGCGTTCCAACAGGTCGGATGGAATGCCCGCGCCCACCTCCGGCAGTTTGACATCCGCGAGGGTGCGGCCCGTGATGGTGAAGCCCTCGGGCGCGCGGCCCACCAGAACGGCGAGCGCGTTCAAGGACTGGCGTTCGCTCAACCGCAAGGCCGGGATGGTCGCGCGCTGATTGGCGATGGCGCTGCGCTGCTGGGCGAGTTCCAGATCGGAAATGGTGCCGATGCGGCGCTGCGTTTCCAAAAGCTGCAGGATCGTCTCGGCATTCTTCAACCGCCGTTCGGCGAGCTCCAGGCGTTCGCGCGCCGAGAGCGCCTGAAGGTAAGTGGTGACGGTGTTGGAGATCAGCGTGATCTCGACGGTCACGCCGTTGTACAGGCTCGATTCAAACCGCTGGTTCGCCGCGCCGGCGGAATTGCGCTGCTGGCCGAAGACGTCGAGCTGGTAGGACGCGCGCAGGTTGGCGCCGTAGCTGGTGGTGACGCGGTTGGCGCCGACCACATTGCCGTCGGTATCGAGGGTCTGGCCCTGGCGTTCGCTGCGGCTGGCCGAGAAGCCGGCGTCGAGCGACGGCAGCAGCGCGCCTTGCGCCGCGAAGGATTGCGCTTCGGCTTGCAGGATGCGCGCGACGGTGGCTTTCAGATCGTGATTGCTGGCGCGCGCTTCCTCGACCAACTGCGACAGTTCGGCATTGCCGAACCGCGACCACCACTCCTTGTCGGGCGCCGGCGCGGTCGTGGCTGCGGCGTCAAAAGCCGCCGCCGCATCGAATGTGCCGGGAACCTCGACTTTTGCGGGCGGATAACCGGCGCAGGCGCTCAAGGTGATGGCGATGAGGGAAACAGCCGAGACGGCCCGGGAAAAGCTGCGCACGTAAGTTACTCCGCGCCAAGCGCCACGACCGGGTCGAGGCTCGCCGCTTTGCGCGCCGGCAGATAGCCGAACAGAAGTCCGGTCATGAAGGCGCAGGAGAAGGCGAGCGCGACCGGCCCAATGGAATATTCCACCGGCTTGTCGAACTGCGAAAAGATGAAGGCGGTCAGGAAGCCGATGCCGATGCCGATGATGCCGCCGATGGAGCACACCACCAGGGCTTCGGTGTTGAACTGCAGAAGGATGTTCAGCTTGCGCGCGCCGGTCGCCATGCGGATGCCGATCTCGCGCGTCCGCTCGGTCACGCTCACCAGCATGATGTTCATGACCCCGATGCCGCCGACCAGCAGCGAGATGGCCGCGATGGAGCCCAGGAGAATCGTGAGCGTGTCGGACGTCGCGGTCGCGGTCTCCAGGATCGAGACCATGTTGCGGATCTGGAAGTCTTCCTGCTTGTGGCGCGCGATCAGAAGCTGGCGCACGGCTTCCTGGGTGGCGTCGATCCTGTCGACGTCTTTCACCGCGACCGTGACGGTGCGCGCATAGCGCTGGCCGTAGATGCGCTGCGCGCCCGTGGTGATCGGGGTGAACACCATGTCGTCCATGTCCTGGCCGAAGTTGTTGGCGCCCTTGGCCGCCATCACGCCGATGACCTGGAACGGATTGTTGCCGATGAGGATGTATTGGCCGAGCGGGTCTTCGCCGTTCGTGAACAGCGCCTTCACCACCGTCTGGCCGAGCACCACGACCGGCGCGTAGTCGCCGACGTCCTGATCGCTGAAGAACGAGCCCGCCGACGTCGCCCAATCGCGGACCGCGGTGTATTCGGCGGTCGTGCCGTTCACCTGCGTCTGTGCGTCGTTCTTGCCGTAACGCACCGTGACGTTGCTCGGGTATTCAGGCACCGCCTGATCGACGTTGGGCAGTTCGGCGATGGCGACCGCGTCGGCCGGCACGAGCGATGCGCGCGAGCCGCCGGCAAAGCGCTGGTTTGGCGCGCCGGGGCGGACCAGCAAGAGGTCCGTCCCCATCGCGGAGATGCTGTTCAGCACCTGCTGTTTGGCGCCGTTGCCGATCGCCAAGAGCGCGACGACCGAGGCCACCCCGATGATGATGCCGAGCAAGGTCAGCATGGTGCGCAGCCAATTGGCGCGCAGGGAACGCGCCGCCATCTTGCCGGCTTCCACGAGGTCGGGGACGGTGGCGAAGGACGACACGGGCTCGAAACCCTGCGGCTGGATCGGCGCCGCCGAGGCCGGCGGAACCGGCCCGGAGTCCGATGTGATCAGGCCGTCCCTTATTTCAATGACGCGCTTGGCCTGTTTTGCCACGGCGCCGTCGTGCGTGATGATCAGCACGGTGTGGCCCGCCGCGTTCAGATCTTTCAGGATCTGCATCACGTCGGTGCCGCTCTTGCTGTCCAGCGCGCCGGTGGGTTCATCGGCGAGGATCACCGCGCCGCCGTTCATGAGCGCCCTGGCCACCGACACGCGTTGCTGCTGGCCGCCGGAAAGCTGGCTGGGCCGATGGTCCATCCGCTCGCCGAGGCCGAGCTTGGTCAGAAGCTGCTCGGCGCGGGCCACGCGGTCGCTGTGCATCAGCCCGGCGTAGATGGCGGGGACTTCGACGTTCTCGACCGCCGTCGCGGTGGCGAGCAGGTTGTACTGCTGAAAGATGAAACCGAAAGCGCTGCGGCGCAGGAGCGCGCGCTGATCGGCTTCGAGCTGCGAGACTTCCTCGCCGGCGAAGCGATAGCTGCCCGACGTCGGCCGGTCGAGACAGCCGAGAAGATTCATCAGCGTCGTCTTGCCCGAGCCGGACGATCCCATGATCGCCACGAACTCACCCGGGTAAATATTCAGCGATACGCCGTGCAGCACCTGCACCGACAGTTCGCCGTTGTTGTAGGTCTTGGTGATGTCCTTCAGCGCGATCAGCGGCTGCGCGTCGGCATTCGAAGCCTGTCCGCGCCATTGCAGGTCGGTCGCAGAACCTTTCGCCGGGGATGAGGTGCTGCTGAGCTTGTTCATCTGAAGCGTACGCCGCCGCCGAAGCCGCCCGGGCCGCCAAGCAGGCCGCCGCCGGGACGCTGCTGCTGTCCGCCGCCGCCGGCGGGAGCTTCCATCACCACCACGTCGCCGGGTTCGAGGCCCGATTTCACTTCGGCGACCAGACGATTCATCGCGCCGACGGTGATGTCCTTCTGCACGCGCGCGCCATCCTCAAGGACCGTCACGGTGTAATGCAAATTGTCGACCGCCGTGCGCCCGCCGGGGCCGCGTCCGCCCTGGCCGCGCGTGCGGCGGCGCTCACCCGCCGCCGGCGGCGCGCCGCCGGCTTCGGGCGTTCCGTTCGCGGCAACGTCGGTTCCGCCCGGCGCCGCCGGTTTCGCGGCGTCCGCGGCAGGCGCCTGGCGGGGCTGGCGCGCCGCGGGGCGCAACGCCGACACCGACACGATCGGCACGTTGTGCGCTTCGGAGACCACGAAATAGACCTGCGCGCTCATCTGGGGCAGCAGATCCTTCTCCGGGTTCTCGACGTCGAACAGACAATTGTAGAGCACGACGTTGTTCACGACTTCAGGCGTCGGCACGATCTGGCGCAGCGTGCCGTAGCGGCGCTTTTCCGACACGCCGAGGGTCGTGAAGTAAGCGCGCATGCCGATCTTCAGCTTCGGCACATCGGCTTCGGACACCTGCGCATAAACCGTCATCGTATCGAGGTCGGCGATGCGCAGGATCAAAGGCGCCGTCTGGTTCGCGTTCAGGGTCTGGCCCTGCTTGGCGATCAGGTTCACGACCTGTCCGGCCATCGGTGCGAATATCTTGGTGTAGGAGAGATTGGCGGTATCGCCCTTCAGCGTGGATTCCGTCTGGCGGATCTGCGCCTGTAGGGCGGCGATCTGGGCGGTGGTGACCTTGAGACGGGACTCCGCGCTGTCGAAGGCGTCCTGGCTGGTGGCGTTGGCCGCCAGCAATTCCTTCTGCCGTTCGAACTGCTGCTGGGCCAGCAGGCGCTCGGCCTGACGTTGGGTCAACTGCGCCTGGAAGTTCTGCAGCGAGGCTTCCGTCGCGCCTTTGCGGGATTCGTAGATCGTCGGATCGATCTCGGCCAGAAGCTGGCCTTGCGTGACCGTCTCGCCATAATCCACGTTGATCTTGCGAAGCTGGCCCGAGACCTGCGTGCCCACATCGACGAACTGCAGCGGCTGCAGCGTGCCCATGGCGGTCACGGTATCCTCCACGTCGCCCATCACGACTTCTTGCGTGATGAAGGCGTTCTGTGGGTTGGCGCGGCCCATGAAGAACCATGCCGCGCCGCCGGCGAGGACGGCCGCGAGCACCGCGATGGACATCACGCCCCGGCGCGAGCGCACGAAGGAAGTAATCTTGGGAGTGGAGAGCTTGGAAGCGGGCATGGGAGTGATCAGAAGCCTCGATATTACGGGCCCAATATAGACCCCGGAATTATGGCATTCATCCGTGGAAACGGTGACTGTATTGTAATCCGTCGATATTTTATTTTTGGCCGAAGGATCGGCCCTTCATGAACGTTGAACTATCCCCCCCGCCTCCGAATGAACATGGCCTTTTAAGGTTCCGCACCGGCGTCTACGTGACTCTGGGCGGCCTGGCGGTTGCCGTGTTCGCCACGGCCATTGCGTCCCTGTCGCCCTTCACGGAAGGCTTCGTGATCGGGGCGCTTATTCCCTACGTCATCGTAGGGATTGTGGTTGTCACGCAGATCTCCGCCTATCACCCCCATGGGCGGTTCGGCGTCGCCAACGCGCTGACCCTCACGCGCCTCGTGATCACGGCGCTGCTGGGCGGCCTCGCGTACGAAGTGACCCTGCAGGGACTGAAGCCGGTTCCCTGGGTGGCGTGGAGCTTCTGCGCCATGGCGGTCGGCGCCATCATTGTCGACGGCCTGGACGGCTACAGCGCCCGGCGTCAGAACCTCGCCTCCGATTTCGGCGGCCGCTTCGATATGGAAGTGGACGCCTTGCAGATCATGCTTCTATGCGTGGTTGCGCTTGCGCTGGGGAAAGCGGGCGCCTGGATTTTGATCGGCGGCGCGCTGCGCTACGCCTACGAAATCGCCGCGGCGTTCTGGTCGGCGCTGAAGCGGCCGTTGCCGCCCTCGTTCCGCCGCAAGCTCATCTCCGTCATCAAGGGCGGCACGCTCGCGGCCTTGCTGGCGCCCGTGATCGCGCCGCCCTTCAGCACGATCATCGCGGGCGTGGCGCTGGCGCTTCTCATCTATTCCTTCGCGGTCGATGTGATCTGGCTGGCCATCGACGACGCGCGGGCGCGGCGGGCGTCATCGTGAGACGCATTTTTTCCGAAAAGCAAAACACGCCGGGTTTGATCGCGACGCTGCCGGCGCTGCTCCTGCTGCACGTCGTTCTGTTGCTGCCGACGTATCCGGACAACATCGTTCCGCGCGCGTTCGCCTATCTTCCCATCGAGATGCCGGTCCTGATCCTTTTGTTCGCGGCGCCGCTGGGCGGATCCGGTTTCGTTCTGCGCGCCGTGCTGGCGCTGGCGCTTGCGGCCTTCAGTATCGTCAAGCTCGCCAATATCGCGACCTTCCTCGGCTTCAACCGCGCCTTCAATCCCGTGGTCGATCCCTCGTTGATCCCCATCGCCATCGACACCTTGAGCATGACGAGCAAGGGGCTCGTCGCGGGCGCGGTCGTGGGGGCGGTGGTTTTGATCGCGGCGCTCATCGCGCTGTTTTTCTGGGCGAGCCGCGTGTTCGCGCGGCCGCCGATGCTCGTGCTGGGCGGGATCTTGCTGGCGACGGCGGTTGGCCTCAAATTCACGCCGTGGCGCGATTACAGCGTCCTTGAAGCGAGCGCGTTCGCCCGCGACCAGGTCGCGAACGTCAGTCTCAGCCTCGCCGCCGCCGAACAATTCAAGCGTGACGTCGCGGCGGACCCTTTCCGCGATATTCCCGGCGAACGCCTGCTCACCCGTCTCAAGGGCAACGACGTCCTCCTGATCTTTGTCGAGGCTTACGGGCGCACGGCTTTCGATCTGGATGCGCCGGTGCGTCAGCTCCGCGAGTCCGAGGCGGCCTTGCGCGCCGCCGGTTATGTCCTGCGCAGCGGCTGGCTGGTGTCGCCGACGTTCGGCGGCGCCAGCTGGCTTGCGCACAGCACGTTTGTCACGGGCCTCTCGATCGAGGACCACCAGCGCTACAACACGCTTTTTGTCAGCGGCTATAAAACGCTGATTCACGATTTCGCGCGGGCCGGCTGGCGCACCTCCGCTGTCATGCCGCTCTTCACGCGTCCTTGGCCGGAAGGCGGCTTCTTCGGTTTCGATGCGATCTACACCGCGAACAATCTCGGCTATGCGGGACCGCCCTTCGGCTACATCACCATGCCGGACCAATATGTATTGTCCGCATTCCGGGCGCGCGAACTCGACGCGCCGGACCGCAAACCGGTGATGGTCGAGATGGCGCTGAACTCCAGCCATCTGCCCTGGACGCCGCGCCCGCACTTCCTGCCGTGGGAGAATGTCGGTGACGGCGCGATCTTCGCAACCGAGCGCGAGGGCGAAGACGTCGATATCGATTGGCTTGCGCCTCAGAAGATGCGCAGCCAGTACGAGCTCGCCGTCACCTACGCCATCAAGACCGTGTTCTCCTTCGCCGAGACGCAGGTGAAGGCGCCCGCGCTCATTATCATCCTCGGGGATCACCAGCCGGTCTCGCTGGTCTCCGGCACGGGCGCCAGCCGCGACGTGCCGATCCATATCCTCGCGCGCGATCCGGCGCTTCTGGACTCCTTCACGGGCTGGACCGACGGCCTGGTGCCGGACGCACAAAGTCCGGTCTGGAAAATGGACGCCATGCGGGGGCATATTCTCAAAGCCTTCAGCGCCGAACCTTGAACATGCTCACGCCCTATATCCATCTCACCCAGGCCGACCTGCCCTTGAAAGACGCCGTTGCGGTGATTCCGCTGGCGTCGATGGAAACCCATGGGCCGCATCTTCCGCTTGGGACGGATGGCCTGATCGCCGAAGGCATCCTCGCTCACGCGGCGGAGCGCATCACGGCGCGCGCGGTTTCACTGCCGACGCTATGGCTGGGCGCATCGTCCGAACATTGCGCTCACGCGGGCACGCTGAGCTGCGAACCCGAACATATGATCGCTTCCATTGCCGCGCACGGCGAAGGGCTGGCGCGCGCCGGGATCAAGCGCGTGGTGCTTTTCAACGGGCACGGCGGCAACATCGCGCTCGGCTCTATCGCCGCGCTCAAGCTGCGCACGCGGTTCGACATGCTTGCCGCCAGCGCGCACTGGCTCGACTTTGGTTTGCCTGCGGGTTTGATCGCGCCGGCGCCGGCAAATCCCGACGTTCACGGCGGATGGGTGGAAACGTCGGTGATGCTGCATCTCGCGCCGCATCTCGTGAAAAGGGAAAAGGCCAAGGCGAACGAGGCCAAGACGCCCGCCGCCAGCTTGTTTCCAACGGGGCCCATCAATTGGGGTTGGAAAAGCGAAGATCTCGCGGGCGGCGGATGGATCGGCCGGCCCGACCTCGCGCAAGCCGGTCTCGGCAAAGCGATGGTCGATCACGCCGCAACTTCGCTTGCCACTCTCATCGACGAACTAGCCGCCGCGAAGTGGCCCTAGCTACTTCCTGAGCCGCGCGATCTCGCCCAGGAGGTGCCCGGCACGGGCCGCCTTGGTGTTTAAGTATTTTTGATTGTGCGGGTTGACGTTGCCGATGAGGCGTTGATGCCCCACCACATTGACCCCGAAATCCTCGAGCGCGCTGATCTTCTCGGGGTTATTGGTCATCAGCGTGATCTTGGTGAAGCCCAGTAACGCCAGCATCGCGCCCGCGATGCCGTAGCGGCGTTCGTCGGGGCCGTAACCCAGCACGGCGTCCGCATCGACCGTGTCGTGGCCCATCTCCTGAAGGCGGTACGCACGCATCTTGTTCAGAAGCCCAATGCCGCGGCCTTCCTGATCGAGGTACAGAAGCACGCCGCCGCCTTGCGCGGTGATCTCATTCACCGCCATGCGCAGCTGATCGCCGCAGTCGCATTTCAGGCTGCCGAACAGGTCTCCGGTCAGGCACGCCGAATGCAGGCGGGTCAGAACGGGTTTCTTAGGATCGGGGTTGCCGATGACGATGGCGATCTGATCGCGCAGGCCCTCGCCGCCCCGGAACACCACGAACTCGGCGTCCTCGGCTTCGGACAGCGGCACGCGCGTGCGCTGAATGATCGAGATGTCGCGGGCGGAGCGGTCGTGGAACGTATCCACCGCCGAAGCGTCCACACTGATCATGTGGCCATAGTCTTCGGTCGCCGGAAGCACCACCGCCGCCGGTAAAAGATAAGCGCGCTTTACGAGGTCGAGCGCGCTGGCTTCAAGCCGGGTTGCGGCCTCGTGGGCCAGCAAGGGGACATTGGGATTGACGGCCATGAGCACGTCGTCGATGTCGAAGGCCGTGAGGTCGGAAAGGCCGATATGCGCCGGGCCGGGCATGATGATCCCGAGGTGCAGCAGGCGCGGCGCCGGCAGGATCAAGCCCACGGGGCCGGAAGAGGTCATGGTCCATTCGGCGATGCGCTCGCCGCCGAGCATATCGGCGGCCGCGACGATCAGGGCGTCGGCGCCCGAGGTCAAACGGACCGGACGGCCTTCGCGCAGTTCGTGCACCGCGCGCTGGACCGACAGGCGGCCCGCATCGCCGAACCACCTTGCCAAGTCGCCGTCTACGGTACCAATCTTTACGTCTTCGTTCGGCACTCTCGCCTCACGCAAAAGAAGAAATCATGAATTCGGAAGGTATTGTGGACTGGGATAGGGACGCTCCGCAATGGCCGGTCCTGGTCGATACCGCTCGCGGCCATGCCTCCGCCCATCGCGCCGCCGTTGAACCGGCGGATGATATGCTTTGGCGGATCTATGGCCCGCTTGTGCGGTGTAACGCTTCCAGCGCCTCATTTGTTATCGGACAAATGGGGCAATCTTTGGACGGGCGTATTGCAACCCAGACAGGCCAGTCCCACTACATCAACGGCCCCGCCGCCATTTTGCATCTTCATCGCCTGCGGGCCCTGGTCGATGCGGTTGTGATCGGCGTCGGCACCGCCGTCGCGGACGATCCGCAGCTCACCGTGCGTCATGTGGCCGGTCCGCAGCCGGCGCGGGTCGTAATTGACCCGAAAGGACGGCTGCCCGGTTACATGCGCTGCCTGCACCAAGACGGCGCGCGCCGCATCGTGGTGGGGGATGGTCCACCTCTTGCCGGCATTGAACATGTGCGGTTGAAGCCGGGCCCCGGCGGCCTCGCACCGTCCGCCATTATCGGTGCGCTGCGCGATCTCGGTTTGAAGCGCATCCTGATCGAGGGCGGCGGGCAAACGGTCTCGCGGTTCCTTGAAGCAAAGGCGCTCAACCGCCTGCATGTGATGGTGTCTTCCATGGTGATCGGCGCCGGGCCGGTCGGGCTCAGTTTCGGCGCGCTCGCCGATCTGAAAGACGCGCTGCGCCCGAGCGTCACGACCTATCCGATGGCGGGCGGCGACACGCTTTTCGACTGCGCTTTCGAGGAATAAGCCAATGCAAACGCGGACACCCAGCTACAGCGGCGCCGCGAAGCTCTTTCATTGGCTCACCGCGCTGTCGGTCATCACCGCAATTGTTCTCGGTTTCGCGATGGTCGGCGCCAGCCCGGGTCCCGGGCAGAACAGGCTCTACGACCTGCACCGCTCGTTCGGCGCGCTGATTTTGCTTTTGACGGGCTTGCGTTTGTTGTGGCGCCTCACTTCACCGCCGCCGCCCATGGTCCCGGGCATGCCCGCCTGGCAGGAGAAGGCCGCGGTGTATATGCATCGCCTCTTGTACGTGATGCTGTTCGCGATGCCGTTGCTTGGCTGGGCCGGCACGTCCGCGTTCCCGGCGACGATCACGGTCTTCGGTCTATTCGAACTCCCGCCGCTCGTGGGGCCCGACCGCGAGCTCTCCGCGCTCCTGCTCGGCTTCCACTGGCGCCTTGCATTCGTGTTGTGTGTGATGATCGCCGGTCATGTGGGCGCGGCGCTCTATCACCACTTCGCCACCAAGGATGAAACCTTGAAGCGGATGCTGCCCTGATTATTCGGCCGGCTTCGCGAAAACGTCGCGGTGGCCGATGGTCAGAAGCCGGGTGTTGATGACGCCGGAGCGCAGCCACCGTTCGATATCTTCCGGCGGCACGGTTCGCATTTCCTGTACCGCCGACGCGATCCCGGCCAGAGTCGCATATAAAAGCGCCGCAGCGCCGCGATCGATGGCCCAGGGACTCTCGCCGACTTCGATCTCAAAACCCGCGTTCTCAAGGGTGAGTTC
>JADZAK010000155.1 GCA_020852595.1 Rhodospirillaceae bacterium
GCTCACAGCGCCCTTGTACGCCGCCGGCGCCACCCTCACCTTGGCCGCCTGCTCATACGCGTAGCCCATGGCCAGCAAATCCGCCTCGCTCCACGCCGGCCCGATCAGCGACAGGCCCACCGGCAGCCCGTTCACCATGCCCATCGGCACGCTGAGATTGGGATAACCGGCCAGCGCCGCGATGCTCGAGCCCGAGCCCGGCGCCTTGCCGTTGTCTTTGGGGATTCGATTGGGCTGCTTCTCGCCGTTCGGCTTCATCACGTCGGCCACGTCGCGTGTCGGCAGCACCACCGCGCTGACGTTGAAGCTCGCGAACACCTTGTCGAAGCCGTCCTTTGCCGTGCGCTGGGTCACCAGCTCACGCATCTTCACATACTCCGGATCGGCGCGCCCAGAGGTACGGCTGGCGGCATATTCGATCAGGCCGCTGTCATAGGCGCTCTCGCGCGGATCGGCCTTATTGAATTCAATCAGCTCTTCCACCGTGCGTACTTTCTGCGCCTCGGGCGCGTCCTTCATGTAGCTCGCGAAGTCCTCGCGGAAATCGAACGACATGATCGCCAGCTGCTCATACCGATGATCCGGGAACTGTCCTTCCGGGATTTCCACCAGCTCCGCCCCTTGCGCCTTCAGGACTTCGAGGGCCGTGTTGAACACCGGGCTGGTGGCTTCGTTGTAACCGCCGAAGTCGCGCACCACGCCGAGGCGCTTTCCCTTGAGGCTCTCGGTCGACAGCCCCGCCACATAGTCGGTCTTGTGCGCGTCCGCCTGCGCCGTCGCCGGATCGGCCGCATCCGAGCCCGCCATCGCGTTCAGGAGCATCGCCGCGTCCCGCACGTTGCGCGCCATCGGGCCCGTCGTGTCCATGGTGGCGCTGATCGGCACCACGCCCGTGCGCGAGACCAATGCAATCGTGGGACGCAAGCCCACGATGCCGTTGTACGACGAGGGCCCAATGATCGAGCCCGTGGTATCGCTGCCCACGTTGGCCGCCGCGAAACTGACCGCCGTGGTCGCGCCGCCGCCGGACGACGAGCCGCCGGGGCTGCGCGTCAAGTCGAACGGATTGCGGCACTCGCCGCCCACGGTCGAGCTGTTCAGCACCGTCTCCGCCGGACGCCAGCCGGCGAACTGCGAGAGGTTGGCTTTGCCGAGGATCACGGCGCCCGCGGCCCGCAGACGCTTGGTCACTTCCGCGTCGGGGCGAATGTTATTTTCCAGCGCGTAGGAGCCTGCCGTCGTCGGCAGCCCCGCCGCGTCGATATTGTCTTTGAGCAAAATCGGAATGCCGTCGAGGGGGCCGAGCGCCTTGCCCTCCTTGCGCCGCGCATCCGACGCCGCCGCCTGCTCCAGCGCGTCCGGCATCACCCCGATCACACAATGCAGCGCCCCGTCATACATCTTGATGCGGTCCATATAGCCTTGGGTGACAGCCACCGCCGTCGTCTTCCCCGCCGCCAGATCCGCCGAGATCTGCGACAGCGCCACCTCCTCCACCTCATACGGCGCTTGGGCTGCTTCCTTCTTCTCCCCGCAGCCCGCCACAGCCAGCGCAACGGCCGCCGCACTCACCATCAGCACCGCACGCGTCATGGATTTCGTCATCGGAACCTGCCCTCCCGGAATGAATGGATGAAGGAGCTTAGGCCGATTCTGGGCAGCCCCGATAGCCGCGTAAAACCGTGCTTTTTCACGGTTTTTTGATTGGCGGGCACGCGCGAAAATTTATCGGAGATAATTTTCAGCGAGGGCCCAGGCCGGCGCCTGAGCCCATTTCGCGAGCGAAATTTATATCGGATATTTTTTCGCGGACGCCGTTCCCGCCCCCAAACACCCCTGCCTCGCGCGAAAATTTATCTGATATAATTTTCGCGCTGGTCATTGGGGGCACGATGAAACTTCTACCGCTTGCTGGATTGCTTGCGCTTCTCTGCGCACCATTTGCTTATGCGCAAGACGCGGCCGACCCTACTCCGGCCCAGCGTTCCACCCCGCTGCCAAAAATCGTCGCCCCCATCCCCACCGAAGAAATCACGATAACTTCCAGCAGGCTCCGCACCGTCGTGCGCAACTTCGTCGACGTCGCCACCATGCCGTCGCCGCTGAACGCCGTCTCCCGCTGGAAGACCAAGCTCTGCCCGCGCACCACCGGCATGTCGCCGAGCTTCACCACCTTCGTCGACAAACGCATCCGCGACATCGCGCTCCAGATCGGCGCCCCCGTCAACATGGACGAAACCTGCGCGCCGAACCTGCAGATCGTCTTCACCGAGCGCCCGCAGGAGATGCTCGACACCATCCGCACCAAACTGCCGGCCCTGCTCGGCTACCACTACGCCGCCCAGGCCAAGGAGCTCGCCACGGTGGAGCATCCCATCCAGGCCTGGTACGCCACCGGCACCCGCGACCGCATGGGCCAGCTCATCCCCGACAATCCTTACGGCTTCGCCACCACCACCGTCGAAGGCAGCCGCATCAAGACGGGCTTCCGCGCCGAGTTCCTCGCCGTCACCGTCGTCGTCGATCTCGTAAAGGTCGAGAACCAGGAGATCGGCGCCATCGCCGACCACGCCGCGATGCTGGCCCTCAGCCAGGCAAAAGCCTTCGAGCGCTGCCGCCCCGTGCCCAGCATCACCAACATGTTCCTCGGCTGCGACGACGACATCGCCGTCACGCTCACCAAATACGACGCGGCATACTTGAAGGCGCTCTACGCGATCGTGGACCGCGACACGCCGGCGCAGCTGCTCAAAGGGGACATTGCGTATTTGATGCGGGGGTATTTGAGCGACGCGCCGTGAGCACCGCGATCAATCACGCAGGTCATTCCCGCGAACCAACGTGTCGATCCAAATTTACCGCAAAATAGATGTAAAAGCATAAAAGAGTTGACACACAATGATGACTATAAGCATCATTCAGCTCGGAGATTGAAGTGACGCATATTCTGAATATCCGAGCATTAAGACTTTCAGCCGGGCAAAAGCAGCGCGAC
>JADZAK010000156.1 GCA_020852595.1 Rhodospirillaceae bacterium
GCGAGCCGTTCGGCAACGGCGCGCTTCTTTAACGTGGGCCAGCTTTCGACGCCGTCGGCCGTCACCAGATGGACGGTGTTGTTGTCGCCGCCGAAGGTGCCGCTCATTTGCGAGACGTCGTTGGCCACCAGCCAGTCGCAGTTCTTGCGCGCGCGCTTGGCCTTGGCGTTCTCGACGAGGTTCTCCGTTTCGGCCGCGAAGCCGATCACGAGGTCGGGGCGCAAGGGACCCTTTTGCGCGAGGGTCGCGAGGATGTCGGGATTCTCGGACAACTTCAGGGTCGGCGCCGCGCCGCCGTCCTTCTTGATCTTCGCGTCTTTCGTCTCCGCCGTCCAATCGGCGACGGCGGCGGCGCACACCACGATCTGCGCCGGCAGCGCGTCCTTGCAGGCCTTCATCATCTGCTTGGCGGTCTCGACCCGTACGATCTTCACGCCGTCCGGATCGGCTTCGGTCACGGGCCCCGAGACGAGCGTGACGTCGGCGCCGAGTTCGGCAAGCGCGGCCGCGATGGCGTGGCCTTGTTTGCCCGACGAACGGTTGCCGATGTAGCGCACCGGATCGATGGGCTCATGGGTCGGACCGCTGGTGACGAGGGCCTTCAGGCCCGACAGCGGCCCCCGGTTCGGCGCCTTGGCGAAGAAACGCGCGAGCGCGGCGATGATCTCCGGCACTTCGGCCATGCGGCCGTCGCCCACCTCGCCGCACGCGAGATCGCCCGCGCCGGGCCCGACAATACGTATATCGCGTGTCTGCAAGGCCTGTAGATTCGCTTGCGTGGCCGGATGGGTCCACATCATCACGTTCATGGAAGGTGCGATCATCACCGGCTTGTCGGTGGCGAGCAGCGCGGTGGTCGCGAGATCGTCCGCCATGCCGTGCGCCATCTTCGCCATGATGTCGGCGGTGGCGGGCGCGACCAGCAGGATGTCGGCTTCTCTGGAAAGACGGATATGTCCCATCTCGCTTTCGTCCGTCAGCGAGAACAGCTCCTGGTAACACTTCTCACCCGACAGCGAGGCGAGGGTCAGCGGCGTGACGAAGTTGGCGCCGCCCCTGGTGAGGATGCAGCGCACCTGCGCGCCGCGCTCCCGCAGGCGCCGGATCAGATCCGGCGCCTTCACCGCGGCGATGCCGCCGGCGACGATCAAAAGGATGCGTTTGTTCTCCAGCAACGGCGTCGGTCCAGCTGTGAGGTCGCGCATAATCGTATTCATGGGCGCTATTTTATCTCAAGTCGGCGGGTCCCAATAGTCTTGTGCGTATCCGCAGAACCGCCCCCCTCTCCCTCAGGGAGAGGGGGCCGAGCGGAGCGGGTGGCGCACCGCCACCACCCTACACAGGTAACGCACCGTCCGCCCCTCAATTCAAAGTCCCTTAGTTGAGGATCAGCGCCGCTCCCAGGATCGCCGCCAGGATCCACGGCGCCCAGAACAGCCAGCGCCGGCCGCGCCGCTCGCTCGCTTGACCGAAGATCGCGCGGGCGCTGTCGGGATGCAGCCGTAATCCGCCTTGCTCCATGTCGGCCGTGATGGCGTCCATGCGCGCGATCACGCGCGGCAGGGCGCGGAGCGTGCTGAGGACGCCGGTTAACGCGTCCATCGTGCGGCCTTCGGGGCCGAGGCGCGCGCGCATCCAGCCTTCGATCAAGGGGCGCGCCAGCTCCCACATGTTCACTTCCGGCGCGAGATTGCGGCCCACGCCTTCGGCCAGCAGCATGCTCTTCTGAAGGAGCAGCAATTGCGGCTGCGCCTGCATCTCGAAGGTTTCGGTCACGCGGAACAACTGACCCAGAAGTTTGGCGATGGTGATCTCGGCGATGGGCTTGCCGAGGATCGGCTCGGCGATGGAGCGGCAAGCCTGAGCGAACATATCGACGTCTTTTTCCGTCGGCACAAAGCCCGCGCGGACGTGCACGTCCGCGACAAGTTTGTAATCGCGCGTCAGGAAGCCCAGCAGCATCTCGCCCAGGGTCTTCTGGGTCTCGCCGTCCACGCGGCCCATGATCCCGAAATCCATGGCGATCACGGTGCCTTGCGGCGTGACGAACAAATTCCCCGGATGCATGTCGGCATGGAAGAAGCCGTGGTCGAACACCATGCGGAAGAAAATCTCGGCGGCGTTCTTCACCACCTGCACCGGATCGACGCCCGCCGCCGTGACGGCGGCGCGGTCGTCGACGCGAATCCCCGAGACGCGCTCCATGGTCAAGATGCGCTCGGACGTGCGCTGCCAGTCGATCGCCGGCACGTAGAAAATGGGACTGCCCGCGAAATCTTCCTTCAGTTCCTGCGCGGCGGCGGCCTCGAAGCGCAGGTCCATCTCGAGGTTCACCGATTCGGCGAAGGTCTCCACGACTTCCAGCGGCTTCAGGCGGCGCAGCTTCGGCGCATAACGCTCGGCCTTCTCCGCCATCCAGAACATGAGATCGATGTCGCGCACGAACGCGAGTTTGACGCCGGGGCGCAGCACCTTCACGGCGACCTGCGCGCCTTCCGTGGTCACCGCGAAATGCACCTGGGCGATGGACGCGGCCGCGACCGGTGTTTCCTCGAAGCTCGCAAAGATCGCCGCGATGGGCCTCGCGAAATCCGTCTCGATCGCCGCCTTGGCGTCCTTGAACGGGAACGGCGGCAGGCGGTCCTGCAGCTCGGAAAGATCGGCGGCGACTTCATCGCCCAGAAGGTCGGCGCGGGTGGACAGCGCCTGGCCGAACTTGATGAAGGTGGGGCCCAATTCCGCCAAAGCCATGGCCAGACGCAGGCCCGGACGCATGGTCTTCACGGCCTTGCGCGGGCGCCAGATCAGCCCGCAGCTGCGCGCCACGAAGGCGCCGGCGGGATGGATGTTGAGCAGGAACAGCGCGTCATGACGCGCAAGCGTGCGTCCGATCGCCCACAGGCGCGCAAAGTTGCGGAGATCGCGCAGCATAACTAGATACGCCAGCCGGAATGCAGGGCGGCGATGCCGCCCGAAAGGTTACGCATCTTGCACTCTTTGAGGCCCGCCGCGCCCATGCGCGCGAGCAGTTCATCTTGGGACGGGAACTTGCGGATGCTCTCCGCGAGGTAGCGGTAGGACGCGGCGTCCCCGGCCACCATGCTGCCGAGGGCCGGCAGCACATTGAACGAATATGCGTCGTAGATCTTGTCGAGCACCGGCGCCACGACGCGGCTGAACTCCAGGCACAGGAAGCGCCCGCCCGGCTTTAAGACGCGGCGCGCTTCGGCCAGCGCGGCGTCGATGCGCGTCACGTTGCGCAGGCAGAAGGCGATGGTATAGGCGTCGAAGCTCATGTCCGGGAACGGCAGCTTCTCGGCGTCGCCGCAGACCCAGTTGATGCCGTCCAGGCGTCCCGTGTCGATGGACCGGTCGCGGCCCACGGTGATCATCTCGTGATTGATGTCGCACACGGTCACCGGTCCGGCGTGCGCGCCGACGCGCGAAAGGATGCGCGTGGCGATATCGCCGGTGCCGCCGCCGACGTCGATGAAGCTCTGCCCGGCGCGCGGGGCTAACCAGTCCACCATCGCGGCCTTCCACAGACGATGAACCCCAAGGCTCATCAGGTCGTTCATCAGATCGTATTTGGAGGCGACGGAATCGAACACGCCCCGCACCAGACGGACTTTTTCGTCCTCGGGGACTGTCTGATAGCCAAAATGTGTGGTGCCGTGCTCGGCCGGTTCGTTCATAGGCGGGACCATAGAGGAATGCTGTTATAAAGGCCACTAAGCGCCTTGAAAGCGTGAAGGAAAAGGATGCCGGAGTTACCGGAGGTCGAAACCGGGCCGCGATCAGCAAAAAGTGGAATCCGGTTTTTGCGCCCGATCGCGGCCGATCAAAAAAACCGCAGCGAACACCGAGCGGAGTAGGGATGCCGGAGTTACCAGAGGTCGAAACCGTCTGCCGCGGCCTGAAAGGCGTGCTTGAAGGCCGGCGGCTCGCGTGTGTGCAGGTGCGCCGCAAGGACCTGCGCATTCCGTTCCCGCCGGCCTTCGCCGAAAAGCTCGCGGGCCGCAAGGTGATGCGAATCCATCGCCGCGCGAAATACATGCTGCTCGATCTCGATGACGGCAATGTCCTCATCGTCCATCTCGGCATGTCGGGCCGCATGGTCGTCGACACAGGCGGCGGCCCGCCCGAAAAACACGACCACGTCATCTTCACCACGGACAAGGGCGCCGAGATCCGCTTCAACGATCCGCGCCGCTTCGGGCTCATGACTCTCGTGCCGAAGGACGAACTCGCGAATCACAAGTTGTTCCGGCACCTCGGGCCCGATCCTCTCACCCCCGAATTCACGCCGGCCGTGCTGTCGGCGGCGCTGAAGGGCCGCAAGACGTCCATCAAAGCGGCGCTGCTCGACCAGCGAATCGTCGTGGGCGTGGGCAATATCTATGCCTGCGAAAGTCTCTACCGCGCCGGCATCTCGCCGCTCCGCAAGGCGGGCTCGGTGGCGGGAGAACGCGCGGCCAAGCTGGTTCCGGCCATCAAGAGAGTGCTCGCCGATGCCATCGCGGCGGGCGGCTCGTCTTTACGCGATCACGTTCAGCCCTCGGGCGAGCTCGGCTATTTTCAGCACGCCTGGAAGGTGTACGGCCGCGAAGGCGAATCGTGCGCCTGCCGGGGGGTCAAGGGCGGCGACAAAGGCCGCGGGAAGGCCGCCAACAAGGGGAAGGGGCTGGTCCGGCGAATCACACAAGGCGGGCGGTCCACCTTCTATTGCGCCGGCTGTCAGACTTGAGACTTCCGGGAGTTTAGAAGCCTGCTAAACCGGGAATATCTTTATTCCAGCGTTTCCAGGCCTGGACCTCGTTGACGCCGCCTGTGGCATCCCCTATAAGCCCGCGTTCCAAATTATCCACAGACGCATTCAGAGTACGACTCGATGGCCCAGCACAAGTCCGCAAAAGTCCGCATCCGCCGCAACGCCCGCGCCGCGACGATCAATCACGCGCGCCTCTCGCGCATCCGCACCTTCGTCAAAGCCGTCGAAGAAGCGATCGCCGCCGGCAAGAAGACCGACGCGCTCGCCGCCCTCAAGAAGGTGATGCCGGAATTGACCCGCGGTGCGAACAAAGGCGTGATCCACAAGAAGACCGCCTCGCGCAAGCTCTCGCGTCTCTCGGCGCGCATCAAGAAGCTCGCCGCCTAAACACGCTTTCGGTTTAAGACACGCTTTCGGTTTAAGAAAAGTCATGCGCGTCTCCTCGTGAGGCGCGCATCTTTCTTTTGTTCATCTATAAAGTTTTTCCGAGTCTTCCGAGTCACGCGCGCACAAAGCGCGCATGTGACTTCGAAGCTATTGCGAATCAATGATCTTGCTGCGCGGGTGATTCGAAAACGCAGGTGGAATGCGGTGTTTTGAGCATTTTGTGTCAAGCGCATCTTTGCCCTTGTCTCGTCCGTTCCTCCAACTACAATGACGCCACCAGACGCCGCGCGGGTGTTCAAACGTCCACTCAAACTTCCAGTCGGACGGTCACGGACAAACTGCGGTGTCTCAAAAAAACCATCAGGAACACCAAGCGCGTTTCAGAAAGAGCTGTTCTCGGATTTGTTCAGCTCTCGAAAGCCAATGCTGTTTTCAATTTTCGGAATCGGTTGCGGCGTGCGCGAAAAAGAGATGCGGGGAAAAACCGTCGGGATATGGCAACCGTACATATCGTGATGCGTTTTAAGACTACGAGTTTCGGGGTGCGGGTTACGGCGGAAATTTCGGCGAACGGCCAAGCGGGATCTCAACCTCCCGCCGGCCCGGCTTTGAGTTCTCCGCCACTTAAGTATCGAGGGGATCACGTCGCGTGAAACGTGGGAATGAAGCAGCCATCGATCAGGCTGAATGGGATCGCGTCAAGACGCGTCTCAAGCAAGAATTCGGCGACTCCGCCTATAAGAGCTGGGTGACCCCTATCGTCGCGACCAGCTTGCGCGACGGCGAGGTCGAACTGTCGGTCCCGACGCGCTTCATGCGCGATTGGATCACCACCCATTACGCCGAGCGGATTCGCGCGCTGTGGAACGGCGAGAACCCGTCCGTGCGCAAAATCACGTTGAAGGTGGATTCGGGCAAGGTGGATGCGCCCCGATCCGATACCGTGAAGTCCGATTCCGTGAAGGCCGAAGCCCCGAAGATGACGAGCGCGCCGCCCGTGGCCGCGCCCGCCACGCGGCCCGCGGGTCTTTCACGCGTTCCGGCCCGTCCCGCCCTGGAAACGGCGCCGCAAGCTTCGCCGCTCGGCCCGGATCTCTCCGCGCCGCTCGACGCCCGCTATAACTTCGAGAACTTCGTCGTCGGCAAGCCGAACGAATTCGCCTACGCCGCGGCCAAGCGCGTGGCCGAATCCGACCAGGTCAGCTTCAACCCGCTGTTCCTCTATGGCGGCGTCGGCCTTGGTAAAACCCACCTGATGCACGCGATCGCCTGGGAAATCCGCCAGCGCACGCCGCATCGTCGGGTGATCTACCTCTCGGCCGAAAAGTTCATGTACTCGTTCGTCCGCGCGCTCCGGAACCAGGACACCGTTTCTTTCAAGGAACAGTTCCGCTCCGTGGACGTGCTGATGATCGACGACGTCCAGTTCATCGCCGGCAAAGACGCCACCCAGGAAGAGTTCTTCCACACCTTCAACGCGCTCGTGGACCAGGGCCGCCAGATCGTGCTCTCGGCCGACAAGTCGCCCTCGAGCCTCGAGGAAATCGGCGACCGCCTGCGGTCGCGTCTGGCCTCGGGCCTCGTCGCCGACCTGCACCCGACCACCTTCGAGCTGCGCTTAGGGATCCTTGACGCCAAGGCCGAACAGCTCGGCGTAGCGGTCCCGCAGAAGGTGAAGGAATTCCTCGCCCACAAGATCACGTCCAACGTGCGTGAGCTGGAAGGCGCCCTCACCCGCCTGGTGGCCCATGCCCAGCTGGTGGGCGGCTCGCTGTCGCTCGAGACCACCCAGGAACTGCTCCAGGACCTCTTGCGCGCCCACGACCGCCGCCTGACGATGGAAGAAATTCAAAAGCGTGTGGCCGAACACTTCAAGATCCGCGTGTCCGACATGAGCTCGGCCCGCCGGTCCCGCGCCGTGGCCCGCCCCCGCCAGGTGGCCATGTATCTCTCCAAGCAGCTTACCTCCCGCTCGCTCCCGGAAATCGGCCGTGCTTTTGGCGGGCGAGATCACACCACGGTCATCCATGCCGTGCGCAAGATCGAGGAACTGGTGAAGCTGGACACGGCTTTCGCCGAGGACGTCGAACTCCTCACCCGGATGCTGGAAAGTTGAC
>JADZAK010000157.1 GCA_020852595.1 Rhodospirillaceae bacterium
CCAAATCGACCGGCGACATCCCGCCTATGGAGGGTTGGGCGACACGCCACTCAGAATATGGGTTTACAACACCAGCCCCACGGGTTTTCTGTCCCCAGTCACCATGGGATGAGAATCGATGTTCGTTGAAGAGTTTCCGGGCGCCGTTCCGGCCGAACTTTGCGCCAAGATCATTTCCGCCTTCGAGCGCGACCCGGCCCGCAAAGCCAGCCGAGTCATCGTCGAAGGCAAGGCCGTCGATCACGAGTACCGCTCGGGCACCCAACTTGCGATCAGCCGGCAGTCGGCCGAATGGGAAGCTCTGTTCATGGCGGTCGTGCCCACGATGCGGTCGACGATGGAGCAGTACATGGCCAAACACAGAGGGCTCGCCGAACTCGTGGATGCGGAAGGGCTCGATTGTACGTTGCCGATGATCGAGCGCGTTGACCCGGGTCAAGGATTCGACTGGCACTACGATGCGACGCGGCCGGTTACCAACCGGGTGGCCGCGGGCCTGTTGTACCTCAGCGATGTTACCGAAGCCGGCGAGACGGAATTCATCGACGGCCTTAAAGTGAAGCCCGCGGCGGGCAAGATCGTGCTCTTCCCGCCCTACTGGACTCACTATCACCGCGGCGTCTCTCCCGTGCGCGAAGCGAAGTACGTATGGAGTTATTTTTGGATATATCCGGGCAGCCGCGCGTAGCATTTCGTACCGGGGCATGAAGTATCTGGCATTTCTGGCGGCGCTGTTCGCCGCTTCGTCCGCATTCGCCGACGGGCAGGCCAGTTATCTCAAACATTGTTCGCTCTGCCATCAGGCCGATGCGCAAGGTATCCCGGGCACCTTCCCGCGCCTCATGGGCCGCGTCGGACAGATCGGATCGAGCGCGGACGGCGCCGCCTTCATGGCGCAAGCCATTTTATGGGGCATGTCCGGAACCATCACGGTCGACGAGGTGCCGCTGACCGGCGTGATGCCCGGCGTCCCGCACGTCCCGGACGAAGAGATTCTTTCCATCGTCGAGTACCTCGCCACCGAAGGCGGCACGGTGAAAAACACCACGGTCCTCAATCTCGAGACGATCAAAGCCGCGCGCGCGGCCGGCCGGATTCCTCAAGCGACCACGAACGCCCGCCGGCACGAACTTTTCGCCGCCGGCGTCATAAAATGAAAAAGGCGGGACCGGTTTCCCGGTCCCGCCCCTTCAATCTCGAACGTGCCGCTTAGAACTGGAAGCGGATACCGGCGCGGTACTGACGGCCGATCACGTCGTAGTCCTTGTTGCTCATGCCGTTGTAGTACGCAGCCGTGAGGCTGCCGCCGATGACCGGCGGATCGGCATTGAGCAGGTTTTCGACGGTGCCGAAGATCTCGACATTGTAGTCGTCAAACGGCTTGAAGCCGCCCGTGAGATCGAGGGTCGTCGCCGAGCGGATGTGGTTTTCCCCCATCGTCGGCTTGTTGGCCGTCGATGTCGGGCAGCCGCTGGAGCAGATCACGAAGTTGCCGTTGTCGTACTTGCCCGCGCCCGTGTAACGCACGTTCATACGCACGTTCCAGGTATCGACGTCGTAACCGAACGTCATCAGGCCCTTCCACTTCGGCGCCGTCAGGTTGCCGCTGAACGGCGAGATGCCGCCCCACTCGCCGACCACACCGGTGCCGTCGATCGAGATGCCCTGCGTGTTGACCGTGCGCAGCTTGATCACGCGGGTGGCCATCGCACGGACGGAGAAGTTACCGTCCAGGCTCTCGCTGATCACCGACGCCGGGGTGCGGTAGCTGGCTTCGAAGTCGATGCCCTGCGCCTTCTGGCTGATCAGGTTTTCAGGCTGCGTGATGACCTGGAAGATCAGGCCGTCGGCGCCGCGCTGGATCGCATTACAGAGCACCGTGTTCCCCGCGAAGCAGAGGTTCACGACGGTCTGACCGCTCGGGGCCTGCACGGAGCCCTTCACGTTGATGTTGTAGAAGTCCGCCGAGGCCTGGAAGCCCTGGAGGAACGTCGGCTGGAACACCACGCCGAGACCCGTCGTGTCCGCCTTTTCCGGCAGCAGGTTCGGGTTACCGCGCGTCAGACGGAACGACGCCGGGATGTTCACGTTCAGGAACGGATCGAACAGCGGTTCGCCCGAGTTCGTCTGACCGGCGGTGAACAGTTCGCCGAGGTTCGGCGCACGGATGTCGCGCGAACGCGTCATACGGAAGCGGATGTCGTCCACCGGCTGGTAGGTCAGACCCAACTTCCACGTCGTGACGTAGCCCGAGGTCGAGTAGCTGGTCGCGCGAACGGCGGCGTTCAGATCGAGCGAACGGGCCCACGTTTCGTCCTTGGCCAGCGGGATGAGGGTTTCGACGAAACCTTCCGTGACGTTGAACGAGCCGAAGCTGGCGTGATAGTTCGCGGCGAAGAACTGCGTCGCTTCGTCGCGCGCGCTCGCCAGGCCCTTCACGCTTTCCTTGCGGTGTTCGACGCCGAACGCCAGCGAGACCGGACCGGCCCACAATTCGAGCGGTTCACCGTTGACGCTGAACGCCATCACATCCTGCTTCAGCGACTCATAACGGTAAGCGGTGCCCGTCACATAGTCGACGGCGGCCTGGTTGTTCACGCCGATACCCATGACGTTGAACGGACGGCAGGCCGGATCGTCATTGGCCGTGTTCGCGTCGGCGTTCACGCGGCAGACGATGTTTCCGCCGGAGACAACGGCGTCGATCGCCTTCAGGTAGTTCGGCGTGATGCCGACGTGCGGCGTGCGCGGCGACAGGCCCGTCATGCTGTGCTGGATGTAGGCATTCCAGGTCCAGTCGGTTTCGAACGCGGTGACGTTGCCGTCGAGACCGCCCGAGAAGCGGCGGAGCGTACGGCGGTTGTCGGCGCGGAAGCGCTGCGTGTCGACGTTGGTCGAGCCCAGCGTGAAGCTGGTCAGACCGAGGGCCACCATCTGGTTACGCACCGAGGTCGGGATGAAGGCGTTGTCGACCAGGACGGTGTTGTTGCCGAGACGGCGGTTCGGGTTCGAGGTGTTGTCGGCGTGCGCATTGGCCCACTGAGCGTCCACGAACGCGGTGACGTTGTCGCTGATGTCGTAGCTGAGACGGCTGTAAGCGACATAACGCTTCACGCGCGGATCGAGGTCGAGGCCGTCGTCAATGCGCGAAACGCGCCAGTCGCCGCCCTGCATGAAGTTGTTGCCGACGTCGGTGCCGAACTGGAACGGCGCGGGCGTGCCGCCCGGACCAAACATGATGCCCTTGAGCGGACCGGCGGTGATCACGCCGCCCGGGGTGCCGCGCGACAGACCGACGTTACGCGCAACGATATACTGCGGTGCGCCGCTGGCCGGGTTGGCGGTCCAGGCCGGGGTCACGACCATGGCCGCGCTGCTGTCGTTCCAATCACGCGGAACGCCGCCGATGCCGCCGATGTAGCCGATTTCGCCGGCGATCAGGAAATGACCGCGGCCGCCGCTGAACGGCGTGCCCGCGGTGAGCGAGACGTTGTAGTTCTTGTCGTCGCGCCACTGCGTCATACCGCCCTGGACTTCACCCTTAATGCCGGTGAATTCCTTGTCGATGATGAAGTTGACGACGCCCGAGAGCGCGTCGGAGCCGTAAGCGGCCGAGGCGCCGCCCGTCACGACGTCGACGCGCTGAACGAGACCGTTCGGGAACGAGTTGATGTCCGGGGCGCTGTTCTGCGCGGTCAGCGACGAGTTGATGACGCGCTGGCCGTCGAGCAGGATCAGGGTGCGGTTGGTGCCCATGCCGCGCAGGTTGAGCTGGTTCACGCCGGCGGCGCCCGAGCTCAGGTTCGCGGTCATGTTACGCGGCTTCACCGAGCCCGAGAACGCCGGAAGGGCGTTGACGGCGTCGGCGATGTTGTTCGCGTTCATCGAGTCCAGTTCTTCGGCGCCGAGCACCGACACCGGCGTCGGAGCTTCGTAGCCGTCGCGCACGATGCGCGAACCGGTGACGACGATTTCATCGACGGCGGCAGGTTCTTGAGCGGCCTGCTGTGCGCTCGCGATCTGCGGCGCGGCCGTCGACAACAGGATGGCGATCGCCGAGGTCGTGGCGAGCGTATGCGCCTTAACGTGACGAGATGCGGTCATAGATTCCCCTTCATGAGGTTTGCGCAGTGTCGCGTGCAGCGGATTTGGGCGCATGACTTGCGCTCAGGGACGGCACACGGCATTTGCTGAACTAAGTCTCCCTCGTGAGCCCATCGGACCCACGTTTTCCCTGGAGGCCCTTGTTACCAGGGCACTCGCGGGCTGCTGATTACGTGCTTTTCGGGGGTGTTACAACATCCGCGGCCTGCGGCGCATGCTTTATGCGCGCGAGTGTGCCCCGCGCGACACACTTCGTAAGTTATTGTAAATACGATATAATTTAAAAACGCCCACCCTCACGCCAACCGGTGTGTTGCGCGTGGGCCGTCTTCAAGATGTGGAGAGTGCGCGCCAACAACCCCCGCGAGACGCGAGGCGGCACGCAAATAACGTCCTCTCAGGTCTTTTTCATAGCAAGCGCTGTGCCAACTCACCTTGATGCGGATCAAGCCGCTAATGCATTAAAATTAAATAGTTTTTTAGATTTTCGCGAAAGCCGCTCATTTTCCCTGAGCGGATTATTGCCAATAGTCGGCGCTTTATCGGCAAAAAGCCGCCGAAAACTAAAATGAAAAAGGCGGAGCCAGTTCCCTGGCCCCGCCTCTTCCGGACGCAAACGCTTCGCGCGATTAGAACTGGAAGCGCATACCGATGCGGTACTGGCGACCGACGCGGTCGTAGTCGGAGTTACCCTGACCCGACCAGTGCGTCGACGAGCGGCTGCCGCCGATGATCGGCGGCTGCGCGTTCGTCAGGTTTTCGATCGTCGCGAACAGTTCGATGTTCTGTTCTTCGAGCGGCTTGTAGGTGCCCGAAAGATCGAACGTCGTCATGCTGTCGATGTGGTTGCCGCCGAACGTCGGAGCGTTCGTGGTCGACACCGGGCAGCCCGTCGTGCACTCGATGAAGCCGTTGCCGTAAACGCCGGCCGCGGTGTAACGCGCGGTCAGACGCAGCGTGACCGGGTCGCCGTTGTAGGCGATCGACATGTTGCCGCGGAACTTCGGCGCGTTCAGGTTGCCGCTGAACGGCGGGATGCCGCCCCAACCGCCGACGACGCCGACGCCGTCATAAACGCGGCCGTCGGTGTTCTGCGTGTCGAGGGTCATCACGCGGCTGCCCATAGCGCGGATCGCGATTTCACCGCCCCACGAGTCGACGAGGTCGGCGAGCTGGAAGCGATAGCTGGCTTCGAAGTCGATGCCGTTCGCCTTTTGACCGATCAGGTTTTCAGGCTGCGTCACGACCAGGA